>DAIRCW010000119.1:0-9066 GCA_036796475.1 Candidatus Acidiferrales bacterium | reverse complement strand
TTTCCTGCGCGGTCTTGAAATAAAACTGGTCGGTGGCAAAACGCATGCGATTCGGTTCGCTCATGGTTTTGCCCGTTTGAATGCATAGCAGAACTTCCTGCGCCTTGGCATCCGCGCGCGTCAAATAATGGCAATCATTCGTGGCCACCAGCGGGATGCCCGTCTCGCGCGCCACGCGGACCACGCCTTCGTTCACGCGCTTATCGACTTCCAAACCCTGATCCTGCACTTCGAGGAAGAAATTCCCTTTGCCAAAAATTTCCTGCAAACGGTACGCGGACGCGCGCGCCTGTTCGTGGCGATTCTCAAGGACGTGTTCGGTGACTTCGCCGCGCAGACACGCGGAAAGAGCAATGAGCCCGCGGCTGTTTTTGGAAAGAAGTTCGTGGTCAATACGCGGCTTGTAATAAAAGCCGTCGAGAAATCCTGTCGAAACAAGCCGGATTAAATTGCGGTAGCCCTCTTCATTTTCGCAGAGCAAAACGAGGTGATTCGAGCGCTCCGCATCCGCGCCGCGATTTTTGTGGCTGTCGGGCGCGACGTATACTTCGCAGCCGATGATCGGCTTCACGCCGTGCGTCAATGCTTGCTGGAAGAAATTTGCCGCGGCGAAGAGATTGCCGTGGTCGGTGACGGCGACCGCCGGCATTTTCTGCCGGGCCGCCTCGGAGGTCAGCTCGCCGATTTCGCAAGCGCCATCGAGCAGCGAATAATCCGTGTGCACATGCAGGTGTACGAATTCGGCCGAACTCATTGGTTGTTCTATCTTAGCCCGGTACTGCGGATTTCGCTAACTCTTGCTGACGGAAAAAGAGAGCGCGCCGCGATTTCGCCGCCCGCGAAACTCAGCGCGATGACCTTTTCCGTTTGTTCGAAACTCTCGCGGAACTTTTTTGCCTGCCCCCGGCGCGCATTTTCGGCCGCGTCTGCTTTGTTTTCCGTGCTTCTGCTGCCTGCGCCACCGTCCCGCGCCTTTCTTCAGCCGCCGCAGTTTCTTTCGCTTGTTCCGCCGTTTCGCTGCGACTTGCTTTCGGCGCTTCCGCCGCTTTGCCGCGCTTCTTCTTTTTTTCTTCTTTTGGCTTCGGCGGGTCCTTGATTCCTGCCAACTGCTTGAGGAGCTTGGTCACGTCCGTTGGATTCTTGCCGCGCCCGCGCAATTGCAGCTCGAACATCTGCTCGAGAATTTTGTCGAATTTCGGCCCGCGCGGCACTCCCAGGCTTTCCAGTTCGGCGGATGGCAAAGCCAACCGTATCGGACGCCACTTTTGCAGATAATTTCGGATTTTTGTCGCGACCTTCGCGTTGCGGAACTCCGCCATCAGAAAAACGAGCATCCCCGGCGGGGTGCTGGAAATGACTTCGTAGGCCTGCTTCGCCGTTTTTGTCTTACTCCCGCGCAAAACCTGCAGCAGCTTCTTCGCCTCATTCGGCAAATGCTGAATCTCCGCCGCTTCCGTCGCTGGGAATTCCAGCGTCTTAAGCGCGGAGTTCACCGCCGGCCCCAGACGCCGCAAAATGTAATAGAGAGAGGGAATTCGCAGGCGCACGCGAATGCCAACAGATGTGAAGGCCTCTTTTGCCTTTGCGAGCCGCGAAAGCCCATCGTAGTCCGGCCGCTTACGCCCCAGTTTGGGATGAATCACGCGGAGCAGGTCGAGCGAATCCCATTTTTTCAGAACGAGCGCGGGCGTTTCCTCGCGCCCAACGTCGAGCAGTTCTTTTCCGGCCTCGCCCTTCTCAATGGTCTCTTGCAAGCCGCGCTCAATCGCCAGCTCGAACCATTCCTGCGTCCGCGCTTCCATCTGGAAACTCATTCGCGCGCAATACCGCGGAGCGCGCAAGATGCGAATCGGCTGATTGGTGAAGGAATGTATCGAGAGCACGCGAATCTCTTTGCGCTCGAGGTCGGCGAGGCCGTTGGTGGGATCGAGCAGCAATCCTCGCGACGCGGGATTGAGCGAGAGAGCCACGGCGTTCACCGAAAAATCGCGACGCCGCAGATCTTCCATGATGCTCGACCAGCGGATTTCGGGCTTTGCTCCCGGTCGCGGATAATGCTCATCGCGCGCCGCGGAAATGGAACCGTCCACGTCGCCGGCATAGATCAGTTCATATTGCCGGAGCTTCTCGTCTTCGTGCAGGACGCGCGCGCCGCCCTTCTCCAGCTCGCGCACCATCCGCACAGGATTGCCTTCAATGGTGAAATCCAAATCGCGCAGCGGCATTCCGGAAATCAAATCGCGCACCGCGCCGCCGCTCAGATAGATATTGGATTCTTGCGCTCGCGCGAGTTCCTGCATGCGCAACAGCACCGCTCGCTGTTCCGGCGAGAGCCGCGTTTCCAGCAAGTACATGTAGTCAGGCATGAATGATTCCGCCTCCGCAAGTGTGCTTCGTGATATGCCGGCCCGACTCTAAAATTCCTGTTGCCATCACGCCCGGGGATGATGCTGCTTGTAAATTTCCTTCAGCCTGTCTTTCATCACATGCGTGTAAATCTGCGTCGTGGCGATATCCGCGTGTCCCAGCATCAGCTGAACGGAACGCAAATCCGCGCCGCGCTCGAGCAGGTGCGTGGCGAAACTGTGCCGCAGCATGTGGGGCTTGAGCTTCACGCGCAATCCGGCTTGGCGGCCGTATGCTGCCAGTTTCTTCCAGAAGCCGATTCGCCCGATTCGTGCGCCCATGCGGTTCAAAAACAGATAGGGCGACGAACCTTTGTCCAGCAATTCTTGTCGTGAGCCGTTCAAGTACTCTTTCACCGCGGCAATCGCGGTGCGTCCCATAGGAACGAGGCGCTCTTTGTTACCTTTGCCGATGCAGCGGACGCAGCCGACTTCCATCTGCAGGTCATCCACGCGCAATGTGACCAGCTCCGAGACGCGCAGACCCGCGGAATAGAGCAGTTCGATCATGGCTTTGTCGCGCATGCCGATAGCGGTTTTGACGTCGGGCTGCGCCAGCAGACGGTTTATTTCGTCCACGCTCAAATGCGTGGGCAAGCGCATCCGGAATCGCGGCGTTTCCACATGAGCCGAGGGATCCTCCGGGACGACTCCTTCCATTTGCGCGAATTTGAAGAAGTTTCGAATCGAAACGAGGTGCCGTGCGACCGACCGGCTATCCAAGTTCGAGCGATACAGAAAGGTCAAGTAATCCACAATGTCGTCGCGGCGGATTTCAGCGAGAGTCCACTTGTGGCGTTCGGCGAAAAGCTGGAACTTCCGGAGGTCTCGTTTGTAGGCGATGATGGTATTCGGCGACAGGCCTTTTTCGACCCGCAAGTAGTTCAAATATGAGGTGATTACACCTTCCACTTCCGCGCCGTCCCCTGGTTACAGAGCGACTCTCCTGAAATGACTGAGAATCGCTAAATGCCGCCGAACCTCTACTTCACTGAAATAGATGGACTTGGGGGAACTGCATTCCAACCACTCCGCCCGTTGAGTCGGCCGCGCTGCCGGGAGGTTCGCAGTGAACTGTGCTTCTAAACCTTTTAGAAACAGTCACTTGACAAACCAGCGTGGGCTACAATAACATACGACCCTGTTTTTCGCAACTTCTTTCCGCCTGAGGCGCCCAGCGCGTGAAAAAACAGACCGTCGGCACGCACAAGAAAGCGATTGTCTTTCCCTTGGCCGGCAAAAGCGTGCAGGGCTACATCAATCCCGGTGAACTGGGCCGCTCCGGCCAAATCGAACTGCTATCTGCCGACGGCGAATACGTCACGCTGGAACTGGCCAAGATCAAGACCATCCACTTCGTTCGCGAATTCACCAATCTGCAGCCGCCCGAGCGGAAAACGTTTCTGAGCCGACCGAAACTTGAGGGGCTATGGGTGCGCTGCGTGTTTCGCGACCAGGACGCCATTGAGGGAATCGTGGCCAACAATCTCGTGGAGATCGCCGAGCATGGCGTGCGCCTTACGCCTCCCGACCTTCACGGCAATACGCTATGGATTTTCATTCCTTCGAGCGCGCTCGCGGAAGTGACAGTACTCGGTGTCGTGGGCATTGCGCGCCGCCGCAAACCTGCCGCCGCTGCCGAACAGCCTAAGCTGTTTGACGAGTAGTTTTTCCTGCTTGCGCACCCATCCGCCACACACTCACCTCGCGCCCCTCTGGTGTACACTTTCATCCTTTCCAGGCCGCCACATCGAAATAGATTCGCGCGCGCCTGCCGCAACGGGAGGTCAGCTATGAAGCTCAGGGAAGTTGCCGCGCGCTTGAGGTGCGATCTGGAGGGCGATGCGAATATCGAAATCAGCGGCGTCGCCGGCATCGAGGACGCGCAGCCGGGGCAGCTGACGTTCCTCTCCAATCGCCGCTACCGCGCTGACGCGGAAAAGACGCGCGCCTCCGCGATCATCGTCAGCCGCAGCGAAGAGGGTATAGCCACGCCCAAGCTCCGCGCTGACGATCCCTATCTGGCATTCGCGTACGCCATTGAACTTTTCTATCAGCCGCCGCGCTACGAGCCGGGTATCCATCCGAGCGCGGTCATTTCCAAGTCGGCCAAAATCGCTCCCGGCGCGCACATCGGCCCATTCTGCTTTGTGGATGAAGGCGTCACGATCGGCAGCCGCGCCGTCTTGCACAGTTTCGTGAGCATTTATCGCGGGGCGCGCATCGGCGACGACTTCTTCGCCCACAGTCATGCCGTCGTGCGCGAGAATTGCCGCATCGGCAATCGGGTGATTCTCCAGAACGGCGTGGTCGTCGGCAGCGACGGTTTCGGCTTCGCGCGCGAGAAAAACGGCAGTTGGCACAAAATGCAGCAGGCGGGCATCGCCGCGATTGAAGACGACGTGGAGATTCAGGCCAATAGCGCCATTGACCGCGCCACCGTCGGCGAAACGAGAATTCGCCGCGGCGCCAAAATCGACAATCTCGTTCAAGTGGGACATGCCTGTAAAGTTGGCGAAGACACGCTGCTTTGCGGGCAGGTCGGGCTTGCCGGCTCATCCGTCATCGGCAACGGCTGCATCATGGCCGGACAATCCGCCGCCGCGGGCCATCTGCACATCGGAGATGGCGCTGTGCTCACCGCGCAAAGCGCCGTTTCTCACGACGTTCCCGCCGGGGCGATGTATTCCGGCTCGCCCGCCTTCGAGAACAAGCTTTGGCTGCGCTCGACCGGCGTCTATCGCCGCCTGCCGGAACTGCAAAGCGCCGTTCGCGCGCTGGAAAGGGAACTCGATCGCCTCCGCTCCGGCAAGGAAGCTTAAATTGCTTGACCGGCTCCGATTCGGGGACTAGGATTCGCGCACTTCCTGCACCGGAGGTGGCTATGTCCTTCCGAGAAAAGAATGCCCTGACAACCGATAGTTCTCGAAGAATTGGCCGAGGCGTACTGGTGCAAGCGTGTCTATCCAAAGCACACATCCGGAGGATGTCATGCCAATAACGCTTTCGCAGCAGACCGCTCTAATCACCGGAGCATCCCGTGGTATTGGCCGCGGAATCGCTCTGAAGCTCGCTGAGCAGGGCGTCAAAAAGATTGCCATCAACTACAAGGAGAACGACGCGGCCGCCGAAGATACGGCTCGCCTCCTCAAAGAGCGCGGTGCGACGCCACTGCTGATCAAGGCGGACGTCGGCAAGGTTGCGGACATTCGGCGCATGTTCGAGACGGTCAAGTCCAAATTCGGCGGCCTGGACATTTTCGTTTCTAACGCAAGGGCTACGCTCGCCACGGGCTTCTATGCTGAACCGATGGAGATCTCGCTGGAGGCATGGCAGGCGACATTCGACACTCAGGCGACTGAGTTTCTTGTTGCTGTCCGCGCAGCGGTGCCCATGATGGGCAAAAACGGACGAATCATCGCCATCACCTACGCGCCCGGCGGGCAGACCGGCAGCTGGCAGCCGTGGGTTGCCATGGGCTCAGCAAAGGCCGCGAAGGAGGCACTGGCTCGTTACTTTGCGGTCGCTCTCGCCCAAAAAGGCATCACCGTGAATATCATCAGTCCGGGCGCCTGCGACGACAGCGTCCTCAGCGGGCTTCCGCCTCAGGTGTTCCAGATGATCAAGGACTGGCACGAAGGCGGCTGGACGCCCATGCGGCGCCTCGGCGTGCCGGCCGATATCGGCAATGCCGTTGTTCTCCTGTGCACGGATCAAGCGAGCTTCATCACTGGCCAGCTGCTGTACGTGGATGGCGGCGCTTCAGCCATGGAGCCAGTCTTCCCCTTGGCCATCCAAGGCATCAAGTAGCGGCGAACCGTTGCGCTGCGCAAGTTCATCAAGCGATAGGCGTGGTACGCTGTGATTGTGTTTCGCGGAGAGGACCAACGCCTATGACTGACTGGTTCGCGCGCCCCATTCTGCACGTGGCCGACGTTGAGACCTCGCTCCGCTTTTACGTCGACCGCCTCGGCTTCACCAGCGCGTGGCGTTACGACGAGGACGGAAAAGCGCGCATCGCGCAGGTCGATCGCCAGGGCTGCGCGCTGATTCTCGCCGACGCAGCGCATAATTCGTCCATAAAGGCGGACAGAATCGGCAAAGGGCTGGTGTTCATTTCTCTGAACGTCGAACCGCCGTCGCGCGAAGCCGTAACCGCCGCCTTGGACGCGCTGCGCGCGGAATTCGAGGCCAAAGGCGTTCCGGTCAAGGATGGTTCGTGGGGTTACAGGCTTCTGGTCGTCGATGATCCCGACGGCAATCAGCTGTTCTTCAATTATCCGCGCGAAGCAGCTCCCGCCCAGCCTGTTTAGACAAGAACGCAAATTTTCGCGAGATACGCCAGGCGATTCTCTAGTTGCACCACAGCTCCATATGAACGAGGCGCGGTTTCGGGCAACCGCGGGGCGGAAGCGGCAGCGGCATGCCCGGCTTCCAGTAACCAAAGCGCCGCTGAGTATTGGGCATCTCCGAGTCGATCACCGCGAGAGGATTTCTGTCGCCATAATGCGTTGCGCTTCGATAATGAAGCACTGTTTTGTAGGTATATTGTGGCGTAAGGGCATTCACCGTCACCCAGTAGCCGTAAGGCGCATTCTCCGTCGGTTCGACCGAAATGATGTCGCCCTTCAATCTCCCAGAGCTGATATAGCGGACCTCCGCATTTTCGTTTCTCCCCCCGGTGGTGTATCGGTAGATGCGCACAAAATGATTCTGAGAATTTTCATAAGCAAGCACCTGCGTCAATACCAGCTGACCGCCATCTCCGCTGTACATGCTAGCCGTCTGAACGAAAAGCACAGGCTGTTCGGCCCTTCCGCGAGGATAAACGATATTGACCGTCTTGAGATAGTGCGGCTGCGAATAGGAGTCTTTGGTATAAGCGGGGGCACGCAGATCGTTCAGGAGCTGAGGATCACATGATGCTGAGGGGCTCGGCCGCAAACAAAGCTGGATTTGTCCAGGCTCTTCGCCGAGGCCGGACGGAGTATCCCCGGCGACAGACGGTCCTTGGGTGGCGGTGAACTGCCAGGCCTCGCGCGTCGAGAAGGGCTTCGACAGGTCAATGTCCGAGATCACGGACGGCTTGATGGATTGGGCCGCGACGGCCGTCGTGAACGTCAAGGCGAGGACCGCTTGAGCCATCCAACTCCGGCTTCTCATTGGTTTTGCCACCGCGTTGAAATCGAACGCTGACCGTACAGCCCTGCAAGAAGCTTCCAGATTATTTCTCTGGCCGGGGCGCGAAGTCAAACTGCGTCACCAAACAAGTCACCGTCTTTTGTGACGTAGCTCACAGATGTGATAAGCTGCGGTGTTATAGCCTTTAGCCTCAGGGAGTTTCCATGAGCGCGCGAACTAAATTTTCTGCCGGTGCGGTCATTATCATCGGGACGTTGGTGTGGCTCGGCTGGGGCGGGGGCTCGCAGAGCAAGACCTACTATCACACTATCAGCGAACTCAGCACTCTGCAGGGCACGGCGCTGCACCAGTCCATGCGCGTGAGCGGCAATGTGGTGGACGGCTCCGTGGTTCATCATCCGGGGCGGATTGATTTTCAGCTCACCGAGGAAGGCAAAACCCTCAACGTCAGCTACGTGGGCGATTCGCCGTTGCCGGACACGTTCAAAGGCGGCGCGCAGGCTTTGGCGGAAGGGAATTTGATGCCCGACGGTCGCTTCGTTGCCAAAGAAGTGCAAGCCAAGTGCGCTTCCAAGTATGCGGCGAGCCCGGGCGGCGCTCCGGCGCAAACGCCCAAATCGCAAACCATCGCGCAACCGCCGAACGCTGCGCAACCTCACAGTTAGTTAGGAGCAAGGGCGCCCAGTGGACATTATCGGTTCCTTCGCGTTAATCCTCGCGCTGCTCGCCGCAGGATACGCACTCGTCGCCGGAATCATCGGCATTCGCTCGCGCCGTCCGTTGCTTATCAAGAGCGCGCGCAACGCCGGCATGGCTACTTTTTTTCTGGTTACGCTGGCGGTGGCCTGCCTGATTACGCTTTTCTTCCAGAATAATTTTTCCATCGCCTACGTCGTCGAGCACAGCAATCGCGCGCTGCCCGGATGGTACAAACTCGCCGCGCTCTGGGCCGGACAGGAAGGCTCGCTGCTTTTCTGGAGCTGGCTGCTCTCGATTTTCGCGTTCATCGCGCTCTTCACCAACCGCAAACGCCATCCGGAGCTGATGCCTTATGTCGGCGTGATTCTCGGCGGCATCCAATTATTTTTTCTGATTCTCAATAATTTCGTGGCCAGCCCGTTCAGCCTGGTGGGAACGGTCAGCGCCGCCGGCGTGACGCACGTGGTCTCGCTGGCAGACGGGCACGGCCTTACGCCGCTCCTGCAATACGGCGAGATGGATATTCATCCGCCGATGCTTTACCTCGGCTACACGGGATTCACCGTGCCGTTTGCGTTCGCGCTCGGCGCGCTGCTGGGACGCTATCCCGGCGAAAAGTGGATTCACATCACGCGGCGCTGGACCATGGTCGGCTGGGCTTTCCTGAGCGTGGGAATTTTGCTCGGCGGGCACTGGGCGTACAAAGTGCTCGGCTGGGGCGGCTATTGGGCGTGGGATCCGGTGGAAAACGCTTCGCTCTTGCCGTGGATTACCGGCACAGCGTTTTTGCATTCGGTGATGATGCAGGAAAAGCGCGGCA
>DAIRCW010000118.1:0-9115 GCA_036796475.1 Candidatus Acidiferrales bacterium | reverse complement strand
AAGACACGTCGCGCTCCGCAATCTGTTAGACTCGCCCGATGAATGTTTCACTCGTCGCCGTGATACTTTTTTTGTCCGCGCCACACGCGCCAAAGTCAGCCAAGAATATCGCTCATGCCTTCGAGCAGCACGATCAGCGAACACGAAGCATGGCTGGCCTGTTCCTCGAGAAATACACCTCGGGAGGTACGGGAATGACGATCGAGAGCGGCAAAGTGTACTTCGAGAAGCCCGGACGGATGCGCTGGGATTACGATTCGCCGGAAACAAAAATGTTCCTGGTGGACGGCAAGAACGTCTGGTATTACGTTCCGGCTGACCACACCGCCAGCCGCACTTCGGTGAAGCAAAGCGACGATTGGCGCACGCCGCTCGCGCTTCTGGCTGGCAAAGTTAAGCTCGAACGTCTCTGCGGCAGCCTTACCTTGGCCAACCCCGCCGCGGCGGATTCGCCTGAAGCCGATCCTGAAGAGCATCCCACCGCGCCTGGGAACACCGTGCTCATCTGCGGCCCCCGAAAACAGGATGCCGACGTCTTCCACCGCGTGCTGCTGGAGATAAATCCGCAACATCAACTGGCGCGGCTCAGCATCGAGCAGCCCGGCGATGTCGAAATGGAATTCCGCTTCGGCGACTGGCACGAAAATGTGCCCATCGATCCGGGTAAATTCCGCTTCGTCCCGCCCAAAGGTGTTGCCATCGTGGACGACGCCTCCCTCGCCGCCAAAGTGCAGTAAATAAAATTCTTTTTTTAATCTGTTATTAACAAGCGCCAGCCAACCTCTCGTGCCTGAATGGATTCCTATTCTGCGTGCCTTTTGTAAATCCTTCCGCTTTAGCTGCGGGAATCGGTGTTTCTGGATGCGCACAAGTCCGGCAGGCGAGCCGCTGGGCCCGATTTTGATGTGATAAAATCGCAAATAACTATGAGTGGGCGGGGATGCAAGGCGTAATTCATGGCGGAATTTGTCTGCAAAGTCGGTGATGCGACCGGGCACGTCTTTCAGCAGATGGAGACGGCTCAGAGCGAATCGGAAGCGCGCCAGAAGCTCGCGGACCGCGGCTTTTACGTCTATGGCGTGCGCCCGAATCTCACCGTGGGCCGCCTCCTTGGCGGGGGGCAAACGAGCCGCAAGCTGCCGGCGAACGATTTTCAGATCTTCAATCAGCAGTTCAACACGCTCGTCAAGGCCGGTCTACCCATTTTGAAAGCGCTTGATTTGCTCGCGGATCGCGCTGCGCTGCCCAAAATGCGTCCGATTGTGGACGATGTGCGCGTTCGTGTTCGCGACGGCGCGCTACTCTCGGACGCGGTGGAAGCTACGGGGATGTTCCCTCCGGTATACTCGACGGCTTTGCGCGCTGGAGAGAAGAGCGGCGATCTTCCCGGTGTGCTCGACGATTACATTTCGTATCAGCGCACCACGGCCGGTCTGAAGAAAAAACTCATCAGCGTGATGATCTACCCGGTCATTTTAATCGTGGTGGCTTCTTGCATCGTGTCTTATCTCGTGGCCTACGTGATTCCGCAATTCGCCAAACTCTATTCAGACCTGGGCAACAAGCTCCCCGGTCCGACGCAATTCTTGCTTGATGTAGTGGTTGGCTATCGAGCAGAGCTGATTGCTGCTGCTGCAGCCGTGGTTTTCGGCGTGGTTTTTATTTTTCTTTGGTCGAGAACGCAGAGCGGCTCCATATGGGTTGATCGCATGACGCTGAAACTGCCGGTCGCCGGCGACGTCTGGATCAAATTTCAAATGGCGCAGTTCACCCGCACTTTGGGCACGCTCTTGCGCGGAGGCACTCCGCTCGTGGCCGCCCTTTCCACTGCGGCGAACGCCATGAAGAGCAGGCTCGTCGCGAATTCCATCGACAACGCATCTCGCCGAGTGCGCGAAGGCGCGACGCTGCACGCTTCGCTTGCAGAAACGAAAATGATCCCGGATTTGGCGCTCGACATGATTGAGGTCGGCGAAGCGTCCGGCGCGCTGGCGCCCATGCTGAGCAGCGTGGCAACATTTTACGAAGAAGAATCCAGCATGAAGATCGCTGCGCTGATTGCGGTCATCGAGCCGGCCATACTTATTGTTATGGCCATGCTGATTTTTTTCATTCTAATCGCGCTGTACCTTCCGCTGTTTTCGCTGCAGCCGGGAGGAGCAGGATAAGAGATGGCGACAACCAAAGGATTGCATCCTGAAGCCGTGCACCACGAAAGCGCCGAGCGCGAGCGCACCCAGAAGCTCGCCGAGCGCTATCGTGTGCCGTTCATTGATTTGACCGAGCAGCGCATCGATCCCGAGCTTTTCCGCTCGATCCCTGCGGAACTGATGTTCCGCTACAACTTCGTCCCGCTCGAATCGCGCGACCATGCGCTCACCGTGGTGGTCGCGGACCCCAGCCAGATGGTCAACGATGAACTGACGCTCCTGCTCGGCAAAAAAATCAACATCAAAGTCGCCACCGCTACGCAGATCAGCGAATTGCTGAAAAAAACCGAGCAATCGCAGCGCGTTCTCGACCAGGCCACGGAAGGATTCACGCTCCAAGTCGTCAGCCAGGAAGAAGGCGACGAAAACATCTCGATGGAAAAGCTGGCGCGCGCGGATAGCGGCGTCAGCCCTGTAGTGCGTCTCGTCGATACAGTGATTTTCACGGCGCTTGAGCGGCGCGCCAGCGATATTCACATCGAGACCCGCAATCAGGAAGTCGCGGTGAAGTACCGCATCGACGGCGTGCTGCAATACGCCATGCAGCCGCTCGCCAAAGAGTGGCATACCACGATTCTTTCGCGCATCAAGGTTATGAGCGAACTCGACATTGCTGAGCGCCGCATTCCGCAGGACGGCCGCTTTCGCGTTCGCTACAAGGGCCGCTTCATTGATTTCCGCGTGTCCATCATGCCGTCGGTGCACGGTGAAGACGCGGTGCTGCGCGTCCTCGACAAAGAGACGCTCAGCGAAAAATTCCGCAACTTGAATCTCGATGTAGTTGGCTTCGCCGAAGAGGACTTGCGCAGATTCCGCCGCTACATTCACGAGCCTTACGGAATGGTGCTGGTTACCGGCCCGACCGGCTCTGGAAAAACTACGACACTCTATGCGGCCATCAATGAAATTAAGACTGACGAAGACAAAATCGTCACCATCGAAGATCCTGTCGAGTATCAAGTGAGCGGAATCACTCAGATTCCCGTGAATGAGAAAAAAGGCCTGACGTTCGCGCGCGGCTTGCGCTCGATTCTCCGCCACGACCCGGACAAAATCATGGTCGGCGAAATCCGCGACCACGAAACCGCGCAGATCGCCATTCAGTCCGCGCTCACCGGACATCTTGTATTCACCACCGTTCACGCCAACAATGTCACCGACGTGATTGGCCGCTTCGTGAATATGGGAGTTGAGCCGTACAATTTCGTTTCCGCACTGAACTGCATTCTCGCCCAGCGGTTAGTGCGCGTGATTTGCCCGAACTGCAAAAAGGAAGCGCGATACACGCCCGAAGCGTTGCGCGAGTCGGGAATCGATCCGCAGCAATGGGGCGATGCTCCATTCTACGAAGGAGCTGGCTGCCTCGATTGCTCGGGTACCGGTTTTCGCGGTCGCACGGCGATTTCCGAGTTGCTGGATCTCTCTGATCGCATTCGCGAGATGATTATCGACCGCCGTCCGAGCTCTGAAATAAAACGCGCCGCGAAAGAAGAGGGCATGCAGTTTCTGCGCGAATCTGGAATCTCGCGCGTGCGCGCAGGAATCACCACGTTGCGTGAAATTAACAAGGTGACGTTCATTGACTAGCAGCCTTACAGCGACTCCGTCGCGCGCAACTGCAGAGAGCGGCGGAAAAAAACTTTTCACCTGGCTGGATGCGATGCCGCATCCCAATGTGGTGCTGGAAATTGCGCAGACGCACGTCGCTGCGGCCCGCTGGGGACGCGGTTTGGCGAATCTCGTCTCGTATGCTGCGGAGCGACTTCCCGATGGAGCGGTAACGCCTTCTGCGACGCAGCCGAACATCGTCGAGCGCGACTCGGTGCGCACGGCGATCCGCAAGATAATGGAACGCGTGCCGCGACAAGGCACGGATGTCGCGCTGCTGCTGCCCGATCCGAGCATTCGCGTATTCATTCTGCCGTTCGATACTTTTCCGCGCAGTGCGAGCGAGGCTCTGCCGATGCTGCGCTGGCGATTGAAGAAGAGCTTGCCCTTCGACGCCGAGGAAGCGGTAATCTCCTGGATGCGCCAGGCCAGCCGCGATGGAAAAATCGAAATTGTCGCGGCGGTGGGGCGCCAGAAAATCGTAAAGGAGTACGAATCGCTCCTCGCAGAGGAAGGTCTATCCGCAGGAGTGGTGCAAAGTTCGACGCTGGCCACGTTGCCCATTTTGAACGGGCGCGCCGCCACGCTGCTGGCGCGCTTCAGCGGGCAGAACTTGACCACCGTGATTATGCGCGGCGAAACCATGTGTGTTTACCGCTCCACGGAATTGGGCATCGGCCCAGAAGGGCTGAAGCCTCAGACAATTTTCGACGAAGTTTTTCCGGCGGTCGCTTTTTACCAGGATTCCTGGGGCGATCGCGTCGCGCAATTGCGCGTGGCGGGATTTGGCAAAGGTGAAGCGGACTTGCGCGAGGCGCTATCGCGCGAAATCGGCTGTCCAGCGGAGCCGCTGGTTACGGGAACGGAGTTCACCACGGAAGCGCGCTCGCTTGTGGCGCAAGGGCTTGAGCCGCTCGTGGGTTGGCAATTGAATCGCGGGGCATAGAATTTCAAAGCCCAAAGAATATTTTTGAAGATGAGATTTTATGAAGACGCGTTTTAATCTCGCTACTGAGCCGCTCGAAAACAATCGGCGATTCATCGCCGGCTCGAGCGTGCTGGGAATTATTGCTCTCGCTGCTTTGCTGCTGCTTTCTCTCCATGTGGCGCAGATGCGGCGTTCGAATGCCACCATGCGCGCGGAAATCAGCCGCGTTCAGTCGCAGATCGCCGGTCTGCAGCAGCAACAGGAAGTTTTGCGTCAGCAGTTTAAGGCGCCGCAAGCGGTTGAGGCGATGAAGCGCTCGCAATTTTTGAACGGCCTCATTGAGCAGCGTGCTTTTCCCTGGACAAAAATGTTCGCCGACCTCGGCCACATTTTGCCGCCGGGCGTGCGTGTCATCAGCATTTCGCCGGAGATGGACAAGAGCGGAAAAGTGAAGGTCACGTTTACGATTGGCGCGGTGAATGAAGAGCAGGGCAACAAATTCCTGCAGGCGATCAGCTCTTCGCCTCTTTTTTCTGACGTGGTTCCGATGCAGGAAAGCCGCGGGAAAAATGAACAGGGGCAAACGAGCGAAGAAGTCCTGCTGAATCTCGAGGCGCATTACTCGACGCTATGAACCGCCGCGCCAATTCGCGCCGCTGGAAGCTCGCCGTGAAAATCGCGCTGGGATGCGTGTTGGCCGCTGACATCTCTCTCGGCGTCATTAGCTGGAACGCAGCAGCGGAAGCGCCTCAGTCACAGGCGCAAAAGCTGATGCAGCTTACACGAACTGCCAAACTGCTTTCCGCGGACGTTCAGAGAGGCCAGGCAATCGAGAAACGGATTCCGGATTTGGCTACGGAGTGCGGCGGATTCTATCAGCGTGATCTGCTGCCTGTCTCGTCCGGCTATACCTCTGTGGTCGCAGATATTGGACGGATGTTTCGCGAAGCGGGCGTGCAATCGAGCGGCTTGAAATTCTCCGAGGATAACGTCAAGGATCGCGGCCTCGAAGAAGTGAAAATTTCCAGCGGTGTTGAAGGTGATTATCCCGCGTTGATTCGCTTGCTCGAAGCGCTGGAGCGCTCTCCGCATTTTTATTTGCTCGATGAATTGGCGCTGAGCTCGGATAAATCGGGAATGGTCAAGCTCGACCTCAAACTGCGGACGTATTTTCGAACGTGAAGCTCACCAAGAAATCGCGCTACGAAGTTTACGTGCTCGCCGCGCTGCTGCTGGGGCTCGTGCTGGCGGCCCGCTATGCGTTGCATTCGGGAAGCGTCGATATGACAGGAGGAGTCTTTGCGTCAAACGCGAAATTCACTCCGCTGGATGTGCCGGACCCGTCGTTGCGCATGGATTTGCTGCAGAAGATCCGGCATCAGCAATATGAGGGACAGGGCCGTAACATTTTCAGCGCCGAGCCCCTTGCCGCGCCTCCTGCAACGAGAGGTGTTGCCGCGCAGGTACCACAGACACCGGTTGCTCCGCCGCCTCCGCCGCCGGTCACCGTGCCGGCAACTTTCTACGGCATTGTTACTGACGTTGCCACCGGCCGTAAAGAAGCGTGCTTTTCCACGGGCGCGGATAACGCTCCCTTGATCGTGCCGGAGGGTGGCACGCTGATGAATCAATTCCGTGTGCTAAAAATTGGCGCCAATTCTGTAGAGATACAGGAAATTTCCACAGGACGCACCACCATGATGGTGCTGTTGGCGCCCCCCGCCGGGGCGCAAAATCCTCAGCAGGCGCAGAATTAGGAGCAGTGATGAAGCGCCAACGAAAGTCCGCAGCAAGCCGAGGTAGCGAAAGCGGCTATGCGCTGCTCTTCGTGCTTTTCCTCGTGGCGCTGGCGATGATTGGAGCCTCCACCGCGGTGCTGAACTATTGGACGGAGGGCCAGCGCGAAAAAGAAGCGGTGACGATTTGGCGCGGCCAGCAGTATCAGCGCGCCATCGGCATGTTCTACCGCAAGTATGGCCGTTTCCCCACGCGCATTGATGACCTGGTGAAAGTCCAGCAAGGTGGCATTCGCTTCCTGCGGCAAGCGTACACGAATCCCATGAACAAAACGGACGGCTCGTGGCGTTTCATTTACGTCACGCCTGCCGGACAATTGATAGGCAGCGTGCGCTACATTTCGCTGCAGCAGATGGCCTTTCTCGATAAGCAACGGCAAATGGGCATGGCCTCCGGCGCAGGCGGCCCTTCGTCCGATGCGAGCGATTCGATGGATTCGGGCGCCGGCCAAAATAATTCCGCTGCGGGCACTTCCATGGGAGCGCCCGGAGCGCCGAATCCAAACATCAGCGGACTTTCTGCAGCGGGGGCACCGGGGGTGCCGTCTCAGACGCAAGGACAGAATCCGCAAGCGCCGCAGCAGCCGTCGTTTTTCTCTCAGCCACTTCAAACGCAAACCAATTCTGCCGGCGGCTTCAGCGTGAACGAGCAATCAAGCGCCGACGGTTCCGACCAGCCCGTGATGGGCGGATTCATCATCGGCGTTGCCGGAAAATCCGAGCGGCCGTCCGTGAAAGTCTATAAGGGCGGCGCCACATACAAGCAATGGGAATTCATTTTCAATCCGCTCGAGCAGATGCAGACCATCGGCGGCATGTCCACCGGCCCGCAAACGAATACCAACGGAGCGCAGCCGAATCAGCAGCCCATGCCACAGCAGCAGCCGCAAATCCCTCAGTAACATTCTCGACGCCCATGACTGCGAAGCGCATCGCCGTGCTCGCTGCCGCCGGAATTTTATTCGCAGCGGCAACCGGCGCAGTCACTCGCGGGCAACAATCTCCGCGCACGCCGACGCCGCAATCCCTCGCGGCAAAAATTCCCGTGAACGTGAAGCGAGCGATGCTCGATTCCATCATCGCCAGCAGCTCGCCGACTGCTGACGACAAGCAGGGCGGCTTTCACGAAGAGGGCGGCATGTGGGTCACCACCACGGACGGTAAAATTTTTGCCGAGCCAGCCGTCCCCGGGAAATACGCGAAGCCCGGCGTTCCAGCTCATCTCCGTGCCAACGATCCCGCGAAGCCTCTGCCCGCTGAGCGCATCGCCGGCGTCGGAGGCGTGTGGCACGTTCACCCGTGCGGAGAAATCGTGACCCGGCGCGTCCTGCCGGAGAAGGACGAGGGCGACCGGAAAATCATCACCACGATCGTGACCACCACCTACTTTGGCCAGCCGCCATCCGATGGAGACATCGCCGCCGTGCAGCTGCCCGTCAACATCGAGATCGGCGCGCGCAGCCAAGTCGTTTATTTTTACGACCGTTCTGGCGTCACCGGGACCATGCCGCTTGAAGAGTTCCTCGCGCCGCTGCAACTTCCTCCTGGCGCGGTCTGCTGGTCGGTGGAAGCTGGCAAGCCCTCAACGAGCAACTGACGGCCCGTGGTTCGTGACCCGCGGCCCGTGACCGGTGGTCCGTGAAAAGCGAATACCTTGCGCCCTTCTCCTTGGCACTCAGGACAGGCGGATGCGGGGCGCAAAAGGCGGGTCCGCTTGGGCCAATGAGCTTATCGAATTGGGCCGGTTTTTTAGCGTCGTTTTTTTCTAATAGCGGAAATTTCCGCGATTAGAAACGACTCCTTTCGTTTGTTTTCACCAACTTACAGCGATTTCTAATTTTTCCATATTTCCGCGATTAGAGTTTTAGTACCCATAAAAAAACGAAAGCCGCCAACTTTGGCGGCCTGGTTCTCCTGAATGTTGCAGAGGCCAAGATAGCAGAACTCCGGCTCAAGTCAAGGTTCAGTACTATGGAACCTTTGCGTCCGGAAAAAACTCAAAATGACGTTCACGGCGAACACGATCTGCGCCGCGAGAAAACCAAATAGCGCCACAAACATCAGTTTCCTCAAAGAGAGAATCGTGGTTTCAGCACCGGCAAAGTTCATTCCGAGTAATGGCTCCATTCTGTAAAACGAATAAAGCAGGGTCGCTACCGCGGCACTCGAAAGCCAAAAATGCACATGCCCAAGGGGCACACTCATCGTCTTACGCGAGACTCGCTCGAAAACCAGGTACACGCAAGCGCACGCAATGAAATACGCGCCAAGCACCCAGAAAATGAAAGTGTGCGAGATTACGTAATATGTGCCTGTACGTATGTCCCACGTAATGGAGCCTGGAGAGCCAGGAGACGAGCGATACATGAATAGCACAGTTGCAATGACCGCCGCGGCCAGTATGAAAAACAGCGCCGATATCTGGTATTTCGCTTGGGTCACTTTGAGAACGTTTTCTACTCCGCGAGGCGCCTTTCGATGCGCCGGTCAGGAATCAGCCAGATGATGGCCACCGTGACGTAGCAGACCCAGGAAATCCACGTCCGCAGAAACGCCAGCGGAACCGCACCCGC
>DAIRCW010000117.1:0-9139 GCA_036796475.1 Candidatus Acidiferrales bacterium | reverse complement strand
CAATGGCAAGTTCGGCGGCATCGCGGCCGCGGCGGAAGAGCTCTCGAGCGGCGGCGTCGCGAGTTGGATTCGGCGATTCAAGCTGAGCGATGAGAGCGGGAACTGACGCAGGGCGCAGGTCCATGGTGGTTTCCTTAAGAGAAGACTCAAGATTATTAGCCGCCGGCTGAGCAGGCGCTGCGCCGCGCTTGTCCAAAAGCGAAGCGGCAACGGCGATGGCCAGAACAAAGGCGATTACCGCCAGAGAGATTTCGCTCGAAATTTCGAACCACTGGCTGGCCATCATCTTGCCGCCGATGAACAGCAGGATAACAGCGATGCCAGCGGCAAGGTGGCGCAGGCGAGCGATCCATCCCGCGAGAACGAAGTACAACGCGCGTAGCCCCAGAATGGCACACGCGTTCGAAGAGAATACGAGGAA
Organism: Candidatus Acidiferrales bacterium; assembly: GCA_036796475.1. Classification (GTDB taxonomy): domain Bacteria; phylum Acidobacteriota; class Terriglobia; order Acidiferrales; family UBA7541; genus DAHUXN01. Next base: position 8,718 of record DAIRCW010000117.1, on the reverse strand, counting down.
AGGCTGGCGCGTGACGCCGAAGACCGCGGGAATGGAATCCACGGCGAATAGGACGTCCGCGGTTTCGATGGTGAGGAGCGCGAGGAAAATCGGTGTGACGAGAAAGTGGCCATTTTCACGAGTGAAGAACTTCCCGCCGGCGTCAGAGTGCCCGACCGGCAGGGTCTTACTGAGCCAGCGCAAAGCGCGATTGGATTCGAGGCGATGCGCAGAAGGTTTGCGGACGAGCATATGGATCGCGGCGAAAATCAGAAACGCACCAAAAATAAAGTACGACCAGGAGAAGGAGTTAATGAACGCAGCTCCTGCAGCGATCATCACGCCGCGCAGAGTGAGCGCGCCGAGAATTCCCCAGACCAGCACGCGATGCTGAAATTCCGGCCGGACCGAAAAGTAATGGAAAATAAGTACAAAGATAAAGAGATTGTCCACGCTCAACGATTTTTCGATGAGATAGCCGGAGAGGAATTCCATTCCCGCAGTGTGGCCGAAATGCATCCATAGCCAGAAGCAAAAGGCGAGGGAAAGGGCTATCCAGAAGGCGCTCCATCCGGCTGCTTCTCGAATGGAAATTTTGTGCGGTTTGCGGCCAAAGACGAGCAGATCGAGAAAGATGAAAACAAGCAGGCCAGCGGTGAAGTAGATCCAGAGCGAAGTGTCGGCCACGAGATAAGTCTAGGTGGGTTTGCGGAGAATGGGAAGGAGCAGAATCACGCGCGTTCAGTTAGAGGGCTTAGCGGAAGGCACGGAATTGTAGTTTGCGAGAGTGAGTTGCGTGGGTGAGTCCGCGTGGACGGTGACGGGAACGTCCCACTTTGCGCGGGTGTCGCCGACTTCGGCATAAACATTGAGGGAAGCGAGCCAGTAGTTTCCAGAAGGCAGACCGGAGAACTGGGCGCGGCCGTTCACGTCGGTTTGGGTCTGTGCGGCGAGGTAGCGCGATTGCGCGAGATCAAGAGCCATGGTGCGTACCGCGGAGCGGCGAGATTCGACGATATTCATCCAGCGCGCGCTGGGGTCGATGGAAACTAGATCGGAATCCATGCCGTCTCTGCTATCCGGATAGGTTTCGATGTAGTGGAGGATGCGGGTGTGGTAATCGTCCACGTCGCGCTGGTACTTGGCGGGATTTTTCTCCCGCTCGCGATCGGTGTATTTCGGGACCGGATAGCCAAACTTGCTGTTGGCCATGTTCAGGCGGTTGTAGGCATTCCAGAATTCAGGGACGTTACGGATTTCGTCGGCAGTGAGGTTGTTAATGAATTCGTCGCTGGTGATGCGGACGGTGTGATGCTTTTTCATGCAGGCTTTCAATTCTTTGGAGACGGTGAGGGCGTCAATGAACTTGTCCATGTCAGGCTTGGGCTGAGAGGCTTCGGCTTCGCGCTGGATGTCGGCGAAGCTCTTGCGGAGGAGATAGAAGGGAAGGCCGCGAACAGGTTCGGCAACGCCGCTGGAAGGAGTGAGGCGCGCGGTGAAAACGACGGAGCCGCTGGCCTGGGCCGAGACGGGTTGGCCGGATGCGAGCAACACAATCGCGAGAGCTGCGAACGCGCGAAGAAGCGGTTTCATGCTGCACATGCTAACAGAGGGAAGCCAATAGGAGAGCAGCTCGTTTGTGGCGATGTGCTGATTTCGAAAAGGGTATGCGAGCGGAGGAAGGAAGATTCCGAGGAATGTCAGTAGAGGTGAAAATCGATTTCGATTTCCATGCGAACCATTGCTGGCTGGCCGTTCGGTCCGATGGAGGGCTTAAAGCGCCAAACGTCGCGAACGGTTTTGACGGCTGCTTCATCGAGGCCGTAACCGAGGCCTTTGGCGACGTGAACTGATCTGGCGCGGCCTTCTGTATCGATAACGATGTCGAGAATAACCGGACCCTGAATCTTGAGCTTGAACCCCGCGTCCGAGTACGGCGGCGTTGGGCAATAGAGGCAATCAGGTTTGCCATAGCCGTTTTCGCCGGCCATTGGTGGGCCGCCGCCCACGCCGTATTCGGAACCAGAGCCCAGGCCGCTGCCATTGCCGCTGCCCATTCCGCTGCCGCTGCCGTTGCCCATGGAATCGTTCGTGAGGGCGGAGATCGGGTCGCCATTGGTCGGAAAGTTTGGATTCGCCGTTTTGATGTTGGGCGGGACCATCAGCGACGCTTGGGTGACGATTTTCGGATGGTCAACCTGCTTGAGCACCGGCGGCGTGATCTGCTTCATCGCAAAGACGGGCAATTTTCCCTTTGTGGGCGGCGCCAGATCTGGACGGCCGCCTCCGCCCCCGGCCCTTTTGTTCCCCATTTTTAGGCGAGAGAGATAAGGCGAAAGATCAATTGTTTGGACGGGATTATTGGCCTGCGTCGGCGGATTGAACTCCGGCAGGAAGGGGATGACGATCAGCACGATGACAACGACGTGAATGGCGACCGAGAGGGCCTGCGTCTTGGTGAACTGCTGATTCTTGGACCATATTTCCGGAACGTCCACAGGCTCGCTGGTGAGCTCCAGAGGAGGCAGCTTTCTGGGCGCGACCGTGTCGCGAATATTGTTCCAAAACGTCGCAAACCAGCCTGGCGAATCGACGAGAAGGTCGGATCGAACTTTGCCGCGCGCTGACCTGGGAATCGGGCGCAGGAAAAATTCCTTAAAATTATCCGAGAAGGAAGAGCCGAAACTGGATGTGGCGAAAGCGCCTTGTTCGCTGCCACGACGCACTTTGATGGGCCGCTCGGTAAGGAAATCCTTCAGATTCGACCAGAATGTGGAAACGCCGGAACGGCGATTAATCGAAGTTCGGGTGAATTTCAGGCTTACTGGTTGAGCTGACGGCGCAGAGGGACTCCCATTAGGGGCTCGACCGGCAGGTTGTGAGCTATTGGTTTGGATGGGATCCATGTATGTGTTCAGCCCAGGCCCAGCGGCACCTCAAGACAGAACTAGCTCCTTAAATTAGATTCTGCCGGGCGAAAAAGGATGTCTGGCGCACGGCTGACACCCTCTGATTTGTATTGTAACATATTGCCTCTGGACGGCACCTGCGGTTGCCGCACTGTTACACATCAAAAACCCAAGAAAAAAGGGCTCATGGCGAAACCCATCGACCTGAAAAGCACCATCAATTTGCCGCGCACGAGTTTTCCGATGAAGGCGCAATTGCCGGAGCGTGAGCCGCAGCAATTGGCGCAATGGGAAGCGGAGAGTGTGTACCAGCGCATCCTGGAATCGCGCAAAAATGAGCCGCTTTTTGTGTTGCATGACGGGCCTCCGTATCCCACGGGCGACATTCACCTGGGAACGGCGCTGAACAAAATCTGCAAAGACATGGTGGTCAAGTCCCGAACGATGGCGGGTTTTCGCGCGCCGTACATTCCAGGATGGGATTGCCACGGGCTACCCATTGAGACCAAGGTTGAAAAAGAATTGGGCGGCAAGAAGCACGGAGTTTCGGCGGCGGAGTTCCGGCGCAGGTGCCGCGAGTTTGCCGACAAGTACGTGGACCAGAACCGGCGAGACTTCAAGCGGCTAGGAATTTTTGGCCAGTGGGAAAAGCCGTACCTGACCATGGATTTCGAGCATGAGGCGGCGATTGCGGATGCCTTTGTGACGTTCTTGGAGAAGGGTTACGCCTACAAAGGACTGAAGCCAGTGTACTGGTGTCTGCACGACCGCACGGCGCTGGCGGAAGCGGAAGTGGAGTACGCGGAGCACACCAGCCCTTCCATTTGGATTCGCTATAAGGTGGAAGAAAGCAGCGTGGCCAAGCGCCCCGGTGGCGGAGAGCTCTATGCGTTGGTGTGGACGACAACGCCATGGACTTTGCCTGCAAGCATGGCGCTGGCGTTCCATCCGGATCTCGAGTACGTGCTTGCGGAAGTGGTCGATGGCGATGTGTACATTGTGGCGAAAGAGCGCGTGAAAGCGATTGAAGAAGAGACAGCGCTGAAATTCGTGAAATTTGGGGAGAGGGTCCGCGGGAAAACGTTCGAGGGCGCGAAGTTCAAGCATCCATTTTTGGAGAGAATCGAGCCGGGCGTGCTGGCCGATTATGTGACTCTGGAGCAAGGAACGGGAATCGTGCACACCGCGCCCGGTCATGGCGCGGAGGACTTTTACACTGGGCAGAAATACGGAATCGAAACGTATGCGCCACTCGATGATGATGGGAGATTCGTGGAAGGATTGCCGGAGTACAAGGGCAAGACTGTTTTTGACGCGAATCCGTTCATCGTGAAGCTGCTCGAAGAACGCGGCGCGCTCGTGGGCGAAGGAAAATTGCGGCACAGTTATCCGCATTGCTGGCGCTGCCACAATCCGGTAATTTTCCGCGCCACCGAGCAGTGGTTCATCGATCTGGAGCACGAGCATCTTCGTGAGCGCGCGCTGGAAGCCATTCGCAACGTGAAATGGTCTCCGGCATGGGGCGAAGAGCGCATGCGGGAGATGGTCGCGGGCCGTCCGGACTGGTGCGTTTCGCGCCAGCGCTTCTGGGGCGTGCCGCTGATTATCTTTTACTGCGAAAAATGCGGCGAGATGTTGAAGGATTTCGCCGCGCTGCGCAGCGTGGTGAAGTGGTTCCGGAAAGAAGGAGCGGATGCGTGGTTCACGCATTCGGCTGCGGAGTTGCTGCCGGCGGGAACGAAATGCAAGTGCGGGTCAGCGCAATTCAAAAAAGAAGAAGACATTCTGGATGTGTGGTTCGATTCGGGCTCGACGCATCTGGCGCTGCTGGAAAATTCGATACTGAGCGAGAAGGATGGCGCGTGGCGTCCCGCGGATGTTTATCTCGAAGGCCCGGATCAGTATCGCGGATGGTTTCAGAGTTCGCTGCTCGTCGCCATGGGGACGCGCGGGCGCGCACCGTACAAGCAGGTGGTCACCCATGGCTGGACGCTAGACGCGGACGGACGCCCAATGTCGAAATCGGCGGGCAACGGTGAGTTGCCAAGCGAAATTTGCCAGCATTGGGGCGCGGATTTGCTGCGGCTATGGGTGACTTCGCAGGATTACCAATCGGATGAGCGCTTTTCGCAGGAAATGATGAAGCAGCTGGCGGAATCGTACCGGAAAATCCGCAACACGTTTCGCTTCGCGCTGGGCAACCTGGAAAAATTCGATCTGGCGCGCGACGGAGTAGCGGAGAGCGAATTCCTGGAACTGGATGCGTGGATGTTGAATCGCACGGCGGAACTCGTGGAGAAATGCCGTGCGTGGTACGACAATTTCGAGTTTCATCGCGTTTTTCACGCGCTATACGATTTTTGCGTGGTGGATTTGAGCGCGTTTTACTTCGACGTGCTGAAGGACCGGCTGTATACCTTCGCGCCGCGAAATGCGGCGAGGCGATCCGCGCAAACGGCGATTTACAGAATCACGAGCGCTCTCGTGCGACTGGCCGCGCCCATTTTGGTTTTTACGGCTGAGGAAATTTGGAAACACTTGCCTCGAAGATCTGGCGATGCGCAGAGCGTGCATGCGGCGCATTTTCCTAAGCGTGAAGAGCTGGCAGTGGATATTGACGAAGGCAAAAGACAGAATTGGGAATCGCTGTTGGAAGTGCGCGAGCGGGCGCTGAAAAAACTGGAGGGGGCGCGCAATTCGAAAGTGATTAACAGCGCGCTGGAAGCCAAGGTCGAGATGCGCGCGAGAGGAAAAACGCTCGACCTGCTGAACAGTTACGCTAGATGGCTGCCGCAGATTTTTATTGTGTCACAGGTGAGCGTGGCTTCGGCGAATGGAAACGCGGCGGCAGAGCCCGCTTCCGCGCCCGTGGAAGAGATTGAGATTCGGCGCGCGGACGGGAAAAAGTGTGAGCGGTGCTGGAATTACTCCGTGCATGTGGGCGAGAGCAGCGATTTTCCGACGATCTGCGAACGGTGCGTGGTGGCAATCGCCGAGATTGAAAAGAGCGGGAGCGGCGCGGCAGGGAGCGATTGAAGTGACCGGAAGCCGGATGTCGTGGTGGTCGCTTGCGCTGATGATTGCGGCGGTGCTGGCGGCTGACCAAGCGACGAAACACGCGATAGAACACTATACGACGCCCGATTATTTCCGCGTGGTGATTCCCGGCCTGCTGAATTTAATTCATACGCACAATCCCGGTGTGGCGTTCAGCATGTTCGCGGACGCCCATTCTCCGGTCGTGCGATTGTTTTTAGTGGTGTTTTCCCTGGCCGTGATTGTCTTCCTGTTTTGGCTGCTCAAAGCGGAGCGCGCGGGCGGCCGGCTGGGGCAAATCGGGATGGCGCTGATTCTGGGCGGAGCGGTGGGCAACGTGCTGGACCGGCTGACGCAACGTGGCGTGACGGATTTCATTGATCTGCACGCGGGGAGTTATCACTGGCCGACTTTCAATGTGGCCGACTCGGCGATTGTGGTTGGTGCGGTTATGGTTGTGCTGGAACTGTTCCGGGATTGGGGGCATCCTAGAGGGCAGCAAGGGGTGAGTTAGGCCATGCATCCGTATCTCGGTACCATTCCTACGCCATGGGGCGGAATTCCAATTTATTCGTATGGCGTTTTGGTTGCGGTGGGAGTGTTGCTGGGATTGTGGTACGCGCGGCGCTATGCAGCGCGGCACACGGCGATTGATCCAGAGCGCGTGTGGAACCTGGGAATTTACATGGTGCTGGCTGGGCTGCTGGGCGCGAAAGTGTGGTTTGTTTTTTCGGGCGGGAGTTACTTCTGGCAGCACAAGGGCGAAATTTTTGCGTTTTCGACGCTGCAATCCGGTGGGACTTTTTATGGCGGCGTGTTTGGGGCGCTACTTGTAGCCGTATTGTACGCGCACTTTAATCGCCTGCCCGCATTGAGCCTGACGGACAGTTACTCAGCGGGACTGCCGCTGGGGCATGCGATTGGACGGCTGGGCTGCTTCGCGGCGGGCTGTTGTTTTGGCAAGCCGACGTGGTTGCCCTGGGGCGTGACGTTTACCAGCTCGCGCGCGGCGGAACTGGTCGGAACGCCATTGAATATCCCGTTGCATCCGACGCAACTGTACGAGGCTGGTGCGGAATTCCTGAATTTCTTGATTTTGATGTGGCTGGCGCGAAGACAGAGATTTCGCGGCGAGATATTCGCCACGTTTTTGGTGCTTTACGGAATTGAGCGTGGGCTGATTGAATTTGTGCGCTGGGATCCGGGCCGCACGCTCTTTTTGCACGGAAGATTTTCGCTGATGCAAGTGGTGAGCCTGGCGTTCATCGTTTGCGGGGCATGGATGCTGCGAAGCGGCGCAAAGAGATCCCGCGCGATGCGAGCTTCGGCGGTAGTTCCCGCACAGCAGTGAACGAGCTTCGCGCCTGCTGACTTGAATTCCGATGAAACCAGAATCTGCCGCAGTTGAACGCGCCAACGCCGCGCAAAGTGACGCTCGCGCTATCACTCTAATTGTTGCTGAAGGCGAAGGCGGCCAGCGGCTCGACCGTTTTCTGAGCGAACATGTTGCCGAGCTGAGCCGCACGCGCATTCAGGGGCTTGTGGAGCATGGTCGTGTGCGCGTCAATGGCGAGGCGGCGAGGAGATCGAAACGAGTCGAGGCGGGCGATTCGGTGGTGATGGAGATTCCCGCGCCCGCGGCCTCGGGCGCGAAAGCGGAAGCGCTGCCGCTCGAAATTCTCTACGAAGACGCTGACGTGGCCGTGGTGAACAAGCCTGCGGGAATGATCGTGCATCCGGGCGCGGGAGTGAACAGTGGCACAGTCGTGAACGCACTGCTGCACGAATTTGGAGAACGCGGCGAGCTTTCTTCGATTGGCGGCGAACTGCGTCCCGGAATTGTGCATCGATTGGACCGGGAAACTTCAGGCGCGCTGCTGATTGCAAGAAACGACGCCGCGCATCGCGCGTTGGTGGAGCAATTCAGCGGCCGAAAAGTCGAAAAGACTTATGTGGCGCTGGTGCACGGAAGCTTCAAGGAAAATTCAGGACGCATCGAGCTTCCCGTGGCGCGGGACTTGCATCGTAGAACTCGTATGACCACGCGCCGGCGCGAAGGCCGTGAAGCGCGCACGGATTGGCGAATACTTTTGCGCCTCGATGGATACAGCTTTATAGAAGCGGATTTGCATACGGGGCGCACGCATCAGATTCGCGTACATTTTTCAGCGATTGGACATCCCGTGGTGGGCGATACGCTGTATGGAGCGCCGCGAGAAGTGAAGGCGGCTTCGCAAATCCTGCTACGACTGGGACGGAATTTTCTTCATGCGGCGCGGATCAATTTTGTGCAGCCCAGCAGCGGGAAAGCGATTGAGGTTCGTGCGCCGCTGCCGGATGAACTCGCCAGTTACTTGCGCGAATTGGGGCGAGTGACTGGCGTTCGAGCGGATGACGTTGACGCCGCGCTTCGACCATACCTATAATTTCGGAGTTCTTGTGCAAAAAAGAATCCTGATTGCGACGGCGATTTTGTTCGCTTCAATGGTGTGCAGACCTGCGCGCGCGCAACAAGTCCCGCCTCCTCCGGGGACGCCACAGCAGAAGCCGCAACAGATCCCGCCTACTGCTCCGAAGAAAGTGTTTAACGTAGGGCTTGTTCATTTGGTGGCTGCGGTGATGGATCGCCGCAATAAATTCGTCACAAACCTTACTCAAAACGATTTCGAGGTTTTTGAGGACGGCAAGCAGCAGCGCATCACGTATTTCAGCACGCAAGCGGATTTGCCGCTGCGCATTGCGATGCTGCTGGATACTTCGAACAGCATTCGCGACCGGCTGCACTTCGAGCAGG
>DAIRCW010000116.1:0-9147 GCA_036796475.1 Candidatus Acidiferrales bacterium | reverse complement strand
CCGAGCGTTTCCATCACCACGCCGACGAAATTCTCGGGGCAGTCGATGACGAGAAGTTCTACAGGCTCGAGGCGGCGGCCGTTTTCGGTGCGCACGACGATTTCAGGTTTGCCGACCATGAGTTCGTAGCCTTCGCGGCGCATGGTTTCAATGAGGATGGCGAGCTGAAGTTCGCCGCGGCCGAGAACGCGGAAGGACTCCGGCGCGTCGGTGTCTTCGACGCGAATGGAGACGTTGGTGAGCAATTCTTTTTGCAGGCGGGCGCGAAGGTCGCGCGAAGTGACGAACTGGCCTTCGCGTCCAGCGAGCGGCGAAGTGTTCACGGTGAAAATCATGGCGAGGGTGGGCTCGTCAATGAGCAGCGGCTCGCAGGGCGCGGGATTTTCGAGATTGGTGATGGTCTCGCCGATCTGAATGCCTTCGACGCCGGCGATGGCAACGATGTCGCCCGCGATGGCTTCCGCGGCTTCGTCGCGATCAAGTCCGCGGAAGGTGTAGAGCTTGGTGATGGCGGCGGGAACGATGTTGCCCGCGAGTTTGGCGACGCCGACCTCTTCGCCGCGGCGCATGGTGCCGTTGAAGACGCGGCCGATGGCGATGCGTCCGAGAAAATCGCTGTAATCAAGATTGGTGACTTGAATTTGAAGCAGCGCGGATGGATCTCCGGAAGGAACGGGAATGCTGGAGAGAATGGTTTCGAAAAGGGGCTCGAGATTTTTGGAATTGTCGCCGAGCTGGCGATGCGCGACGCCGATTTTCGCGTTGGTGTAGAGGACAGGAAAATCGAGCTGGTCTTCTGTGGCGTCGAGATCGATGAACAGGCTGTAAATTTCGTCGAGGACTTCTTTGGCGCGCGCATCAGCGCGATCAATTTTGTTGAGGACGATGATGGGCGGGAGATGCGCTTGCAAGGCTTTTTGCAGGACGTAGCGCGTTTGCGGGAGCGGGCCTTCGCTGGCGTCGACAAGGAGGAGCACGCCATCCACCATGCGGAGGGCGCGTTCGACTTCGCCGCCAAAATCGGAGTGGCCGGGCGTGTCCACGATATTGATTTTCACGTCCTGGTAAAACAGGGCGGTATTTTTGGCGAGAATGGTGATGCCGCGCTCGCGTTCGAGATCGTTGGAGTCCATGACGCGCTCGGCGACGACTTGATTGGCGCGGAAAATGCCGGACTGGCGGAGCATAGCGTCGACGAGCGTGGTCTTGCCGTGGTCCACGTGGGCGATGATAGCGATATTGCGAATGGGTTGTGGCATGAGCGAAAGTTTTCTCTCATTCAGTTTAGCAGAGGCGCGAAAAAAATGCGGAGGCAGTGGCGCGTTTCAAACATAAAGCGGTCATTCGCAGGATTGGCTGTGAATGCAAACGTCTAATCCCACGCCGAGACCGTTAATTGTAAACGGAGCGCTGGATGCGCCCCACTGGCGCAGGTAATAAATTTCCGTGGATGCGTTTTCGAAAATGCGACGCGCAGCGCCAGCCATAATGCGGCCTTCACGCCAGCCGTTGGTGTAAGGAGCGTAAAACAATTCGTAGCGGGCCAGCGCATCCAGAGCGAAAAGATGCGCAGGATGGCGGAGTTCGATGCGATTGCGATAGCGCCAGCTGAGATTGCCGTCGATAAGGCGGGCCTCGCCGCGATTGCGGTCTTTGATGGTCCAGTCGTGCGTGGTGAGTGAGGGAGTAATTTCGGCTAAGAAGCGATTCTCCGTTTCGGCGAGTATTGGCGTTTTCGCTTTGTGGTAGTAATCGTAGCGCGGAGAAATTTTGATCTGGAATGTCGTGCCGGAACGATCTTTGCTGAAGGGAATAAACGAGTAACCGGCGCCGGCACGGAATTGATAGTAAGAGCCGAAATCAGTTTGCGGGCCGAGGTCGAATACGAGCTCGCCTTTAGGCAACCCGATGCGCACGAGATCGTCATTCCAAATTTCCGTATTGTGCGAGGGAAATTGCGATTGCGCAAACACGCGGGGCGCGAGGGCCACACAGGCCACGAGCAGAAAAAGACTTCTGGCAAATTTGATGGCGCTTCGTCCTTTCGATTCCGCGCGAATCGAGCGGGAATCCCTGGCAGGTTTCACGGACAATATTGGAATTATCGCGCAATTTCGATGAACTGGCGCTCGGTAGCGAACCGGGCTGTGTGCAATTGAAAAATGTTTTCAGCGGGGATTGTGTGACGGACGGGTTCCGTTGCGAGGGGCACCGTAAATTCAGCGACGAGCGGCAAATGGTCAGAAGCGACGAGCGCGGTGCGGGTGCGATGGAGCCTCGCATGGTGAAGGTGCAAGGAGCGGTCGAAATAGATGCGATCCAAGTTCAGCACCGGGAAAATTCCCGGATACGACCGGCGACGCATGAAACCCTTGCTGATTTTCGCGCGATGAAAATGGCGATGGAGCAAGCGCGAGGCAAGGCCGCTGGTCCATTCATTCAAATCGCCAAGGATGACTTTGTTCCCGGGGAGATGCTCGCCATGAAGGATTTCGTCGCGGAAGAGTTTGCGCGCCTGATGGCGGCGCTCGAAGAACGAAGTACCGAGATGAAGATTGAACAAATGCAGGACGCCGCCCTGGGGCAAGAGGAGATCAGTGCGCAGGCAGCCGCGCGGTTCGCGCCGAGAGACGGAAATATCGTGATTGCAGGCGTGCTGAATGGGAAGACGCGAGAGCAGAGCGTTTCCGTAAGCTCCGCCATTGTGAAGCCGATTCTCGCCAAATTGCATGTGAAGGCCAAGCGCGTCAGCGATATAGCGAGCCTGATGATCCTCAGGCCGCTTGCCTTCGCGGGAGACCACTTCCTGCAGCGCGATGACGTCCGCATTGAGTTCACTCAAGACACGAATGATGCGATCGGGACGAACGCGACCGTCTAATCCGCGGGCTTTATGGATGTTGTAAGTGACCATGCGCAAATGCGCTGCTTGCATCGGTTTTGCCATTGGATTTATTCAGTCAAATGAACGCTAGCTCAGTTTGTTAGATGCGTTTTAGGCAGTTTTGGCCGCCAGCACAACCGTGCCGATTGGGCGGTCATTTCTTTTTCGGGAAGCGAAGCCGCAAGGCTTTCAGAAGCAAAGTAGCGGCAATCCATGCGCACAGAATGGCGACGACCCTGCTGATGGCAGACGGGAAGAAAATAGCGAGCGCGGCAATGGCCAGCAGAACTCCGGCGACTATGAGCATTAATGGAGCTTCTGCAGGCCCGAGCAGACGAGGAGTCGCAACCGCCGCGCCTACCGCTTTGCCCATGGCAATTACGCCGGTAGCGGCGCCACCCACGCTGGCGCGACGCGAGCCTCGCGGGCGGTCCTGACGCTTGCGGCGCTCGACGGGACGGACCTTGGAATTCTCGCTGAGAACGATTTCGGTAGAATGATCGAGATCATCGAGGTACATGTCGGCCATATCGGCAGCGAAGGATTCGTTTTCAACTACGACGTCCAGTTCGTAATTGCTCATCCAACTGGCCAGATTAAGATTTGTGGAGCCGACGCGCGACCAACGATCATCAGCGACACCGGTTTTGGCGTGGAGCATCGAGCCATTCCATTCGAAAATGCGCACGCCGGCTTCAAGCAGAGTGCGGTAGCCGACGCGGGACATGGCGCGAACAATGGGAATATCGCTGGTGCGCGGGAGGAGCAAGCGAACGTCCACGCCATCGAATGCCGCGGCACGAAGAGATTGGACATAGGAAGGAGTTCCGAGGAAGTAGGCATCGGTGAGCCAAATGGATTTGCGCGCGAGCGCGGCGATGAGAAGGTCGAGGCGATAGAGGCCAGCCATGCTGGGTTCGCTGGGGACGATGCGCAGAGAAATATCACCGGCGGGAGCGGGAATCTCTTCGTGATTTTCCGCCGCGGTCGAACTTGGCGAGAGCAGGTTCCATATCCGGTTGAAAGCGCGAGAGAGATCGGCCACAGCGGGCCCTTCGATTTTCACGCCGGTATCGCGCCACGGGTCGACGCCGCGAGCCGGGTTCCCGATCCAATGGTTGCCGACGCAAAGGCCGGAAGCGAAGCCGATGCAGCCATCGACGACGATGGTCTTACGATGGTCCCGGCGAAAAGAATCGAAAGGATCATCGAGGCGCGGCGGGTTGAAGCTTTTGATCTTGACGCCGGCTTTTCGCAAAGCGCGCCAAAAGCGAAGGGAGAGGCCGCTGCGAGCGCCGAACCAATCGTAGACGAGGCGCACACGCAGGCCTTGGCGAGCTTTGGATTCCAGGAGCGAGGCGAATTCGTAGCCGATTTTGTCGGGGCGGATGAAATAAGTTTCGAAATCGACGGACTTCTTAGCGCCGTGGATCGCTTCGAGCCACGCAGGATAATTTTCTTCCGCGTCTTTGAGCAATCGGACATCGTTTCCGGGAATGAGCGGGGCGCCGGCTGCGCGTGAGAAAGCCTGTTCGGCGAGAAGGCGCAGTGGAGCGATGCTTTGCGGCGCGACGGCGATCGAGGCGGGATCAGCCATGAGGGGATTTTCCTCTAAACGCGGGAAACGCGCTATGGGCGGTGAGCTTGGGGTTAACGGGTGTGCAGGCTACACCTGAAGAACGTCCCCATCGCGGGCGACGGCGCGATAAATCACTGGGTCAATAAATACGGCGAGGCAGAGCCGGGAGAGTAATCCGGCGACGATAACAATCGCGAAGGGACGCTGCGTGTCGGAACCGATGCCGTGCGAGAGCGCGGCGGGGAGCAAGCCGAGGCAGGCGACAAGAGCCGTCATCATAATGGGGCGCAAGCGCAGCAGAGCGGCTTCGCGCGTGGCGCTGCGAATGTCATGTCCGCTCAAGCGCAGTTTGTTGATGAAAGAATAGAGAATCACGGCGGTTTCTACCGAAACGCCCATTAAGGCAAGCAATCCGAGCACAGAGGAAACGCTGAAGGGCGTGTTCGTAAGTTTCAAGGCAATCAGCGCGCCGACAGGCTCGGTAATCACCACGCCGAGAGCGATGCCCACGGGAAATTTAAAATTGCCGTAAAGGATGAACAGGATGAAGAAAATCAGCAGCAGCGCAAGCGGGCCAACGACGTCCAATTGCGCTTCGGCCGCGAGCAGTTCACTGTATTCGCCGCCCCAAGTCATTTGATAGCCGGGCGGCAGGTGCACGGCGGCATTCACGGCTTTTTGTCCATCGCGAACAGCCGTTTCAAGATCTCGTCCCTCGATGCTGTACTGCACGCCGATGTAGCGCGAATTGTTTTCGCGATAGATGAAGGAAGCGCCGGAGCTTTCGTGAATGTCGGCGAGCTGGCTAAGCGGAATGAGCTGGCCAGAAGGAGAGCCGACGAGGAGATTGCCAATTTGGGAGGCACTGGAACGGAACTGCGGTTCCATGCGCACGACAAGATCGAATAATTTTTCGCCTTGAATGACCTGCGTAGCGGCCTGGCCGCCTATGACGGCCTCGACGTCGGCAACATTGATGCCATAGCGCGCGATTTTGTCGCGGTCAACGTCAATGAGCAGGCTGGGCTGGCCGAGCTCACGCACCACGGTGATGTCTGTATAGCCTCGAACGTGCTCAAGAACGCGCTTGATCTGAATGGCTTTGTCCTCGAGGACGTTCAGATCGGGACCGTAGACTTTGACAGCCAGCGAACTCTTGAGTCCGGTGAGCGCTTCGTCCACGGCATCTTCGGCGGGCTGAGTGTAATTGAAAATTATGCCTGGGAAGACAGCAAGCTTTTCCTGCAGGTCCGCGGTCAATTCGGCTTTGTCGTGAATGCTGGTCTGGCGCCAACTCGCATCGTTGTATGGCTTGAGTCCGACGTAAAACTCATCATTGAAGAAGCCCGTCGGATCGGTGCCGTCATCGGGACGTCCGAGTTCGGAGCCGACCTGCGTGACCATGGGATAGGACATCAGAATATTGCGGACAGCGGGCGAGAGCTTGCTGGCCTCGTCAAAAGAGATGCTATAGGGCATGGTGGCGCGCACCCACAGAGCGCCTTCATCGAGATGGGGCATGAATTCGCCGCCGATGTACGGCAAGAGAATCAGTGAAAGCCCGAAAATGACGAAGCCTCCGATCAACGCGGGGCCGGGATGATCAAGGCACCAATCGAGCCGGCGCTCATAAAAGTGGCGTACCCATTCGTAGGGCTTGTTTTCGCGCTCGCGGACTCTCTTGAGCCAGTAAAAACTGAGCACAGGAACAAATGTCAGCGCCATAACCAGCGAGCCCAGCATGGCGAAAACCATGGTGTCCGCCATTGGGTCAAAGAGCTTTCCGGAAGCGCCGCTGAGCGCATAAATGGGAAGGTAGCCGGCGATGATAACGGCCGTGGAGTAGAAAATGGGGCGGTCGACATCTTTGGCCGCTTCGACGATTACTTCGAACAAATTATAATTTTGACCTTCGCGGAGACCAAGTTCGCGATAGATATTCTCGGCCATCATCAGCGTCCCGTTAATGATGATGCCGAAGTCGATGGCGCCAATTGAGAGCAGGTTGGCGTCGACACCCTTGGCGTGCAGACAGATAAAGGCGAACAGTAAGGCGAGTGGAATGGTGAGCGCGACGATGACGGCGGCGCGCACGCTGTACAAAAAGAAAATCAGGACGATGAAGACGAGAATCATGCCGCGAATGAGATTGTTCTCGACGGTGCTGATGGTGAGCTGTACGAGGTCGCTGCGGTCGTAAAAGGGATGAACGCGAATGTCCGGCGGGAGGACGTGCTCGTTCAAATCTTTGGTTTTCGCTTCCACACCTTTGAGCACATTTTGGGTTTGCTCGCCGGTGCGCATGAGGATGACGCCTTCGACGGCGTCGTCGTTCTTCATGAAGCCGAAATCGCCGAGGCGCGGGGCGTGGCCGATGGCGACCTGGCCGATATCGCGGATATGGACGGGCACACCGTTCTGCGAGCCAACGACAACGTCGCCGATGTCGTTGACGTCGCGAATCAGGCCGATGCCGCGCACGTAATAAAACTGACCGCCCTGCGAATAGAATCCGCCGCCAGCGTTGGCATTGTTGTTCGCAAGCTGCTGAAGGACCGTAGCCACGGAAAGGTGATAGCCGTAGAGTTTGCTGGGGTCGAGGAGCACTTGATACTGCATGACCGTGCCGCCGAAACCGGAATCATCGGCAACGCCGGGAACGGAGCGGTAGGCGCGCTCGATGACCCAGTCTTCGTAGGTTTTCAATTCTTGCGGGCTGCGATCGGAGCTTTCCAGCACGTAGCGATAAACAAGATTGCTTGGGCTGGAGAGCGGCGCCATCGAAGGAGCGACGCCTTGAGGCAACTGGGCGTCAGCGATGCGTTCGAAAACAACCTGGCGGGCGAAATAGTTGTCCGTGCCCTCTTCGAAGGTCATGCGGACATCCGAAAGGCCGTAGAGTGAAATCGAGCGCAGGACGCGCATGTGCGGGACGCCGTTCATCTCGATTTCGAGAGGAATGGTGATGAGGCGCTCGACTTCTTCGGCGGCGTGTCCGGGCCATTGAGTGATGAGTTCTACCATCGGCGGAGACAAATCCGGATACGCGTCGACGGGCATGCGCTGAAAAGAAATCGAGCCGGCGATGACCAGAGCGACGACCAGCAGGAGAATCAAGAACCGCTGGCGAAGAGCGAATTGGACGATGCGGTTGATCATGTTGGGCTATGCGCTCATTGTTGGAACGAATTTTGGAATTGGAGAAACAAGCTGCCGTCAGCGACAACTTTGTCGCCCGCCGCGAGTCCGCTGAGAATTTGGATCTGGCTATCCTGCGTTTCGCCAATTTCCACCATGCGGCGCGCGAATTGCGCAGCGCCGTTCTGCGCGGAGCCGCTTTGAACGTAGACGAACGGCTGGTTTTCGGTATTGCGCAGCACCGCAGCCGCTGGAACAGTGATGGCGTTGCGAATTGTTCCGGCGACAACCGTCGCGGTGACGTACATCTGATTTTTCAGGCGGTAGCCGGGATTTTCGGCGACGATGCGCGCCTGCAGAGTGCGCGTCGTGGGATCGAGCGCGGGCGAAAGATAAGAAATTTTCCCGTGGAAGGTCTGCGGGTAGGCGTCTGTCTGCACGGTGACTTCTTCGCCGTTGTGAACGTAAGCGAGCTGATTTTGATAGACGTTGACGAGCACCCAGACCGTGGTCATGTCGGAAATGGTGAAGCATTGCGTGGTGCCCGCTTGCAGTAACTGGCCTGGAGAACACTGGCGGTCGACCACTTCGCCGGAAATCGGCGCGAGGACAGGAATGTCCGCTGATGGCGAAACGTCGGCGATCTTGTCAAATTGCGTGACGCCGAGGATGCGCAGGGATTGCTCGGAGGCGGTGAGGTCGGCCTGCGCTTGATTCTTCGCCGACTCGGCCTGAAGCAAATCGGCTTCGGCGATGGCATGATGCGCGTAGAGATCCTGAGCGCGTTGATAATTTTTGTCAGCTAGAGCGGAGGAGTTTTTCGCTTTCAGATAACTCGCGCGGAGCAAAGAAAAATCCGGGCTGGAGACTTCAAGCAGCGGATCGCCTCTTCGCACTTGTTGTCCGGGAAATGCGAGAATGCGCGCCACAGGACCGCCGACGGCGGAAATCACAGGCGTGGTCTTGAAGCCGTTGTATGCGACCTGGCCGCTTAAGCGCAGCGTTCGCGTGAGCGCATGCGGCGCGATGGTGGTAATTTGGATGTGAGACATTTGTTCTTGCGGGACAGTGAAAAGTTGCGGCTGGCCCGCCGCTCCGGCAGAAGCGTAAGACGTCATTTTCTCGGCGGATTCGCGGCCGTTCGAGCCGCATCCGGCAATGAAGAGCGCAACAGCGATGCTGATCAAGAGCGCTGCGGCGCGCGTGAAGTTTCGCTTGTCGAAAATGTTTCTTATACGGGGATTCATGGCAGATTCCTTGTGCCAACCGCTTCGCGCAACTGCTCGAGCGCGAGCATGTACGCGGCGAGTTGCTGGCGATAGGCGAGCTGAATGGCGCGATAACTGCGCTCCGCGTCGAGAAAATCGAGAAGGCTCGCGGCGCCGCGCTTGTAGGCGTACTGACTGATGTCGACCGACTGTTTGGCCTGATCGAGATAACCTGACTGATAAATATCGAGCGTTTGGGCGTCGGTGTGCACGGACTCGAACGCGGACTGCACATCGCTCATCACCTGCTCGGAAGTTTCCCGCTCGGTTTCCTGCGC
>DAIRCW010000115.1:0-9172 GCA_036796475.1 Candidatus Acidiferrales bacterium | reverse complement strand
AGCATGGGCAAGCCGCCGGTGGAGTGGAGCGTCATCATGCGCACGCCGGGCAATGCGGCGGCGGATTTGACTGCGCCGGAGACAGTGTTGGGAATGTCGCAGAATTTCAGGTCGAGGAAGATGCCTTCGACGAACTTGGCGATGCGCTTGACGGCGTTTGGCCCTTCGGCGGTGAACAACTGGCTGCCGATTTTGACCAAACGCGCGCGTCCGCGGAGCTGGCGAAGGGATTTGAGCGTTTGCGATAGGTCAGGGTAGTCGAGGGCGACGATCAATTGCCGGGATGCGTTCCGGGCTGCGCGCTGGAGGATTGGGGCACCTTGAGCAGGTCCACCCTGACTCGGGCAAGACCGCGCTTATCGAAGCCCAATTCTCTAGCAACCTGGTAGGAAACGTCAAGCTGCCGTCCCGGAACGTAGGGGCCGCGGTCGTTGATGCGCACGATGGCGCTGCGGTGAGTCTTCAGGTTAACGACGCGAACCACTGAACCCAAGGGCAGGGTCTTGTGGGCGGCTGTCTGGCCGTACATATCATAGATTTCGCCATTGGCGGTCAGCTGTCCGTCGAACTGGTCTCCGTACCAACTGGACAGGCAGACGAAGCTCCTCAGAGGCGATGGGTGGAGTTTAGGGTTGGGCGTTGCCAGCTTAGGGGCCGGCAGCGCATGGCCCACTGGGTTGACCGGTCCACTGCCTTCGAGGCTCGGACTGGCAGGCCCAGCGGCGAACAAAATCAGGGCTACGACGACACTTAGAACGACTTGCTTCGTTTGAATGTCTCTTCGCAAGAACTGGAGTAAGTCATTCATAATGCGTGAAATTCTACCGTACAGCGTAGGCCCGAACAATAGGGCTTCCGCTCTAGGACTGTGTAAAATTTCCCGTATCTGTAGCCGCTAAATTGCTGATTCCAAGCAGTTTATTTTCATCCAAATAGTGCCAGATTCCCCTTAGCACTGCGATACTAGCCCGCGGATCGGCGAAATGGGCGGTTCCCACCTGAATTGCGGCGGCTCCAGCGGCAAGGTACTCCAGGGCGTCGGCGGCGGTTTGGATGCCGCCCAAGCCTACAATAGGTAGGGAGACGGTGCGAGTCAGGTCATAAACGAGCTTGAGGGTGAGGGGTTTGATGGCAGGGCCGGATAGGCCTCCGGAGAGCCTGCCCAAACGGGAAGCCCCTGTACGAGGGTCCAGGCTCATGGCGGGGTAAGTGTTGGCGGCGGTGAGGGCGTCGGCGCCGGATTGCTCAGCGGCTCTGGCGACAGGGAGGACTTGGGCGTTAGGAGTCAGCTTGACCCACAGGGGCCGCTTCGAGACTTGTCGGGCGGCAGAGACGACTTCTGCGGCAAGAATGGGGTCGCTGCCAAATTCGGAGCCGCCATGGTCGACGTTGGGGCAGGAAATGTTGAGTTCATAGGCGGCGAGGCCGTCGGCGTCTTCGAGGATGCGGATGACTTCAGCGTATTCGGCGACGGTGCGGCCGAAAACGTTGGCGATAATCGCCGTTTTGTAGGCGCGGAGCTTGGGGAGCTTTTCTGCCACGAAGGCGCGGACGCCGACGTTTTGCAGGCCGATGGCGTTGAGCAGGCCGCCGGAAGTTTCGCAGAGGCGCGGAGGAGGAGCGCCTTCCATGGGTTCGAGCGAAAGACCTTTGACGACGATGCCGCCAAGACTGTTGAGGTCAACGAGATGCGCGAATTCGAGGCCGTAGCCGAACGTGCCGCTGGCGGCGATGACAGGATTGGAAAGGAGAAGGGTGCCGACACGGACGCTGAGGTCCGCGTGGATGGGCCGCCGGGCGCTAGCGGGCGAGCTCACGGCGGAGAGTCTATCACGCGAGGGCGGATGCGACAAACGCATGTGGCTGGGCAGGAGCCGAGGCGCGGAGCAGATTCAGCAATCATCAGCAATCTTGGACCGGATCTGCGGCTGCCGAGGGCGAATCGACGGGTTCGTGGCCAATCGCCATCCACAAGGCGGCGCGGTCGGGTACAATAATAAAATTGACGTAAGTTACACTGAAAGCTATGCTAGGAGGGTTTCGGGCGAAACGTACGGAGTGTCTTCCGCATCCTATACTGTGAACGCCGGTTGCATGGGTGCGGGTGCTGGTTTGGGCAATTGGGGCGCGGCAGCGGAAATTTTTGGTTTTCTTCGCGGTGCGGAGCCATCGGTCTTATCCGTCATAATTGATAGGAAATGCCTGGGCCGAAGTGTCGTTTCCGCCTGGGCTTAGTCATAATTGTGTTGCGCTTTCTTGCGGCCGCACGCTGCCCCTAGGAGGGGAATAACGTGACGTTGGCGATCGAAGAAAAATACGATCAGGTACGTCAGCTCATCGCCATGGGGAAGGAACGCGGGTACCTTCTCTACGATGAAGTGAACGATATCCTTCCGGCCGAAGTGCATTCATCCGAGGAAATTGACGATTTGCTCTCGACCTTCGAGCGCTACGGCATTGATGTGTATGAGGACCTTTCGAGCGCGAAAGCTGCGATTGCGGCGGGCGAAGCGGCGGAAGGCGCGGAAGCGCCGCGCGAAGAGCCCTCGGCTGCCGCCACGGATGAAATTGATCTGGATCTGACGCCCGGCGCGCTGGAAAAAACGAATGACCCGGTTCGCATGTACCTGCGCGAGATGGGCACCGTTCCGCTGCTGACGCGCGAAGGCGAAGTGGCCATTGCCAAGCGCATCGAGCGCGGGCAATTGCTCGTTCTGAAAACCATCACGCGCTCGCCGATCGTGCTGAAGGAAATTCTGCAGATTGGCGATGACCTGCGCACCGGCAGCCGCTCGATTAAAGAAATTGTCCAGTTCGACGATGAAGAGCTGACCGAAGAAAAAATCGCCAACAAGACCAAGCAGACGCTGAAGCAAATTGACCGCGTCGCAAAACTCTATCTTGCCGCGCTGAAGCAGGCGCAAAAACTCGAGCGCACTCCGAAAGCGAAAAAGCGAACGTATCTGCGCGCGCGTTACAGCCTCTCGCGCACGCGCGTGGAAATGTCGCAGCTGGTGCGCGAAATCGAATTCAATCCCTTCGAGCGCAAACGGCTGATCGACAAAATCCGCCAGACGGTCGAGCGCGTGCATTCGCTGGAGCGTGAAATCGTCAAGCTGGAGCGCCGTGTCGACGCTTCCAAGGGCGACGTTCTCGCTGAAGCGCGCCGCGAACTGAAGGACCGCCGCACGGAGTTGCGCGAAATCGAAATCTCCAGCGAAGTGAGCCCGCAGGAACTGAAGCGCACGCTGACGATCATCGTGCGCGGCGAGATCGAGGCGGAGCAGGCCAAGAAAGAATTGATCGAGGCGAACCTGCGCCTCGTTGTTTCCATTGCGAAGAAGTACACCAATCGCGGACTGCAGTTCCTCGATTTGATTCAGGAAGGCAACATCGGCTTGATGAAGGCCGTGGACAAGTTTGAGTGGCGCCGCGGCTACAAATTTTCAACGTACGCCACATGGTGGATTCGCCAGGCCATCACTCGCGCCATCGCCGATCAAGCGCGCACCATCCGCATTCCGGTGCACATGATCGAGACCATCAACAAACTGGTGCGCACCAGCCGGCAGCTGGTGCAGGAACTTGGACGCGAGCCTACTTCCGAAGAAATCGCCAAGCGCATGGACATTCCTGTCGCGAAAGTGCGCAAGATTTTGAAAATCGCGCAGGAGCCGATCTCCCTCGAAACTCCGATTGGCGAAGAGGAAGATTCGCATCTTGGGGATTTCATCGAAGACAAGGCGGTGGTGTCGCCTTCCGATGCCGTCATCAATCTCAGCCTGAAAGAACAAACTTCTTCGGTGCTGAAGACGCTGACGCCGCGCGAGGAGAAAGTCATCAAGATGCGTTTTGGACTCGACGACGGCAGCGAGCACACGCTCGAAGAAGTCGGCCAGTCGTTCGCCGTGACGCGCGAGCGCATTCGGCAAATCGAAGCCAAAGCGCTGCGCAAGCTGCGTCATCCGTCGCGTTCGCGCAAGCTCCGCGCGTTCCTCGAAACTTCCGCGAACGATTTTAGCTAGGGTCGTTTTCTAGAAGGCGGGTTCCCGACGCAAACTCACCTGCGATTGTCATGCCCGAGTGATGTGGTCGTTCATCCATTTGATTATTTTGCTGAAGTGAAAATCGCCGCGCGTCAGCGAGCGCATGATGAATTCGAAAGCAGAGGCGGGCTCTATCGACAGATCGAAGCCATTGAGCACAAGAAAAGTGTGCGCGGCGGCAAAAGCGATAGGTTTGTTGCCGTCAGCGAACGGATGATTAATCGCAAGCGATTCCATGAGCGCGCCGGCTTCTTCGATCACGCTGCTGTAGTAAGCGATCTGCGGGCGAAATACCGCCGATTCCAGCAAGGCGCTGTCGCGAATGCCCAGAATCCCGCCGTACTCCTCGATTTGCTTTTTGTGGATTGCCAGCACTTCGGCAATGGTCAGATAGATACGTCTGGACACGCGGCTTACTTCGCCAACTTCCTATAAAGTTCGCGGAATTTTTCGTTCGAACGCCGATAGGCTTCCGTCACTTCCGGTCGGATGAGATGCTGCGACGGCACAACGTTGTGAATGTAGTGCTCGATGGCCTTTTCCAAAAGGTGCCGCTGCGA
Source organism: Candidatus Acidiferrales bacterium (assembly GCA_036796475.1). Lineage (GTDB taxonomy): Bacteria > Acidobacteriota > Terriglobia > Acidiferrales > UBA7541 > DAHUXN01. The sequence goes on along the minus strand of DAIRCW010000115.1, from coordinate 4,566 downwards.
TTGCCCGTTTTCCCTGGCAACGCTCACCAGCTCTTTGCCGCAACATCTCTGCCTGCTAGCGTCTAACGCATACGGAATCATCTAATCGATATTCTCCGCCGCACGCCGGAGCGCAGATTAAACTATGGCTATGGCAGGATTGCTGGAGCTGCAAAATTTCACGATTGAGCTGCCGACGCCGGAGGGCTGGGTGCGCCCAGTGAATGAGGTTTCGTTCGCGCTGGAAGCGGGCGAGGCGCTTGGCCTCGTCGGTGAATCCGGCTGCGGCAAAACGATGCTGTCGCTGGGCCTGATGGGCCTCGAGCCTCACGGCGCGCGACGAACGGGACGCGCATGGCTGGAACTTTCGCGCAACGGGACGAGCGCAAAAACGAATCTCGCTGCCATAAATGGCGAGGCCATGCGCAAGACTCGCGGACGAGAAATCGCCATGATTTTTCAGGAGCCGATGACCGCGCTCGATCCCGTGATGCGCATCGGCGCGCAAATCGAAGAGGCCATTCGCGTGCACGAACCGCAGCTTTCGCGCGCAGAAATACGCGACCGCGCTATCGAATCGCTCAAGCTTGCTTCTGTGCCGGAACCGGCAAAGCGCGCCCGCCAATTCCCGCATCAACTTTCCGGCGGCCTGCGGCAGCGCGCCATGATTGCCATGGCCATTGCGATGCGTCCGCGGCTGCTCATCGCGGACGAGCCAACGACCGCGCTCGACGTCACTGTGCAGGAGCAAATCATCGAACTTCTCGCACGGCTTCGCGAAGAACTGCGCCTCAGCGTGCTTTTCATCACGCACGACCTCGGTGTGGTGGCGCAAATCGCCAGCCGCGTCGCGGTGATGTACGCGGGACGCATCGTCGAAATCGGCCCCACGCGCGAGGTGCTGGCGAATCCGAAGCATCCTTATACAGTTGGGCTTCTCCGCGCCGTGCCGCGCCTGGAAACGCGCGAAGTCGTTCCCATCGCCGGCGCCGTGCCGCGATTGAACGATCTGCCCTCTGGCTGCGCGTTTGCTCCGCGCTGCGAATTTCACCGCGAGGAGTGCGATGCGACCGTGCCGGAATTGCGCGAAGCCTCGCCCGAGCATCGCGCGCGGTGTATCCTCATCCCATGAATGATTCCGCGAGCAACTCCATGGACGGGCCGAAACAATCGGCTCACGAATCGCAAATGGACCTGGTGCGCGACCGTTTCACGCGTACCGCAGAGGCGTTCGCCGACTTTGTTTTGCGTGAACGCAATTTCGAAGCCGAGCATTTGCTCAAGCTCATTGCTCCGCGCGGCGATGAACGCGCCATTGACGTTGCCTGCGGACCGGGGACGCTCTCGCGCATTTTCGCGCCGCACGTTCGCTCGATTATAGGATTCGACGTCACCCCCGCGATGCTGGCGCGCGCGCGCAAAGAAGCAGCGAGCCTCGGGCTTCGGAATTTTTCCGCGATTCGCGGCAACGCGCTGCGCATGCCGTTTGCGGACGGCTCATTCGATCTCGCTGTGACCAGCTACAGCATTCATCACATTCCCGACGGCGCAGCAGCCATTCGCGAAATTGCGCGCATTCTCAAGCCCGGTGGGAAATTCGGCCTGCTCGATATGGTGGTCTCCGAAAATCCCGGGGCGGGAAAAGCTTGCAACGACATTGAAATTGCCCGCGACGCTTCGCACACACGCGCGCTTCCTGTTTCGGAATTTGAAAAACTGCTCGCCGCTTGCGGCCTGCGCATTCTCGAGCGCGACATCGAAGAGCATCCGCGCCTGTTCGACACCTGGATGCGCACCGCCGGATGGAAGCGCGGCGACGCGGAATACGAGACCACGCGCAAACTTCTGGAAGCTTCCATCCCGCGCGACAGCAGCGGACTGCACGCGCGCTTTCTCGATCAGCCGCCCGAAGGCGCGGCGGACGCGCGTCCGGAAATCGAACTGTTCCACACCGCTCTTTACCTTGCGGCGGAAAAGCAGTGAACGAATCCGCGCCGCTGCTGGAAGCGCGCCATCTGCGCAAACAGTTCGCCGTCTCCGGCGCCGCCTGGGAAAATTCCGGGCGCCGCACGCAAGCAGTTGATGATGTGAGCCTGGAAATTTTTCGCGGCGAGACGTTCGGCATCGTCGGCGAATCCGGCTGCGGAAAAACGACGCTCGCGCGCATGCTTCTGCGGCTGATCGAGCCCGATTCCGGCGAAATTGTTTTTGGCGGCGAAGACTGGCTGGCGGCCAAGGGCGCGCGACAGCGGCAACTCCGCCGGCGCATGCAAATGGTTTTTCAGGACCCGATGGCCTCGCTGGATCCGCGGATGCGTGTTGGGGCCGTCGTCGGCGAGCCGCTTGAAATTCATGAGCCGCAGCTTGGGCGCGACGAATTGCGCTCGCGCACGGTTGCGGCTCTCGAAGCGGTGGGGCTCAGCGCCGATGCACTGCGCCGCTATGCCCACGAATTTTCCGGCGGTCAGCGCCAGCGCATCGGCATCGCCCGCGCGCTGATTCTGAAGCCCGACCTCATCGTCGCCGATGAGCCTGTTTCCGCGCTGGACGTTTCCATCGCCGCGCAAATCCTCGAATTGCTCGAACGGCTGCGCCGCGAATTCTCGCTGACGCTGCTGCTCATTTCTCACAGTTTGCCGGTGGTCGCGCAGCTGGCCTCGCGCGTCGGGGTGATGCGGGCAGGACGGTTCGTGGAAATGGGCGAAGCTGCGCGCGTTCTTTCCGCGCCGCAACATCCTTATACGCAAACGCTGCTCGCCGCCGTGCCGCGCCTACCGGCGTAGATTGCCGCAAGACTGAAAAACGCTACTCGCAGCCGCGGTTCTTGCGTTAGACTCTCGCGCAAAGAAACTTTTCATCGGGTCACACGTAGTGAGAGATGGCGAATCCGTTCGCCTCGGAGGGAACACCATGGCCACAACGACTGCCGCTGTTCCGCAAACGCCGCAATCGATGGGCGCGTTCAGCCGCGTCATCGGCGCGCTTTTCAATCCGCGCCCGACGTTTGAGGACATCGGCCGCAAGCCCGGCTGGGTGGTCCCGATGCTTATTCTGATTGTTCTGAACATCGCGATTACGGCTGTTTTCAGCCAGCGCGTCGGCTGGCGCACGTTCATGGAGCAGCAGATCGCGCGGAACCATTCCGCACAGCGGGCCTTGCAGCAGCTCTCGCCCGAAGAGCGCGAGCGCAGGTTGGAAACGCAGGCCAAAGTGGCCAACGTATTCGGCTACGTAGGTGGAGTCGTCGGCGTTCCTGTCATTCTAATGGTTCTCGGCGCGATCTTTATGGGCATTTTTAATGCTACCTCCAGTGCAGAACTGGACTTGAACACGTCCATGAGTGTCGCGGCTCATGCTTACATGCCGTTTGCGATCGTCGCGCTGTTAGGTTTAGTGGTTATGTGCATCAAACCGCCCGATGCGATCGATCTGCAAAACCTTGTCGCGTCCAATCCGGGCGCTCTCCTGGGCGACTCGACGCCGCTTTGGCTGAAATCGCTGTGTTCTTCGCTCGATGTTTTCACGTTCTGGGTGCTTGGCCTGATGGCGTTCGGCTACTCCGTAGTGCGCCCGCGCAAAATCAAATTCGGCAGCGCGCTCATGTGGATCGTTGGCATTTGGCTGGTGTTCGTTCTCGCTAAGGTAGGCATCGCCGCGCTGACCTCCTGATACACTCTCGGGATGGCTTTTCGTTTTGAAGTCCTGCACACGGACCCGGGCGGGGCTCGGCTCGGCGTGCTCGAAACGCCGCACGGCGCGATCGAAACGCCCGCGTTCATGCCCGTGGGGACGCTCGGGACGGTCAAGGGCCTCACGCAGGAAGCGCTCGAGTCCATCGGCGCGCAAATCATTCTCGCCAACACCTACCATTTATTTCTGCGGCCCGGCGCGGAACTCATTCGCGAAATGGGCGGGCTGCACAAATTCATGTCTTGGCCGCATCCGATTCTTACGGATTCGGGCGGCTATCAGGTCTTCAGCCTTTCCGATCTGCGCAAGGTCACGGACTACGGCGTCGAATTCCGCTCGCATCTGGACGGCTCGAAGCGGTTCCTCTCGCCGGAAGAAGCCTTGAACGTTCAATTGGCGCTCGGGTCGGACATTGTCATGGTGCTCGACGAGTGCATTGCGTCCACTTCGGACGAACGCCGCGCCGCGGCAGCAGCAGCACGCACGCTTGCATGGGCGCGGCGTTCGCAAGAGCATTTTGCCAAGCACGGCGACGCAGAGCGTCAAATGCTTTTCGGAATCGTCCAAGGCGGAGCGCACCGCGAGCTTCGCCGCAAATCCGCGGACGATCTCATCGCGCTCGATTTTCCGGGATATGCCATCGGCGGCCTTGCGGTCGGGGAATCGCACGCCATCACTTGCGAAATCACCGCCGAAGTCACATCGCGCCTGCCCGCAACCAAGCCGCGCTATCTGATGGGCGTCGGCCGGCCGGAGCAAATCGCCGATTACGTGGCGTGCGGCGTGGATATGATGGATTGCGTCCTGCCCACGCGCGGCGCCCGCCACGGATGTCTTTTCACGTGGAAGGGCCGCGTGCTCATCAAGCAGTCGCGTTATGCCAAGGATCCGCGCCCG
>DAIRCW010000114.1:0-9250 GCA_036796475.1 Candidatus Acidiferrales bacterium | reverse complement strand
TGGAAGGTGGCCTTGACGTGGTTTCGCGCGACGGCGGCCGGCTTGCGTTCCTGGAAAACTGGGCTTATGTGCGCGATTCGTCTGGACGAGGGGCGTACGGGCAATCGGGAAGCGTCTTGCTGCCGGATGTGCTTGTAAAACAGGTCGTGGATGGTGGTGTTGAGCTGGGCGTGGCGATTGACGAATTTGCCGGCGGGCATGGCATTCGCGACGCGCAGGGCGCGTGGGGCGTGCTGACAAAAAATCTGATTACGCGGCAGGATGCGTTTCGCGTGGCGATCATCAATGCGTTTGCGCCATTCTTCAACAGCGCGCTGTACGAACAGGCGCGGAGCGTTTCGCGGGAGCGTTGACGCCGGCGCGCAATTTCGCGATAAGATTTGAGAGTGGTTGCTCGATCCTCGGTAAAGCGACTCAGGAGGCTCGGTGGACATCGTTAAGGGTAACATGGGTTGGATTGAAGTCATTGTCGGACCGATGTTTTCGGGCAAGTCTGAGGAGCTGATTCGCCGGCTGCGGCGCGCGGAGATTGCCCGCCAGCGCGTGCAAATTTTCAAGCCGGCGATTGACCGCAGATATTCGACGAATGGGATTGTGTCGCATTCCGGATTGGAGATCGCATCGGAACTGGTCAGCACGGGCGCGGAGGTGCTGGCGAAAGTCGAGGCGCGGACAGAAGTTGTGGGAATTGATGAGGCGCAATTTTTGGGCGAAAGCCTTTTGGAAAGCTGCACGAGGCTCGCGGATTTGGGAAAGCGCGTGATTGTCGCGGGACTGGATACGGATTTTATGGGCCGCCCGTTTGAACCGATGCCGCGGCTGCTGGTGGTTTCCGAAGAGATTACCAAGCTGCTGGCGATTTGCGCGCGATGCGGCAATCCGGCGGTGAACACGCAGCGGCTCGTCGCTTCTGAGGAACTGATTGTTGTGGGAGCAGGCGGAATGTACGAAGCGCGCTGCCGCCGGTGCTTTGAGCCGCAACTTGCCGCGGAGAAAGTCGAGGAGGAGAAGAAATCGCAGGCGTCACGAGCCGTTTCGGGCGGATAAGTCACTCCAGCAAAATGGTTTTTCTCCGCCCTGAGATTCGGTATTCTGCGCGTTCGAGGAAGTGGTATGATTTGAACAGCGTGGCACGAGCGGCACCCCGCGATTCGAATGCCGCTGCCGGTGAATTTATGGTTCGCCTGACGATTTCCGCAGCAACTTTGGTTTTTTCGCTTCTCCTTCCTGTGTGCGGTCACGCCCGCGCGGCGGGAAACAGTTCGAAGCCTCTCGCGTTGACGGCCTCAGTTTCCTCGGCGGGTTCTTCCAGCAATAACGCTGACCAAAAGGCAAAAGATGCGCGCTTGCAGGGGCAACTGGCGATTATTCGCTATGTCGATGGGGAGTACGCGCGTGTTACTCAGCCGCTTCCGTCACGCAAGAAGGGTTTTCATTACAAAGCCGGGGAAAAAATTGATCCGAACAAATTACGCTCGGCGTTAGCTTATGGTTCGGCTGCCAATCCTGGTGACCAAATCCAGATCACGAACATCGAATTTCAGGCGAAAGCTATTGTGGTAAGCATTAACGGCGGGACCAAAGGTCACTTTGATTGGAAGAAGCACATCCAGCTTTCCATGGGCGGAGCTGTTCCGGTGATGAGCACGACGCCGGCGAATCAAGGCGTGCGGCGCATCGGCGCGGAGCTGGTGGTGGAGTTTCCCGGGCACGTGCCGGATTTGACTCCCGACCAGCTAAAGCAAATTCTCTCGCCATTCTTGGATTTTTCCAATCAGCACTCCGCGGCCGTGAATTGGATCGACACCCTTCCGCCGGAGTTTCAGCAGGCGATCAAATCGCACACGGTGATCGTGGGGATGAATCAGGACATGGTTACGGCGTCATTGGGCAGGCCGGACAAGAAAGTGCGCGAACAGGATGAAAACGGCCTGGAAACAGAAGATTGGATCTATGGCCTTCCGCCGGAGAAATCCACTCTCGTTACATTTCAAGGAAACAAGGTCATTCGCGTCAAATCGTACGGGTAGGAATCGCTGCGTTGACTTTTCCATCGGCGCGACCTAGCATCAGCCATCTTTGCGCCCTTGTAATGTTGCTGCACAGTTCGATCACGCTCGCTTCGGAGGACGCATGTCAGTGAAGGTCGGCATTAATGGCTTTGGCCGGATCGGCCGCAATATTTTCCGCGCGGCGATGGGAAATCCGGCAATCGAAATCGTCGCGGTAAACGATATTACCGACGCGAAAACGTTGGCGCATTTGCTGAAGTACGACTCCATCCTCGGAAATCTCCCGAACCGGATTACCGCCAGCGACGAAGCCATTCACGTGGACGGCAAAACCATTCGCGCTTTCAAGGTGAAAGAGCTCGATAAAGTGGATTGGCCGTCGACGGGAGCGGAAATTATTGTGGAGTCGGCGGGCGTTTTCAACAAAGGGCCGGAAGCGCGCAAGCACATTCGCGGGACAGTGAAGAAAGTGGTCATCAGCGCGCCGGCGACGGATCCGGATTTCACCACGGTTATGGGAGTGAACGATAACCTTTACGATCCGGCAAAGCATCACGTCATATCGAATGCGTCGTGCACGACGAATTGCCTGGCCGTAGTGGCCAAAGTTCTCGTGGACAAATTTGGAATCGCTAGCGGCATCATGACTACGATTCACTCCTACACGAACGATCAAAAACTGCTCGACTTGCCGCACAAGGATCTACGCAGGGCGCGTGCGGCGGCTCTTTCCATGATTCCGACTTCGACGGGCGCGGCAAAGTCGCTGCATCTGGTGATTCCTGAATTGAAAGGCAAGCTCGATGGGTATGCGTTGCGCGTGCCAACGCCGAATGTGAGCCTGGTGGATTTGAGTGTGACCACCGAAAAAGCAACCACGCCGGAGGAAGTGAACGCAGCGTTTCGCGCGGCTTCGGAAGGATGTCTGAAGGGACTTCTTGACTACACGGAAGAGGAGCTCGTCTCCATTGATTTTCGCGGCAATCCGCATTCCGGCATCGTGGATGCGCCGAGCACGCGCATGGTCGGCCCGAACAACTTGAAAGTGCTCGCGTGGTACGACAATGAGTGGGGCTATTCTTGCCGGTGCGTGGATCTGGTTAAAAAAATCGCCCAGCGCCTATAGCTTTAGCGCCCATGGTTTCCGCGAATCCAACAAAAAACGCATTCATGAATCGGCTCTCCATACGAGCCCTCGATCTGAAAGGCAAGCGTGTTTTCATTCGCGCAGATTTCAATGTGCCGCTGGAAAACGGAAATGTGTCCGACGATACGCGCATTCGCGCGACGTTGCCGACGCTGACGCTAGCAGTGCAGGCCGGCGCACGGGTGATTGTTGCTTCGCACCTCGGCAGGCCAAAAGGGAAACCCGACGAGAAGTATAGCCTTGCGCCTGTAGCGGCGCGACTCAAGGAATTGCTGGGGAAGCCGGTGATTTTTTCTTCGGATTGCGTGGGGCAGGAGGCGGAATCGCGCGCCCGCGCGCTTAAAAATGGCGACATCCTGCTGCTCGAAAACCTGCGCTTTCACGCGGAGGAAGAAAAGAACGACGATACTTTTTCGCGCCAGCTTGCGTCACTCTGCGATGGACTTTATGTGAACGACGCGTTTGGCGCGGCGCATCGCGCGCACGCTTCCGTGGTCGGAATCACGAAATTCGTCAAGAAAGCGGCCGCTGGCTTGCTCATGGAACGCGAACTTTCTTACCTTGGCAAGGCCATCAGCAATCCGGAGCGGCCGTTCCTGGCGATTCTGGGTGGCGCGAAAGTGTCGGACAAGATCGAAGTGATACAAAACCTGATGAAAATCGCCGACGCGATGCTGATCGGCGGAGCGATGGCTTACACGTTTTTTCGCGCGAAGAAATTCACCACGGGAAAATCTCTGGTCGAACAAGATAAGGTGGATCTCGCGCTGACTTTGCTGGGCGAAGCGCGCGAGCGCAAATTCCGCATCATCTTGCCGGTGGATCATGTTCTCGCGCGCAGTCCCGAGGATAGCGCAGAAACGCAGGCGAGCGGCATCGAAGCCACTCCCGCGGACTGGATGGGTCTCGACATTGGCCCGCGGACGATTGAACTTTTCAGCAAGGAAATCGCCGCGGCAAAAACGATCGTTTGGAACGGGCCGCTGGGGATGTTCGAAAAACCTGCATTCGCGAATGGCACGCTGGCCATCGCGCGCGCGATAGCGGATGCCACGAAACGCGGCGCGACTTCCATAATTGGCGGCGGCGACAGCGTGGCCGCGGTGGAGAAAGCCGGAGTGGCGTCGAAAATTTCGCACATCTCCACCGGTGGCGGCGCTTCCCTGGAATTTCTCGCGGGCGAAAAACTTCCCGGCGTGGAAGCGCTCACTCCGGCAGAGGCTTGAGTTTGCGACGCCCGGTCATTGCCGCGAATTGGAAGATGTACAAGACCCGCCGCGAAACCCAGGAATTCTTTGAGCATTTCAAGCCCCTCGTTTGCGGCACCACGCATCGCGAAATCATCGTCGCGCCTCCGTTCACATCGCTGGCTGCCGCTTGCGAAGCAGTTCGCGGCACCCACATCGCGATTGCCGCGCAGAATGCGTATTGGGAGAGCGAAGGAGCGTTCACGGGCGAAGTGTCCATGCGCATGTTGGTTGATGCCGGCTGCGGCGCGCTAATTCTCGGGCACTCCGAGCGCCGGTGCTGCTTCGGCGAGACGGACGCCGGCGTAAATCGCAAGCTCAAAGCGGCTCTCGCAGCGAATTTGCAGCCGCTCGTGTGCGTGGGAGAAACTCTCGAAGAGCGCGAGGCAAAAAAAGCGACCCGCGTGCTCGAATCACAATTTCGCGGCTCGCTCGGCGGATTGACCGCTGATGAATTCTCGCGTATCCTAATCGCTTACGAGCCAGTGTGGGCGATCGGTACTGGCCGCACCGCCACTCCGGAACTTGCGGCAGAATCTCACGCCTGTCTGAGGCGCCTCGCAAAGGAAACTTACGGCGCTGAAGTTGCGTCCGGTCTGCGCGTTTTGTACGGCGGAAGCGTCAGGCCGGATAACATAGCCGCGCTGATGGCTCAAGAAGAGATTGATGGCGCGCTTGTCGGCGGAGCCAGTTTGGATGCCGAATCGTTTGCGTCCATCGTGAATTTTTGAAGCAGCCTAACTGCCGGGAGTAAGAATGCCGAATACAGTTAAATGGACGATTGCGTTGCTTGCCGCCTTGGCGCTGGTGTGGCTCGGCTGGCATTTTTCTGTGGTGCTGGTGACGTTGCATATTCTGGTATGCCTGCTGCTGATCTTTGTCATCATGCTGCAAAGCGGCTCCGCGGCTGATTTGGCAGGCGCTTTCGGCGGAGCAGGCAGCCAGACGGCGTTTGGTCCGCGCGGCGCGTCGACTTTTTTGACCAAAGCGACGACGTGGTGCGCGATTGTTTTTATGATGAGTTCTCTGGCGCTATCGCTCAAGCGCGCGCCGACGACGGCGGAAGGCTCTTCGATTATCGAGCAGACCATGCCATCGACGCCAACGAAGGCGGCGCCGTCACCTGCGGCTCCATCCAAAGCGCCGGCTCAGGCTCCGGCAAAGACGTCGACGCCGCAGCCTCCTCACAAATAGCTTGCGGATTTTGCTAGAATTGGCGTGTTTTCCCTGTGCGGTCGTGGCGGAACTGGCAGACGCATCAGCTTGAGGGGCTGACGGTAGCAATACCGTGGTGGTTCGAATCCACTCGACCGCACCAATCTCCCCGGTTTTTGAGTTTTCTTTCCCTTCGGGAATTGCGGATTGCCTACTGCTACTTGCTTACAAAAGATTTTCGCGTTTCTCTGTTGAAATTTTTACGTTCTGTTATATAAGATTGTGCTTCTTGAATGCACCAGCCATCTCAACTGAGGATTCGGGGCCGGAATCATGCAGCTAAGGCCGCAGAAATCCGGAGCGGAGGAAATGTCCTCGCGTAGAGCATCTGCAGGTTCAGCAGCGCCCGCTGTTTTGTTTGCGATTGTTCTTTTGATTCTTGTTGCTTCCACACTCTTTCTCCACTTCGATCATATTTGGTGGTTCCCCAAGGCGATCACGCCGGTGGGCCATCAGATCGATCAGCAGATGTTTTTAACGTTCGTGCTCACGGGAATCGTTTTTGTTCTTGCGCAGGTTGCGCTGGCCTGGATGGTTTTTCGCTACCGCGATCAGGGGCGGCGCGCGCATTTCGTTCGCGGCAGCCACTCGCTGGAAGTGATCTGGACGACGATTACGCTGGTGATTTTCGTCGGGCTTGGCGTGATGGCGGCGCATGCGTGGGGCGAAGTCCATTTTGGCGGGCCCGCGCCAGGAGCGTTGCAGGTCGAAGTGACCGGCGTGCAATTTGTTTGGAATTTCCGTTATGCAGGACCTGACGGGAAATTCGGCAAGATCATCCCCAAAGATATTGATGCGTCAGTTGGTAATCCGATTGGTCTCGACCCAAGCGATCCTGCGGCCAAAGACGATATCGTCGTCCCGGATCTGTATCTGCCTGTCGACCGTCCAATCGTGCTCATGCTGCGCTCGCAGGACGTGATTCACAGCTTTTTTGTCCGCGAGTTGCGAGTCAAGCAGGACGCCGTTCCTGGCATCATCATTCCTGTCCACTTCACCGTGAATAAAATCGGCGACTACGAAGTGACCTGCAATCAGCTCTGCGGTTTGGGTCATTACCGCATGCACGCAGTTCTTCATGTGCTGTCACAAGCCGATTTCGCGAAGTGGGAGGCTAAGGAGGAGGCGCAGAACGCGCAATGAGAACGATTCGCAATTTTTGGAGTGACGCAGAAGGGGAAATTCGATGAGCGCACACGCGGGGCCAGTTCATCACGCGGAAGCGCCGAAGGGCTTCATCCGCCACTATATCTTTAGCCTGGACCACAAAATCATCGGCACGCAGTACATCCTGCTGGGACTTTCCGCCGTGACCATCGGCGTAATTTTGTCCCTGATCATGCGCATTCATCTGGTGTGGCCGAATGCGCACATCTGGGGATTCGCCAATGGCATCGTTTCGCCGGAGGATTACCTGCGCGTCGTCACCATGCACGGCACGCTGATGGTTTTCTTCGTACTCACCACGGTGCCGCAAAGCGGATTCGGCAATTACTTTCTGCCGATTCAAATCGGCGCGCCGGACATGGCCTTCCCGACCATCAACATGCTTTCGTTCTGGACGACGTTCCTGGCGATGATCGCGCTGCTGGCTTCCGCGTTCGTGCCGGGCGGCGCTTCGATCAGTGGCTGGACGTCATACGCTCCGCTCAGCGCCGTAGGAGAGGTGGCCGGGCCTGGTTTGGGATTGGGCCAGACCCTGTGGGTCGTCAGCATTGCGCTTTTCTGCGGCGGCTCGCTGATGTCAGCAATCAATTTCCTCGGCACCACCATTGACCTGCGCGCTAAAGGTCTCTCACTGATGCGCATGCCCTTAACGGTTTGGGGATGGTTCATCACGGCGTGCCTCGCGCTGCTCGCGTTCGGCGTGCTTCTCGCGGCTTGCATCCTGCTCTTGCTGGACCGGCTTGCGCAAACAAGCTTCTTTATTCCGTCGAACGAAGCCGTCAGCGGCGTGCTCCTGCACCACGCGGGCGGCTCGCCGCTGCTGTGGCAGCACCTGTTCTGGTTCTTCGGCCATCCCGAGGTGTACATCGCGATTCTGCCCGGCATGGGAATTATTTCGCACGTGCTCTCGACGTTCTCGCGCAAGCCCGTGTTCGGTTACAAGGCGATGGTTTATTCTCTGAGCGCCATCGGCTTCCTGAGCTTCGCCGTCTGGGGACATCACATGTTCATCAGCGGCATGAACCCGTACTCGGCGCTGGCGTTCTCGATTCTGACGCTGGTGATTGGCGTGCCTTCGGCGATTAAGACGTTCAACTGGCTCGGCACTCTATGGGGCGGACAAATTCATTTCACCGCCTCGATGCTCTTTGCTATCGGCTTCGTTTCGCTGTTTGTTACGGGCGGACTGTCTGGCATCTTCCTCGCGCAGCCGGCGCTCGACCTCTACTTGCACGACACGTACTACGTCATCGGGCACTTCCACCTGATTATGGGCGTGGCCGCCATTTTCGCGATGTTCGCCGCGAGCTATTACTGGTTCCCGAAAATGTTTGGCCGGCACATGGATGAAACGCTGGGCAAGATCCATTTCTGGTGCACTTTCATCGGCGTGTACTGCATTTTCATGCCCATGCACTATCTGGGATACGCGGGCGATCCGCGGCGCTACGCTAGCATTGAGTCGGTGAACTATCTGATTCCGCTCCATTCAGTGCATTACTTCATCAGCATCTCGGCGTTCTTCACCGCGGCAGCGCAACTGCTCTTCTACTGGAACTTCTTCTGGAGCATGGGGCACGGCAAAAAGGCGGTCGACAATCCGTGGCGGGCGACGACGCTGGAATGGTCGGTCAGCACGCCGGTGCCGCACGATAATTTCGCCGGGCACTATCCGACGGTTTATCGCGGGCCTTACGAGTACAGCATCCCGGGCGCGGCAGATGACTTTGTCCCGCAGCACCTTGCACCTGAGCAGGTGGCCAAGGCGTAATTGGGCGTTATGGCGCATACCACGGTCACGGACGATATCGAGATTATCGATTCCGGAGGCGGAGCAAAGCCGCCTGCGCGCGCTGACGGAGGCGATGGGGACGGCTCGGGCCACGGGCGCCCTCAGTTGCCCCAGCGCATCTACGTCACTGGCGTAACCATCGCCATGGGCGCGATATTGATGTTTTTCATGGCGCTTGTAAGTGCGTTCATCGTCAGAAAAGGCCTTGGCGGGGACTGGCGCACGTTTCCCATGCCGCGTGTGCTGTGGCTCAACACCGCGATCTTGCTGGCTAGCAGCCTCACGCTGGTTCGCGCGCGCAGCTTTTTCAAGCGGGGCGACAAGGCTGGTTTTCGCCACTGGTGGGCGGTGACAACTGTTCTGGGGCTGTTTTTTGTTGCCGGCCAACTCATTGCGTGGCGTGAGTTGGTCGCTGCGGGTTTCTACCTCGCTTCCAACGCCAGCAACAGTTTCTTTTACGTGCTGACGGCGGCGCACGGCGTTCACCTGCTTGGCGGAATTACTGCGCTGCTTTTTGTGGGCTGGGGCAGGCTGCGGCGGCTGACGTTGTCGACAGCTACGGAAATTGCCGGCTACTACTGGCATTTTATGGATGGGCTTTGGGTTTTCCCTTTCCTACTTCTCTTGTTGGGACGGTGAGACTTGGCTGAACTCGATATTGATGCGGTTG
>DAIRCW010000113.1:0-9259 GCA_036796475.1 Candidatus Acidiferrales bacterium | reverse complement strand
TCACCCGCGCAACACAATCCTTGTGCGTCGCGACTTTTTACCCTGAGGTCCGAAGGGCAGTCGCGTCATGTCACGGCCTCACATGAGGCTTTCCTGTCGCGCGCTTTACCCGCGCGAAGTGCGCGCCGTCCCCTTGCAACCCGACGCCGCAGTGATCTCAACAGGCCCTCCCGCGGGCCCCGATCGGACAGGTTTTGGGGTCAATTCGGGGCCGCTTTCGCTCCAGTAGAATGTCTAGGTGAATGGCCTGGTTCTATAACCACATTTTGGGCTATTTTTCGGAAATTGGCCTGGTCGCCTGCCCAAAAACAGCTCTAAACCCGCACGATACATGCACGAAACAGCGCAGTTTTGACTCGATTTTTATCCATTGGACTGCTCTCCGGCTCTCTCGCGCCCTCCAGTCCGAGTGCCGCTCATGTGCAGAATTCGCCCATTTTTTGGGCCTTTTTTGAGGAATTGAAATTCGCCGGCGTGATCGAAAGATTCAGAAAAGCGCAACTCTCAGGCCAATTCTCCCGAATGGCCTGCTAAAATCGCCCGTTTTTTGCCTCCAAAAGAGACAATTTGTCTCTTTGTGGTTCTAGTACCGCTCTGGATTTTTCAAGAGATAGCGGTTAATGATAACGTATTGGTTATCTGTTGACGCGTGGGTAATCACGTCTGTGAAGTGTCCGGCTTGGCCTTCGCTTGCTTCACCTTCGCGTGGAGGTCATCAATCCTCTTCTGCCTTCTTCTGCAACCCGCCTTACTCGCTCATGCGGTTTTTCGTGACCAAGTTCTTCAACTCTGCGAGGTATCCGGTTTGGACTTCGCCTCTTTCAGCTTCGCAGTCAGGTCATCGATCTTCTTCTGCAACTCATCTACTTTTTTCTGCTTGGCGTCCACGTCCGCCTGCTTCGCCGTGACTTGCTTCTGGTCCGCGTCTAGCTTTGCGTTGCCTGCCTGATCGCTCTTGTAATCCGGAGTGCTGTAGTGCTGATCGGAATCAAGCTTCTGCAAACGCTGCGCGAGATCCAAATCCTTTTGCGCGCTCTTCAAATCTTTTTTAGAATCAGCAAGTTCCGCCTTCAACTTCGTCAGCTCCGATTCGAGTTCGCCGGCATCCGCTTGCTTTTCATTTTGCGCCGCAGCAGCGCTGTCCTGCGCATCGCTGCTTGACGCACCCGAAGAGACTTGGCCGACAATGCTCAGCGCTGCATCCGTGGGCAAATTCTGATTCGTCCACACGACATTTGGTTTTGTAGTAGTTTTTTCTTTTTCGCGAATCTGCCGTGCTTTTTCCGCCAGCG
This sequence comes from Candidatus Acidiferrales bacterium, assembly GCA_036796475.1. Classification (GTDB taxonomy): domain Bacteria; phylum Acidobacteriota; class Terriglobia; order Acidiferrales; family UBA7541; genus DAHUXN01. The sequence continues at coordinate 7,967 of DAIRCW010000113.1, read as the reverse complement.
ACTGATCTTGCTGCTGCGCGTGAGCCGCGAGCGGGACTGCGAAAATTCCGCAGCTTGCGAGCAAAAGCCCTATAGTTTGAGTTTTCATAAAGTTGCGCTCCGAACTTCCTTCGCGTTCTGAATTAATTTTAGCGCCTCTCGCTGAACTATTCCAACAAACGCATTCTGCTGCCGTCGAAAAAGTCACCTGCGCCGGTCGAGGCGAAATCGCGAACCAAAAAACTTTTTACGTCTGAAGCTGGCGCTTGCGTCCACCAAAAGCGGCGAGAGCCAAGACGCCGGTAATCCCCAGATAAAACAGCGGATAACGCGTGTGAGCCGTCATCGGAGCCGCGCCCATAAAATCGAGCGAAACAATCGAATGCATTGGACCGAGATACCACAGCAAGAAATAAATGATCTCGAACAGTTTGCTTCCTCCGCTCCACACGCCGAGCGCCAGCGCCAGCGTGGGAATGAAAAGCGCTCCGATGATCCAAACGCGCAGTCCGGCAAAATCGCCAGCGAGCAAAAGCCGCACCGCAAATCCGCTTCCTGCGATCAGCGCGACCGAAAATCCAGCGAGCCAGATCGCCGGCAACTGGCGCGCCAGCGGATGAGGCGTGGAGAAAATCAGCTGGCTGGTTTGGTCGCGCGATTCACGGATGCCCATAGAGGACCAAAGAAACAGCGGCCAAATCCACGCAAGCGCGAGAAGAATTCCGCGGGCCTCGCGCGGAACAACGGCGCCGGACGCGATGGCCAAGCCAGCGGCGACAACGTACCACCACCAGCGTTGTCCTTTGAACATCAAGCGCAATTCCGCGACAAGCACAGCGGCGAAACGGAAACGCGATGTCACCGGAGTCAGCATGGCGGCATTCAAATGCGCGTCCAATTGCGCGTGAGTCGCCTCGGTAGGTGGCAAAGGCGCGGCGGAATTCAAAGCATGATCTGACTCGCGCGAGGATGCGGCTTGGAAGCGGTCGAACAATACAGCGCCTGCGTAGGTGAGCGCGAAAGCGAGCCCGAGCCAAAAAACGCGGCTGAGCAGGAGAATGGGCGTCCAGGAAAAACCATTCCAGCGGAAAACGCCAACGGTCGGATTTGGGAGCCCCGCGATGGTCAACGCGAAACTGTTCGCAACGGCACCGGGATACGCAGCACTGAGCGCAGCATCCATGCTGTGCCAGAGCGAAAAACCGCCGGTCAAATCGAGAAACGGAAGATTGGCGCCAGTAAAGATTGCAACTGCGCCGAGCAGCAGCAGGCCGTTCCACACAAAAAAGTAGATTAGATTTCCGACTCCACCGCTCAGCACAGGTACTGCTTCAAAGAAAACCGCTACAGCGGAGGTGACGGCAACCGCGGGCAAAGCAAAAACAATAAATGTAGCGAGCAAAGGAAAGGGATGAAAACCGGATTTATCTCCATGAAGAAAATACATGGCGGCGCCTGCCGCCGCGAGGACCGCAACCATCACGCCGAGAACGCAGAAATTGCTGAGGAATTTGCCGAGGCAATAATCCGTTTTGCGCATCGAGCAAGCCGCGAGAATTTGTCCTACGCGCGTTTTGCGGTCACGGTCGATGGCATTTTTCACGATGTAGAATCCCGCGAGGGTCAGAAAAACCGAAGAGAGATAGCTCATAAAGCCGCCGACATAGGCGGCGTTGTAAGCAGCCTGGTATTTTCCGAGGCTCAAGAAAATTTGTCCGGTGGCCGCGAGATAGCCGAGGTAAAGCGCGAAAGCGAGTGTGACGAGGAAACTGTAACGGCGGAAGCGCTCGAGAAAATCGGCGCGAGCCAGATGATACAAAATGCGCGCGCGGCTGGCGTTTCCCGTCATGCTGCGGCTCCGGGTGCTGTTGCTGTGCGCTGCGCGAAGAGAGATGCAAGATAGGCGTCTTCGAGAGTCGGCGCCGCTTTTACTGCGCTCGGAGCCGGTTGCGCGCACGCAATAACACGCACTTGCACGCCTTCAGAGCGGCGTGCAATGGACGTAACCGAAAATTGCTGGCGCGTTGCGGTTAAATCTGCGCTGGGGACCGTCCACTCCCAAACTTTATCCTGCACCGAACGGAGCAAATCTTCAGGAGGCGCGTGCGCGACCAAACTTCCATTGGCGACGATGGCGATATCGGTGGCAACGGCTTCGACGTCGGAGACAATATGCGTGGAGAGAATCACAATGCGATCTCCGGCAAGTTCGGATAGGAGGTTGCGGAATCGCACGCGCTCTTCAGGGTCGAGACCAGCCGTGGGCTCATCGGCGATGAGAAGTTGCGGATCATTCAAAAGCGCCTGCGCGATGCCGATGCGCTGCTTCATGCCTCCGGAGAAACCGCCCAGCGGGCGTTTGCGAGCGTCGCCCAGATTCACGAGCACGAGCAGTTCCTCAATCCTGCGGCGCGAGGATTTTGCGTCGAGACCTTTGACAGCGGCGAGGTATTCGAGGAACTCCACTGCGGTCAAGTGCGGATAGACGCCAAAATCCTGAGGCAGGTATCCAAGAACCGAGCGCAAGGAATCGGGGAACGCAAAAGCATTCTGCCCATTCCAAATCACCTGTCCGCGCGTGGCCTTAGTGACTGTGGCGATGATGCGCATCAGCGTGGATTTTCCCGCGCCGTTTGGGCCAAGCAGTCCTAAGATGCCGGGCTTTACCGCGAGACTGAAATCGCGCAGTCCCCAGACGTTTGCTGAATACTGTTTGCTGACGCCCCTGATTTCGAGTTGCACGCGTGCCTCCGCACCGCCGGTGTGAAAACCAAGAGAATTCCTGCTAGAGATACGTGAAACGGCGCAAGAAAGATGCGCGATGGCTGAGGCGAATGCAAACGGGCATGGCGCTTGAGATATTCGGGAAGTCGAATGATAATTCAGCGCAGATTCAACAAACAATGGATAGGCGGGAGGCAGGATGCCACGCGCGCGATTCTTTTTTTCAGGTTTGACCTTTTTGCTGTTCGTCGCGGTCTTGTTTGGCGCGAGCGGCGCAGCGCGTGCCACGACTCTTGCGTTTCAGGCGCAACCGCCGCAGCAGTCGCAACAAGCGCAAACGCAGCAGCAAAATTCGACGGACGTAAAAGCATACACGCTGCCGCCGGAGCTGTACGAAAAAGCGGTGAACTTTTCGCGCGCAGAATACATCTTGTACTTTGCGGATTTTGTGTGGGGCGTGATTATGCTGCTGCTGATTCTGCGCTGGCGGCTCGCGCCGAAATATCGCGATTGGGCGGAACGCGCCAGCGGCGCGCATTTTGTGCAGGCGGCGATTTTTGCGCCGATTCTGCTGCTGACCATCGCCGTTCTGGAATTGCCGACGGGAATTTACGGCCACTGGCTTTCGCGGCGGTATGGAATCTCCGTGCAGGGATGGGGTTCGTGGGCGGGCGATTGGGCGAAGGGAGAAATTCTCAGCTTCATTCTGGGAATTATTCTGGTGTGGATTTTGTACGCGGTGATTCGCCGCAGCCCGCGAAGATGGTGGCTATATTTCTGGCTGGCGGCGCTGCCGATTTTGTTTTTTGTGATTTTCCTTTCGCCGCTGGTGATTGATCCGATGTTCAACAAATTCGAGCCGCTGCAGCAGACCGATCCGCAACTCGTGTCTGCGCTGGAGAGCGTGGTGCATCGCGCGGGGATGAACATTCCGGCAGAGCGCATGTTCCTGATGAAGGCGAGCGAAAAAACAAAAGCGGTGGACGCGTACGTGACGGGACTCGGCGCGTCGAAACGCGTGGTGGTGTGGGACACGACCATCGCGAAAATGACCGTGCCGGAAACGATGTACGTTTTCGGCCACGAAATGGGGCATTACGTGTTGGGGCACGTTTACAAAGGGCTGATTTTCGGCGCGGTGCTCGCGTTCGTGCTGCTGTATCTGGGCTTTCGCGGCATGCGGTGGACGCTTTCGCGCCACAGCGCGCGATGGGGCATTCGCGCCACGGATGACTGGGCGTCGCTGCCGGTGTTGCTGTTGTGGATTGCGATTTTAGGTTTTCTGGCTTCGCCGATCACGAACACGTTCAGCCGACACGATGAGCATCAGGCAGACCAATACGGATTGGAAGTGACGCACGGGCTGATTCCCAATTCGAGCCAGGTGGCGGCGCGGAGTTTTCAGATTCTGGGCGAAGTGGATTTGGCGGATCCGAACCCCAATCCATTCATCAAAGTGTGGCTATTCAGCCATCCGCCGGAGGCCGAGCGCGTGAAATTTGCGCTGACGTACAATCCATGGGCGGAAGGCAAGCAGCCGGAATTCGTGAAGCCTTAGCAGGCAAAGGAATTTGGCGTTCAGCGGCGCCGGCTTTTGGAGCGGACGAGATTCGCGGGGCGGACGCGCAAGGCGGACCAAGTCTCGTCAACGGCGATGATGGAAACGCCGCGCCATCCGAAGCTGTTCATTTCCGTCCAGACGATGTTGCGGTTCAAATCAGTCTCCAACTTGGAGGTCTGCTTCGGGTAAGAGATCCACACCAGCGCATTCGGCGCTGCGATTTTCGGCAGCGAGCGAGCAAATTTGCGGACCTGAGAAACCTCCGTTGCGAATACCTGCACAAGATCGTATACGCCAGCGCCTTTTGTGGCGATGGTGAAATTATGCGGCAACGGTTTCAGCGAAGCGAGGTAGCCAGCGGGAGCGCTGAGAATCAGTGCGCGTTTTCCTGGTTTCATTCCAAGCTTTTTCAGAAGCGGGCTGCTCATTTCTGTTTCCCGCGGCTGGAAAGCACGAACTGATTTCCGTCGGGATCTTTGAAAATCGCGACGGAGCCCCACGATTCGGTTTTCGGTTCCTGCGTGAAGTCTACCCCTTTGGATTTGAGAATGCCGGCCGTGGCGAAGACGTCGTCGCACCAGAAGGAAATGGACTGAAATTCGCCGATGCGTTTTTCGTGGCCTTCGGGCGTGAAAAGAGCGATGCCGGTGTCCGCGCCGGGAATGAGCAGTTCGATCCAGCGCTGGCGGCCATTGAACGGCTGATCCGTGGCGACTTTCATGCCCAGAGATTCGGTGAAGAATTTCAGCGAGACATCCTGATTGCGTACCGGGACCCCGACGAACTTGATTCCTCGAATCATGCGCGCTCCTTTTTTGTTTGAAAAGTAAGGGGAGCATAAAAGGAATTCTGCGGCGGCGCAATCAGCCATTCTTTGCTATATTAGCCGCAGGTATAGTGCGATGAATGTAGACGATTACGTGGTGAACGTGCTGATGCGCGATCTGGTGGCGCACGACCGCAGGCCGGCGAGCTTTCTGGTTTATCTTTGGCTCGCGGCAGAGCAAGCACGCAGGGAAGGGGCGGTGCAGGTGAGCTATCAGCAATTGGCCGAGTCGGTGGGCGTGTCCAAAAGCTCTGCGCAAGCGGCGGTGAGCTGGCTGCTGCGGAGGAAACTGCTCGCAGTCAGTAAGGAAAATGCTACAGCTGTGCCGCGGTACGCGGTGCAAAGCCCGTGGCGGGACGCCGCGCGAAAAGGAGCATCCCGCCGAGGGCATTGATTACCGCTGCAAACGAAGCGCCCGCTGCATAGCTGTTGAGCTAAAGCGACTTCAGATACTCGACTAGGTCATGGACTTGATTGTCGTCAAGGCCAAGGCCAAAGAACGAATTGTAGTGCTGCACCACATCGTTGAGCGTGGCAAAGCGGCCATCGTGGTAGAAGCCGCCTTTCGTGTGCGTCCAAAGGCCACGCAAGGGAGAAGTGCGATAGCGGCCGTCGGGCGCGCGATTGGCCTGGAAATCATCAATGCCAATCTCCTCGCCTTTGTGCATGTTCCAGCCAGGTTCGGTGAAGAGCGGCGGAACATGGCAGGTGGAGCATTTCGCGATGCCGTTGAAGAGCTCTTTGCCGCGCTCGGCTGCTTCGTGATCGAAACTGGTGGCCGGCGGCTTGGGCGCGGTCAGCGAGAGCTGATAAAAGTGCAAGGCGGCGAGCTTTGGAGTGATGAGATCAGGCGTGTTGGCCACGTGTCCGAAGCCGGCGCGAGCGGCGACGGGGAATTTCGAAGCGTCATCGAGGCGCGGATCGAAAAACGTGCCGCTGCCGTGCATTTCGAGATTGGCGACGAAGGCGTTCCAGTAAGGGACCGAGCCCCAGCCGGTCCAGGTGTGAAGATTGACCCCCGCGAGCCCAAATGCCGGCGGAATGAGCACCGCGGCAGTTTTGCCGTCCGGGCGAAAAGCTTTGCCGTCTAGTTCGAGTTCGGCATCGAAGTGGCCGGGGCCCCAACTGTTCAGAACGGTTTTCACTGTGGGAACACTGACCTGGAGCAAGTCAGCTATCGGCTGCAAGTTGGGAGCGAGGGCGACGATGGCGCCTACGTTGAGGTCGCGATTGGCCCAGCCGTCAAGGCGATGGCCGATGCCGGGAGCGAAAGAATTGTCCACGGTGGAGTGGCAGAGCGCACACTGAATGCCGACGGAACTGAGCGTTCCCTGCGAATTGAAAAAGCCTTTGACGCCGATGACGGCGTTCAGTTTCAGGAGCGCGAGAGTGACCGCGGGATCATTCAGATTGACCTGGCCGGCTTTCAATTGTGTCTGCAAGGCCAGCGGAAGCGCATTGACGTCGACTTTGAGTCCGACCGCCAGCGCCGTCGCAGGGCTGACGCCCGGACCAACGCCGCCGAGGTTTGTTCCTTCGATGGCTTTGTGCAGTTGCAGCTGGCCGCCCCAAAAAGCCTGGTCGCCAAAGGTAGCGAAGCGAAAAGTCTGGCGGCCCTGCGCGATTAGTTGTGATGCGTTTTGGTTCGGATTGCCGTCATCGGATGCCTGCGCAAGAGCTACGCCGAAGCAGCAGACGATGGCGATGAGGAAGATGGCACCCGCTTTTTTTATCGCGTCCATGGACTACCCCCGAAAAATGAAATCGGTGCACTGCCGAAAACAGCGGCGGCGAAGCCGAATGTACGCGGAGCGCGAATTGGAATGCTGTACGGAAACGTACGGCGCGAATGTAAGTAAATTTACAAATCCGCGAGGCAGGAATTTTGCGTAATGAAAGTGCACCGGAATTTGCGGTTTGGGCATCTTGTTTGTAGCGTCGGCCTTGGGGTGGTTCCTATGTCAAAAGCCGTTTGTTGCGCGGATTTTTCCTCTGTTGTTCGCCAGCATATTTCCGAGCTGAAGCCTTTCAGTTCGAAGCTTTCCCTTCGTAAGGGAGAGAGCGTTTACCGCCTGGACGAACCGGCGAGCGCGATTTTTTGGATTGAGCAGGGGCGCGCGAAAACGGTGATTATTTCGGCGGAGGGTCAGGAAAAAATAATCGGATTGTACGGGCCGGGCGATTTGTTTGGCGAGTTATGCATGTGCGAAGTCGCGCGGCGGCAGGAGCAGGCGATTGCACTCGAGCCGCTGGAGTTGCTTTCGATTCACATCAGCGGAGTGACGAAATTGTTTGCGCACGCCCCGGATGTCAGCCAGGCGTTTTTGCGCGTGGTTTGCCAGCGGCTGATGGATTACCAAAAACAAGTGGCCATGCTCAGTTTCGACAGCGTGTCGCGGCGACTAGCGAAAGAATTGATGCGACTGGGCCAATCCGATGCGGAGAGCGGCGCTGGAAGCGACTCACGGGCGGTGAATGGATGGACGCACGAGGATCTGGCGAATCTCGTTGGCACGACGCGCGAAGTGGTGACGCTGATGATGAATCAGTTTCGCGAAAAAGGCATGCTGGATTATGGCCGCCGAAACATTATGATCTTTTCAGAGCGCATGAAGGACTACCTCGAAAATTCGCCGGATTGCCAGCTTCCCGTACGGCAATCGTGATTCCCACGATATCCTCCTCGAAGCAAATTCTGTAAGATAGCCGCCGCAAATGACGGAACTGAAATTCACGTTGGATATTGCTGCGCCTGCGAAAATCGTGGGCGCGTTTTTTGTGCCGCATCGCATGGGAGCGTGGTACGGGAGAGAGATGGATTTGCAGTTTGAAATGCAGGGCGGCGCGATTGAATTTCGAAATGGATTGAAGGTGCGG
>DAIRCW010000112.1:0-9372 GCA_036796475.1 Candidatus Acidiferrales bacterium | reverse complement strand
CCGACGAGGTCTGAGGCTGCCCCGGCATTTTTCCGCGGCTGGCCGGCGGTACGATGCCGTTCATCCGCAGATACTCCACTAGCTGGCCGTAGTGGTCGTTCGTGTGTCCAACGTCGGCGACCGCCACCCACAATCGCGTCATTGGATCGGCACCGTACGGCAGAAACGCCGGCCTGCGCATCAGCGCGTTCGTATCGTCAATCGCTGCACTGGCGCGATGCATGTAGGCAAACGCGGCCTTGACGTATGCGATGATCTCCGGCTTCGTGCGCACCGCGCTCGAGCCGTTCTCGCCCGGTTGCAAATCTCCCGGCGGGTTTTCGCCCAGAATTGCCGCGCCGTCGAGGTACAAGTCCGCCGCGATGTGCTTCAGTTCTTCCGCGAACGTACGCACGCCATGGAATTCGCCGTCGGTGGGCGCAAATCCGTATTTCTCCGCCGGCATCGCTTCTGCGATGTCCAGGACTCGCTTTTCCTGATTCGCGATAATCGAATCAATTTCCTGCCCGCTGCTGCGGTGCGCACGGTTTTCTGCGTTCTGCGCCCGAGCGATTACGCCGCCAATCAACAAACACACAAGTGCAACCACGAAATGCATTCTTCGCATAATTCCTCCATGAAAGTCAGATTTTGTGGTTCTAAATCCGCGCGCGAGCGGACACACGTCCGGCCAAACGCGCACTGCGCCTGACTTCTAGGAGAGAGGAGGTCCGCGGTCAGTCTGAGGCGAGCCAATCGAGGAAACGACGAAGCCAAAATCAAAACGCCCGGAAGCTTTGCCCGTGCTAACGCGCCGAGGCGTGGAAATCTTCGGCGCACGTAAAATCGCGAACTGCGGTTGCGCCAGATTTCGCAACGCGCATTTCGCCGCTGGCGCACGCAGCCTCTCGCCGCATCGCAATTGCAAACCCGCATGCGAAGCGGTCGTTGTGTGGCACTGCGCTTGCGTCACGCACTCCGGCGAGGAAGTGGGCGCCGACGTGCACCATCCTCCTGCGCACAGCGTCGTCGATAGCGCCAGCGCCCAGATAAGAGTTATGAATGTAACGAAGCTGCGCCGCATGTTCTTGTGCTTAGACGCGTCATATCGCAAAACGATTCACGCACTTACCCGTTACGTTTCCCCGTTCGTGAATACGAAAACGCGCCGCGCCGTTCTGGAAAATTTCGTCACGCTGAACCTTCTCCGCGAATCTATAATAGGTTCGTGCAAGGCGGCATTTTTTGACTGGCGTGCTTCGGCCTTAGCGGTATTCGCCGGCACTGGCCGCGCATACGTTCGCTGCACATGGCCATTTTGCGGAAGCTCAGGAAGAGGCCCCGCGATGATGCATTCTTGGGAGCGCGATTTTTTCTTCATCGCCGCAATTGTCGTTCTCATCGTTCATCTTCTTTTTAACGCTTGGTACGTGTTCGGCGCCGCCATCACGCGCGGGCGCTCACGCCTCGCTATCCTGCATGTTTTTTCGCTGATTTACGGCGTGATCGCCGAAAACGCGTCCTTCGCCTGCCCTTTGACGCTCCTCGAACAGTGGTGCCAGGCCCGCGCCGGCATCGCGCCGTATACCGGCGCGTTTGAAGTCCACTACTTGCGCGCGTTCGTCGCGCCGCAATTCCCGCTATGGCTGCTCGAATATGGCGCCGTCGGCGTTTTCCTGATTAATATTGCCGTCTACGCGCGCCGATTCGCCCTGCGCCACGCCGCAGCTCACGCGCACCATCACCCCGCGCATTAGAGAATGCTTGCCATACAAGTTCTAGCGATACACCACGCATCCACGCGATTCCAGTGTGTTGAACCACTCGGGCGGTTTCAGACTCGGTGTCCACCGCAGATCCAATTTTTCCAATCGCGGCAGGTCGGCAAGTATGCCTGGAAGTTGGGCAAGCGGATTTCCACGAAGGTCAATCTGCCTGAGAGCCTGCATATTTCCGATGTTTTCAGGCAAAGTCGTCAGCTTGTTGTTGCGCAGATGAAGTTCCCTTAGGCGCGACAATTGTTCTATCGAAGGGGGAAGTGATGCAAGAGAATTATCGCTGGCCCGAAGTTCGATCAGGCCAGACATGCTGCAAACGCATTCTGGCAGCATGTCGAACGCATTCTCGCTGATGTTCAGATAGCGCAGCTTGGTCAGCTTGCTGAGTGACGACGGCAGCGCGCTCAGCTTGTTATCGTGGAGGTAAAGAAACTTGGTAAGGCTATCAAGATCACCAAGCTCGTCGGGCATATGGGTAATTCTATTGTGCCCCAAATCGAGCATGCGCAGCTTCTTTAACGTGCCAATGCGCGGAGAAATTTCCGTGAGGCCATTATCTGCCAGGATGAGGGTGCGAAGTTCAGTATTTTCCCAGACCCAGTCTGGTACTTGGCCTAAGTGCTTCTTCCATAGGTTCAGGTCAGCTGAGGAATCGGGCACGGTTGCGCGTCCGAAGCTCACTAGAACGGCGCGGCCAAAAATATCTGCGCCACACCTGGCGAACTCGCGCTTCCTGTGGTGGAAAACGTCGAAAATCCTCCGCCGCCCACTGCGCCAAAATCGCCGCCGATCGCCGTGCCTGTCGAATCCGCCGAAATCAGCACCGGCGCCGTGCACGCCGCTGGCGGAATGCACATCGTTGTGCCATAAACCTGCATCCCGCTCACGCCGCTCAGCAAACTCGCCTGCGAGGTGAACACGACGCGCCCTCCCGCCGCCGAGGGATTCGAGCTTGCGCCACTCCCCGGCACTCCGTTCTGGTCTACCGAAAGCACGCGCGTCCCCGAAGCCGCGCACGGCGTCGTCCCCGGCAGCGTAACGCACACCGTCGCGCCAACAATCTGCGGCCCGTTCGCGCCCGACGGCAATAAATTTCCCGCGTTGGTCGCGTACACCGCCAGCAACGCGCCATTGTTGTCCGTGAGCGCTGGAGTCACGCTGTCGCCCGTGCCCAGCCGGTTGCTCGCGTCGCCCGAAACCAGAGCCGTCTGCGCGCCGCACGGAGCCGCGAGGAAGGGAACTCCTTCAAGGCACGTCGTCCGCAAATAAATTTGCCGCGAGCCGTTCGACGCCACGCCCGCCAAAATATTGTCCGCCTGTGATTCGAACGCCACCGCCAATCCCGCTGGATCCAGCGACGGCGTCGTCGAATCCGCATCGCCCGGATTTCCGTTCGCGTCAGTGGAAACGAGTTGCAATCCCGGCGTGCATCCCGCGACCGGTCCGGCCACTCCATTGCAACTTGTGAACAAATAAGTCTGCTGTGTATTCGCGGGCACCGCCGCGCTCGTCAAATTCGTCGCCGACGACTGAAACGCAATGAACATTCCCGACGCGCTGATTGCCGGATTCGTGCTCGGCCCATCCCCGGGTGCCGCAGCGCTCGAACTCACCAGCGTCATTTTTGGCGTGCAGCTTTTTACCGCGCCAAAAACGCCGCCGCACGTATCGAACAAATAAATTTGCTCGACCGCCTGCGCCGTCCCCGCCACCAGATTCGTGTCGTCGCTTTCGAACACCACAAATCTTCCATCCGCGGAAATCGCCGGTTTGTCGCTCCCCACAACTCCGCCCGATCCGGCTGCGCCGGATGCGCTGGAAACCAGCTGTATTCCCCCGCTGCACGTTCCGCCGCTGAAGCAATTTGTTTGCAGGTAAACTTGCGACAGTCCATTCGTCGCCGTGCCGGTCAAATTCGTCGCCGTCGAATCGAACGTCACAAACGCGCCGCCGTCCGACACCGACGAATGTGTGCTCGCCGCATTCCCAGCCGCGCCGCTCGCCGACGAAATCGCCAGAGGGAACTGGCCCGACCCCGCGCTGGTCACCACGAAATTCGCGCTTGCCGTTCCGCCGCTCTGCGCCTGCGGATTCGCCACTGTGACCGGAACCGCGCCCGCCGTTTTCACGCTAGCGGACGGTACCGTCACCACCACGTTGCACGCCGTCGACGTATTGCACGTCACTGGACCAATCGGCGTGAGCGGTGCGTTTCCCGTGCCCGCCGCGCCGAACTGCACTTGCACCGTCTGCGCCGCGTTCAGCACTGTCAGCGTCAGCGCAAAATCTGCCGACCCGGCCGGAACCGCCACTGGCGATTCGCTAACAATCTGCGGCGACACCACATTGAAATTGACACTCTTCGAGTGCTTTCCGTCTGTCGTGACGTTCAACGGGAAACTTCCAGCGCTCACCGTCTGCGTCGCCGGAACAACGACCGTCAGAATCACCGGACACGGATTCGCATTTCCACACGGCGGCTGCTGCACGCCCGCCACTACGAGTTGCGTTCCATTCAATTCCACCGTGGATGCGTTATTGATGTTCGTGCCGGAGATGTTTATCGTCAGGCTGCCGCTGCCCGCCGGCACCGATTCCGGCGCGATCGAATCAATCACCGGCGTGGGATTGTGATTCGACGATCCGCACCCCGCCCCTACTGCGCACGCAGCCGCCAGCGCCGCAATCACAGCAAACGCGCGCATCCGTAAAATTCGTCCCCCCGCGTTACGAGTGATCAATCCCGCTCCTCTGATTCTTTGAACGTAAGAAAAGAAGAAGCATTATACGTGCTCTGCTTGGCTCTTCAAGGAGACTCGCAGACAAGACTGGCCTCTCGCTTCCAGCCCAAGCCTCCAGAACCGATGCAACTCCCGCATTTCCCGTTGCTCGCATGTCTTCGCGCGATTCGTTTCCGAAACCGCCATTGCGCTCTTGACCCCCACGTTATACTTTCACTACGCAACTCGCAGGCACTTTGGGCCCGCCCTCCTGTTCCTGTTACAACTCCTATGCAGGGTTGCAGCAACAAAATTCTCTTCAACGCGACTTGGGGATTCGCGTTGAGCTGATGTTTTCGCAGCCTTGCGGTCAAACCAGCCCCTAGGCGGCCCCGTTTTCATTTTCTGAATTGATTGTTCACCGACGCGCTTGGGAGGCGCCTTCATGAAAAACCTGTGGCCTAATCTTTGTCTGTTCCTGATGATTGCTGCCGCAATTATTTTGCCCGCTTGCGGAGGAGGAGGCCACAATCCTCCTCCCCCTCCGGTAATTTCCGTGGCCATCACCAGCCCCGCCAGCGCGCCGACCATTCAGCAAGGCCAGTCCGTGAGCAACATCACCGCGAGCGTGACCAACGATTCCGCGAACAAGGGCGTCACCTGGTCGCTCTCCGGCGCCGGTTCGCTCTCCGCGCAGACTTCCACCACGGTCACTTACAACGCGCCCGCCAGCGTGAACTCCAACATCGTCGTCACCGTCACTGCCACTTCCGTCTCTGATAACACCAAGTCTGGTTCCATCACCATCACCGTCACGCCCGCCGCGGCCAACAACAACGGCGCGCTCAGCGGCCAGTACGCTTTTCTCGTCAGCGGATTCGATGACGCCACCGGCGACCGTTTCGCCTACATCGGCAGCTTCACCGCAAACGGCAGTGGCACCATCACCGCGGGTATCGAAGACCAAAATCTCCCGTCGAGCGTGAGTACGTTTGCCATTCAGGGCAGCTACACCGTCGGCACGGATAATCGCGGGACCATGACGCTCGGTACCCCGGGTGCTGTGTCCATCAAATTCGCGTTTTCGCTCGGCGCATTCAACTCCGGCGTCGCCACCAAACTCGACGTTATCGAATTCGATGACAGCAACGGCACCAGCGGACGCCGCGGCTCCGGCGTCGCTTACTTGCAGAACGCCGCCGCATTCAGCACCGCCAGCATCACCGGCCCTTACGCTTTTCAATTCATTGGCCAGGACTCCACCGCCGGCACGCGCCTCGTTGATATCGGCTCATTCACCGCCACCGGAAGCACCACCGTCACCGGCAGCTTCGATTCCAATGACAACGGAAGCTTCACCACCAGCAACGCTTTCATCGCCTCTCTCACTTCCGGCGCCACCACTGCTACCAACGGTCGCGTTGCTTTCGCGGAGACCTCCGGGGGCAGCGCCACTCACGTGTGGTACATCGTCTCTGCCACGCACGTTCTCTCCATGCAGACCGATGCGGAAGGTTCGAGCGGTCTGATCTGCGGCGAGATTTTGCAGCAAACTTCCACTTCATTTACGAATTCCGCGCTAACCGGCAACGTGGTTCTTTACACAACGGGTCTCTCGTCCACCAGCGGCAATTCCTTTGTTCAGGCTGGAGTATTGAATTTCAATTCTCTGAACAGCAACGGCACGATCAACCTTGACACCAACGATGGAGGGGCCCAAAACTCCGTCTCCACCAATTTCACCTATGCCGTCGCTGGCACCGGCGAAGTCTTTGTCACCCCCTCGACCGGCACGCCTTTTGACCTCTTCCTCATCGACACCAACAGAGCCTTTGTCATGGACGAAAGCAGCCTCGTCAATGCCGGCATGCTCGAAGCCCAAGCCGCCGGCCCGTTCAACAATACTTTTGTCAACGGAAGCTATTTCGACGGCCTCGCCGAATCCGCGCCCGTCACTGCCGAAGGCGTCAGTTCCGGTGTTGCTTTCTCTTCGGGAAACAGCGTCGTCTTCGCCACCTCCGATCAGAGCAACACGGGCGGGCAGCTTCTTACCGGTCAGGCGCAAACCATCACGCTCACCATCACCAGTTCCTCCGGTCGCGCCACCGATTCCAGCGGCAATATCTACTACATCATTTCGTTAACGCGCTTCGTGAGCATTCAGGCTACCGCGCATACCTCCGGCGTCCTGCTTTTCGAGCAATAGCGGCAGGCTCCAGGATTGAGTTATTTGGTGGGAGTCGTGTTTTAGCGCGGCGAAAGTCAGATTGACGCAGCAGCGCAGCAGCGAAACCAGGCATCGTGCGGGATTCCCCGCTTGCCGTGCCGTAAGCTACGGATTCCCGTTCGTTGCCTGCGTTTTGTTTGCCGACCCGTCACCCGCCTGCCCTGAGCCCGGCGAAGGGTCACTTGTTACTGGTCACTGCTTTTATTCCACCGGCGCCAGCATGCGCAGCAAATTCGTCAGCCGCGCCAAATCGTACGGCTTCGCCACGCACACCGTCGCTCCCAGCGCATGCGCTGTTGCAAAATCGCTCGGCAATCCCGTGCGCGTTGTCAAAATCACTGGCAGACGCCACAGTTTCGCGTTGCGCCGCACAATCACGCACAAATCATAGCCCGACATGTCTCCGCCGCCGGGCATTACGCCCGCGAAGGGTTCTGCTTCGCACACCAGCGCCGCCGGTTTCCGGTGACGCAGCACCGCCACCGCCATGCTCGGATCCGGCACCGTCTCGACCGCATATCCCAGCGCAACAAACTCTGCGCGCAGCATCGCCCGCGTCTGCTCGTTTGCGTCAACCACCAACACCAGCGGCTTGCTGCGCTGCTCCAATCGCGCTGCCGTCGGACGCTGCTTCTGCTCTTCCTCCAATATCGGCCGTCCGTTCGAATTCACCAGCTCGTACTTGGGCGCGCCTTCCAAAAACGCCACCGCCACTCCGTAACGACTCTCACTGGCCCGCACCACGCGCACTACTTGTCCGCGCTGCTCACGCACCGGCTCGCCGGGACCAGGACGGTACGGAAAAACGACCGCTACTTCCTGCCCGCGCGTGTAACTCGCGCGTGACGTCTCGAACAAAATTCCTTCTCGGGACACGTCCGAGGTCATCGTCAAGTCGAATTCCGCCGCGCGTTCGGCGGGATGCTCGACGTTGCGCGAAGCATTCACCTGCCGCACGCGCACGGGCGCCGAAATTTTCACCCGCCGCCGATGGCGCCGTTCGGACCTGGCCTTGCCGAATTGCTGCGCCGCTGCGCCGTTGTTCGAATCCGCAGCATGTTCCGCAGCCTGATTTTCCTTGGCTTTGATTTCCTGAGCCATCATTTCCGCGACCGCCGCGCGCGCACTCTTTGAGGCCGGCTGGGGCGCGCTGCTCGCTAGGGCAAAGGCATCGCCATTCCCGCGTCCGTTCATGTCCTGTTTTTCCACCAAGTTGAACAAGCGCCGCATAATTGTCCTCAAATATCCAGCCCTAGCTTCGGCCCTAAACCCTCCAGAACACACTGGGCATTGCGGCTCATTTTGCTAGTACCAAAGTACCGGCGTTCCGTTTGCGAGCAGTACGCAACCCTTTGCGTACCATCCGCGGTTTCGAACTCCAACCTGACGTCCCGCACCAGCATCCAGAATATGGCAAACTATTCCTGATACGGTCCTGGGAACATGATCCTCGATCGCCGCAGGCAGCCTTCATCTCGCAAGCAGTCCTTTCCGCGAAATACTGCTCCGCGATTTGTGCTTCTCTTCTCCCTAGCGGTTTTCCTTTCGTCCACGTTCGTATTTGCCGTGAACGCTCCCGCCCGCACCAGCCAATCCGCGCACTCCTCCTCGCGCCCCTACTCAGCCCCTCTGCCTTTTCGCGTTCAGCCCGACGACCGCACCACCCGCCGCGGCTTCGAGGCTTTTTACAACATGGACTACGACGCCGCTATCCGCCTCTTCCAGCAGGAACGCGCGCGCTATCCCGACGACCCCTTCGTCATCAACCACCTCCTCGCCGCCGTGCTCGCCAAAGAACTCGACCGCGAAGGTCAGCTCGATGCCACTCTTTACATGGGCAATAAATTCCTCCAGCTCAAAGCTCCGCCCGTGGACCCGCAAGTCCGCGCGCAAATTCTCAATCTTTCACAACGCACCTTCGCGCTCACCAATCAGGAACTCAAGAAAAACCCCAAAGACACCGACGCGCTTTTCGCCCGCGCCGTCGCTCGTGGACTCGCTACCGTCTATTCCGCCGTCATCGAAAAAAAATGGCTCGGCGCGCTCAAACAAGGCCTCGCCGCCTATCACGACGATGACCGCTTGCTCAAAATCGATCCGCACTACGACGACGCCAAACTCGTCGTCGGCACGTTTCAATACATCGTTGGCAGCCTCAGCTGGTGGGAGAAAAGCATCGCCTTCGTCGCCAGCATGCACGGCAGCAGAAAAAAGGGGCTGTCACTCCTGCGCGAAGCCGTTGCCGGCGGCGGGGAAGAGAGCGTTGACGCCAGCACCATTCTCGCTCTCTTTCTCGCGCGCGAAAAAAAATACGCTGAATCTCTGCCGCTTCTCCAGCGCGACTACGACGATTTTCCGCACAATTTCATCTTTGGACTCGCTGTCGCTGACTTGCTGAACGCTTCCGGCCAGCACGATGAAGCCATCGCCGCCTATCGCGAACTGGTGCGCCGCGGCCACGCGGGATTTTTCCCCTCCGCGCACGTCGAGCGCGCCGCTTTCTCTCTCGGACTCGCTCTCCGCAACCAAAGAAATTACGCCGAAGCCGCGCGTGCCTTCGATGAAGCCGTGAATTATCCGGGCGCAAATCCTGGTGTCGCCGCCCCTGCTGCGCTCAATGCCGGGGAAATGTACGACCTTCTCGGCGAGCGCGGAAAAACCCTCGCCC
>DAIRCW010000111.1:0-9411 GCA_036796475.1 Candidatus Acidiferrales bacterium | reverse complement strand
CCAGCGCCGTTTCCAGATGCCCAGGTTCATCCAGCGCGCTGATGCTCGCGCGCGACGCCGCAAAGCCCGCCAGCACAATCAGCACCACCACAATCACGCTCGCCCAAATCCACAATTTTCTTTTTGCCAAGGAACTCGCTCCGCAACGATCGCTCTGTGGTTTGTGTATCCACACTAAGTACGCAAATCTTATGATGGTGGATGGAACAATTCAGTGTCTTGCGGCGCTTCCATGTTCGCCCGCCCGTACCTTCGCAACAGTGGCCGCCAGCGATTCCGCATCCCGCGCCTGCTGAAACATCCGAATCGCCGCGATTCCCGCGGCCCCTCCGCGAACACACTCGCCTGCGTTGCCTTCCGTAATTCCCCCAATCGCCAACACCGGAATGCCAACCGCTTTGCAGACTTTCGCAAGCCTGTGAATTCCTTGCGGCAGCCCAAAAACCTTCTTCGACGGCGTCTCGTACACTGGACCAAAGAAAACGTAATTTGCCCCAGCTTTTTCCGCAGCGATGGCCTCGCTCATTTCATGGCAAGACACACCCACAAGAAAATCCTTCGGCGCATTTCCGCGCCGCAACCACTCCACCGCTTTTTCCGCTGGAACAGATCCGCCGCCCAAATGAACGCCTGCCGCGCTCGCCGCCAGCGCCACATCCAACCGGTCGTTAATAATCACGCGGCCGCCGCTTCCACTTCGCTTTGCCGCTGCCACCGCCTCGCGCGCCACTTCAACCAATTCACCCGCGCTCAAATCCTTCTCGCGAATCTGTATCCAATCCACTCCCGCCGCTGCCGCCCACGCAATGCGCCGTGACAGTTCCTCCATTTGCGCGCCGGCGCGCCCGCCTTCATTCAGCAAACGGCGGTCGGTGACGTAACAAAGGATCATGCGGAAAGATCGAGAGCAGAACTCAGCTCGGAGGCGCCGTCGCCGGCCGCTTGTGCCTAAACGAATCCACAGCCATCACCGCGTTAATCACGCCCAATCCCGAGATGGCTCCACGCACATATGGATTCAACAGAATCGGTATCAGCACCGGGTAGCGGTTCAAAAAATAATTGCCGTCCCAAAACGGCGACCATGGAATCAAAATGATCAGCAGGCCCATTTCCAGCCACAATAGCAGCAGAAGGGCGCGCAGCAGCCGGTTTGTCAGCGTTGGTTTCAGTGTTTTTGCAATGCGGAGATGCGCTCGGACACGTCGCGATAATCTATGTTCATCGCATACACCTGGCGGAAGCTGTCCAGCGCGGCATCGATGTTTCCTGCCTGTTCTTCGGCCATGCCCAAATCATACCTTAAAGCAATCACTGTTTCCTGCTCCAATCCCGGCAGTTGCAGAGCGCGCTGATACCACAGCGCGGCGATCTTCGGCTCGTTTTTATCGGCAAACGTCAGCCCCAGCAGCGTGCAACACTGCATCGCGTAGCGGAAGGGGCGCCCTTCTTGCACCGCTTTGGCAACCTTCTGAAATTCGCCGATGGCTTCATCCAGTAATCCCATTTCGCGATACGCAATCCCAAGATTGTAATGCGTTTCCAAGTCCTCTTCCTTTTCCTGCTCACCCATTTCGCCAAGTTCGGCGCGGAACTCCTGAAAGACTTCGCTCAACTCGTTATTTGCGGCTGACGCAGCGCGCGGCTTTTCCTCCTCAGCCGCCGGAGCAGCGCTCGCAACCGGAACAGCTTTCTTCTTTTCTTTTGCGCCATCAACTCGCGGAGGCGGTGCTTGCGCCGCAATCGACGGAGCGACCGGAGCCGGCGCAGCCGCTTGTTCCTCTGGCGCGACGCCAAGTCCTTCCACTTCCGCTACAAGCTGATCCAGCAGCCCTTCCGTGCTCGAAGCTTCCCCGCCTCCGGCCGGTTCCGCCACAAGCTCCAGGTCAAAATCCGCTATTTCCGTTTCCGCCTCAGCTGGCGCCGTCGCCGCGACAGGAACCTCTGCAGGCGCCGGCGGCTCAGACGTCTCTGCCGCCAAACTCTCCCATTCGTCAGAAAGATCAATCTCCGGTTCTTTCGCCGGCGCCGCGGGTGTCGCTTCGCTGGTTTCCGCTTCAGCTGCTTCGCTCAAAGGAATTGAAAATTCCGGCGCAGCCTCCGCTGGCGCGGGAGGTGCTGGGCTCGCCGTCGGTTTTTGCGCAACGGCTGGAAGCGGCGCTGCTCCCGCCGCAATTTCCGCTTCGCTCGCTCCGGAAGCCCGCTGAAATCTCCGCCGCAATTCTGTGAACCGCTCCGCGTTGACCGTATCTCCGCGCTGCGTGTAGATCTGCTCGAGCTGCGAAGCGAGCTCCGACGTCCGCCGGTCGTCTCCGCTTCCCAGCGTAAGGTCCAGCAGTCGTTCCAGAGTCGGCGCGTGCTGTGGAACGCGCTGCAGAATAGTCTCCAGCAGCTGCACCGCCTTCTGCGAAAGCCCATAGCTCGAGAACAAATCCACATCCGTCAGCGCCTGGGCCACAAACTGCTTCGTCTCTTCGTCGAGGCCCAGCTCGTCTTCTTCATCCGCCGCTGCTGGGCGGAGAGCCTCATCCCGCGCCGGCTGCTGGAACATCGTCTCGTCCAGAACTGCCGGCGTCTCGCTCGGCGCGCCCAGTTCTTTTTTCAGTTGCGAAAGCCTGTGCCGCGCGACCTCATTGTCCGGCTCGCGTTCCAGCAACTCGTTCAGTATCGCCTCGCCTTTCTGCTTCTCTCCGGCATTAACCAGCCTGTCTGCCAGTTGCGCTTGCGCTTCGGAAAGATTGTTATCAGCCGTCCGTTGGTACAGCTCCACCAGCCATTGCTGCGGTTCCACGCGGTCCCTCAGCCGTTCGGCTGTGCTGACCAGTAATTTCCCCAGGAATTCCTGGTTGCCCGCAGCGATCGCGCTTTCCCGAATGTCATTGATCAGTGCAAGGGCGTCGTTCGCGTCATTCGCTTCGAGCAGCGCCGCGACCACCTTCGAGATCAGCGCATACTTTTCCGGGCCCTTCAAATCCGAGCTGTGCACCAGTTCAATGGCCTTGGAGTTCTTTCCTGCCTTCAGGGACAAATCGATTTCCAGCGCCAGCGTCTCCGAATTGCGCTCGTTATGCGGAAGTTTCTCGAGCGCTTCGAGCGCAGCCTCCGCCTTTTCGCTCGCGCCGAGTAGGCGCGCCTTCAGCAGCAGCGCCCCCGCGTTGCCCGCTTCCGCATTAATAGCCGCGTCCGCCATCTTCTGCGCTTCCGCAACGTCTCCGTGCTCGTGCAAATATCGCGCGAATTGCACGTACGTCTGCGCTGCCTCTTTCTTCTGCCCCATGGCCATGTACAGTTCGGCCAGCCGCCGCTGCACGCGCGGATTATCCGGCTCCACTTCCAGCAGCCGGCGCAGAACTTCCACCGCTTTTGCTGTCTGATTTGCCTTGAGGTGTGCTTCGGCCAGCTGCAAGAAAATAGGACGCGCTTCGCTCAAAATTCCTTGCTGCACGTACAGATTCGCCAGTTTCTCAAGCGGCTGCGTTTCGTTGGGGGCCAGCTTCGAAATCTTTTTGTAAATCGCGATCGCTTTGCTGTTGAACCCGTCGCTCAGATACAGCTGCGCCAAACGCTCAAAATACTCCACCGCCTGCTGCATGTTCGACTGGCGCGCGAAAAGATCGCCAATCGTCATCAGGACCACTTGGTCCTTCGGATCGGCTCGCAGAATGGCTTGGTATTCCTGGATCGCCTGCGCGACTTTGCCCTGATTCAGCGCTTTGAGCGCTGACTCCATCGCTTTGGCTTTGTTGAATGCCATGCTTGTATCTCGGCCCCTTGCCCGCGTATGTTCACGCCGGGCTCCCCCCTCGGGGATTGAGCGCGCGGCAAAATGAGCAACACGGTTCCCTGCCTCCGCGCCACATGCAGAAAACCGGACGAACTTCTTTCTTCGAGCGGGAACTGCTCGTTCGCTAAATTAGCACACGCCAAAAACGAGGGTCAACGAACTGCGCGCAGCCCGTAGCATAAGTGGATAACACCTCATTCGCGCCTTTTGGCGCCCAGCACAGCGCCTGAGCCGCCCTTCCTCTCGATCTCTGCCAGAGCCCATCACCCCAAAATGTGAGTAGACTCCCTCCCGCCCAAGTGGTGGTATAAT
Source organism: Candidatus Acidiferrales bacterium (assembly GCA_036796475.1). Classification (GTDB taxonomy): domain Bacteria; phylum Acidobacteriota; class Terriglobia; order Acidiferrales; family UBA7541; genus DAHUXN01. Next base: position 5,315 of record DAIRCW010000111.1, on the reverse strand, counting down.
CCCGCCAAAGTCGAGTTAGGGCCCGATGGGCCAGTTTGCTTCCCAGCATGCTCTGACCTCTCGGGTGAGGAGGTAGGCATGGACCCGTTCCAGGTGACCTCTTTTGCGTTTCCGATTGCTGCAGGTGTGGCCCTCGCCGCTTGGTTCTGCCTGATTATCTACCGCGGCACGATTGAAGCTCACGAAGACGACCAGTTGTTCCTCGCCGACCAAACTTTGGCGACCGAGCAGCGCGAAGTCGTCGCTCGCATTGAGCGCATCAATCCGCTTATCCGCAAGGTGATGATCAGCTGGATCGTCTTAGCCGCGGTGAGCGCTGGTTTGTGGATCTGGCAGGGTGTTCGCAGCTTTTGAGCTGCTGCGGAATCTTGTCGGCTAGGCCGGGACGAAACTGCCTCAGTTTCAGGGGTAGATTTCCGAAGTGTGGTTGTGGACGATTAGCCACCGGTCGCCCATTTTGATGAACACGAGCGTGGTTTGCCCGCGCGCCGCTACCGTCTTGCCTCCTGACAGCCCCTCAAACTCCCACTGGTAGCACGCCCAGGCTGTGTTCTCGAAATGGAAAACGTTGGTATTTTTTCGTATCAGCTGGATGCCGGTGAATCCGTTGCGCTCGGCCGTGTACTGCTGCACGTAATTCTGCCAGCCGACGATCGGCGGACCGTACGCTCCCGATACCCACGTGGCGTTGTCCGCATAGAATTTGTGCATCGCTTCCACATCTCCCACCTGCCACGCGCCCAGCATTTCCCCAATGTTATGGTCAATCTGATCCGGTATGGAGAGGCTTACCACATCGGCGGTCTCTGGCTGGTTTTTCTGCTTCTTTTGTTTCTGTTTGCTTTGCGCATTCGCCGAAACACTCAGCCCGGCAAACAAAACCAGACAGACCAGCGCCGTGAGCTTTCTCATTATTTCCCCCAATCATCCTTGGGCCGCGCAGCAAAGGATTCGCAAGCCCTTCGTGCAGCCGACTCAAAGTACCACGTCTGATTTTTCTCGGGGCCAACAGACAAGAGGAATGTTGCGCAGCAATAACGGCTTCAGTGGACTCTAAGAAACGTCGAAGTCGCGCCAGCTATTTCTTCGCCGCCCGCGATGCGCTCAGCAAATTCACAAACAGCCGGTACGCCCCGGGAACGCCTGCCGGAAGCTGCCGGAAAAATGCCAGTCCCGTATAAATATAAATTCCCTTTCCGTCCCGCGCCCACACCAGACTTCCCTGCGCATCCGGCTCGCCCGGATCATGCATTGCCAACACTGCCTTATAACGCGGAGCCCACTGACCCCAAAAATAAAGCCCGCGTTCCTGCACCCAACCCTTAAAATCCGCTTGCGTGATGCGATTCGGATAATTGAGCAAGGGGCTCGACGGATTCAGGAATCGCACCGGCGAGTTTTCGTCCGTCACGCGCGGCGAGGACGTGAAGAATCCGCTGCCCGGCTTGTTTTCTCGCGCCGGGAATGGCGCGGGCAGCAGCTTGTCCCACGCAAAATCCCGCTCGTATTGAACGAGCAAAGTCCCGCCGTTCGTCACATAATTGAGCAGCCGCCGGTTCGCGCTCATCACGTCCGGACGCAGCTCATACGCGCGAATGCCCACCACAATCGCGTCGAACCGGCTCAAGTCGCCGAATTCCAGCGCCGCTTCGTCCAGCATCGTCACACTGATGCCCAGCTGCTTCAGCGTTTGCGCCACCGGATCAATTCCCGCCGCGATGTACCCGATCCGCAGGTGCGCCGGAATCGCCAGATTCAAAATGTGCGCGTTGGCCTCCGCCGGTTCACTCACGTGCCGCGAAGGCAGATCCGGCAGCTCTTCGTACGAAGTGTCGAACGTGCGTTCTCCCAATCGCGCATACGGCTTCAGCGGATACGCTCCGACAGCCGCATTCGCCGGCGGCGTAATCGTGAATCGCGCCAACCGGCTTCCCGCCTCCGTAAAATCAATCGGCGCCACCGGCGACACCGTCCACCCACGCGGTGCTTGCACGCCCGTCGCAACCTGAGCCTTCCCCGAGCCGTGGTAGCTCACCCGCGCCAGCAATTCGAACGCCCGCTTCGGCCGATCCATCGGCAGCATGATTTGATCCGGCTCGATCGTCAGCGTCACCGCCGGAACAATCTCCAGCGGCAGCGTCTCCGCTGTGGTTGACGTGTATTCGTGCGCCACCGCCGGCTCGCGGTACGAAAACTCATACCCATCCGCATTTCCTGCAATTTGCGCCTCCACCAGCGGCTCATGCCACGGCAGAATCGCGTCTTCCGGATCCGCGGGCATCGTTGCATCCTCCGGAACCTGCACGCTAAACGCCGCGCTCATCCCGCTCGGCGCGGAATCTTCATCTCCTTCGCCAAACTTTGTGGGCGTCGCCGACCATCCTGCGGGCAATTGCAGGCTCGGTGGCTCAAGCTGCACGCCTACGTCAGAACGTTCCTCCCAATTCAGCCGCACCGTGAATTTTTCTCCATCAACCAACGCGCTGCTCGACGATGCCGCCGTCAAATGCAGCGCCGCCGCCTCCGCCAGAGCTTGATTGATCCTCTTTTGCTGTTGTTGAAGCAACCACGTTTGCTCCGCGTCCGGCCCCGCAGCCAGCGCGTCATCTACCTGGGAACCCGCAACCGCGAGCGCCTTCACCGTCGCCGGCCAGTTGAGGCGCAGCGCCGATTCCCGCGCTTGCGCCAGCGCGTCGTCCGCTGCACGCAATTCCCCTTCAATTTTGTCGGAACTCCCGCTGATCGCCGTCAGCGGCTGCGCAAAATCTCCAATGGTCATCTTTGCGCCTTGAACCACTGTCAAATCCACCGGCCGCCGGAAAAACGACGAATCCAGCACCCGTGTGATTCCCTGCGAACGATGATTCGCAAATCCCTTCAGCCCCAGATCCGAATAGCTCTCCCCCCACAGCGGAGAAATATCTCCCACCGGCAACGACACGCCGCTTTTACCCGCGCCTTCGCGCGCGAATTGCAGCACCCGCTCCACCCGCCATGGCCGCAATCCTTCCTTCAACTGCTCCGGATACGCGGTAGCATCCGCCGCCGCTGCAATCGCCTGCGGCACTACAATCCCTGTCGCCTGATGCTGCCCGTGCCCCGAATGCACTCCGCCCCACTGATTAATCACAGTGTCCGGCCGAAACGTCCGCAGAATCCGCACCAGATCCTCTTTCGCCACGCCGTTCCATATCTTCAGCGTCTCTTCAGGACTCTTCGAAAACCCAAAATCCGCCGCCCGCGTGAAGAAAAGTTTTATCCCATACACCTGCGTCGCTTCGTACAACTCATTCGTCCGCAGAATCTCCAGCGCCGGACCCAGTTCCGGCCCAATCGCGTTCTGCCCGCCCTCTCCGCGCGTCGTCGAACACAGCGCCACCGTCGCGCCCAACCCGCGCGAAAGATACGTCAGCACGCTCGACCGCTCGTCGTCCGGATGCGCCGTCACGTACAAAATCCGCGTGCTCACCCGCGCATGATCAATCGCATCCACCACGTCAACCACCGACTGCGCCCGCGCCACCCGCCCACACGCCAGCACGCCCAGCACCGCGATCATCGCGAGCCATTTCTTCTTCATCGAGCCGCCTCCGCAAAGGGCCACTGCTTCAATTCTCTCGAACGCGCCAGAAACACAATCACTCCCGCGCCAATCGCAATCACGCCAAACAGCATTCTTCGCCCCGTCGCCGCAAACAACGCAAGCCATAAGATTATAGCGATCACCGCCGGAATCGGGTAAAGCCACATGCGAAACGGCAGCCGTTCCTTCGTCCATCTTTCGTGCAGCAAAATGATCCCCACCGCCTGCCCCACGAACTGCACCAAAATCCGCATCGCCGCGATCGCCGCTATCACCGTCGCCAATTTAAACAGCAAGCTAAACACGAACGCCACTCCGCACAGCGCCAGCAGCGACACATGCGGAAAGCGCTTCGTCGGATGCACTCGCCCAAACACCGCAAAAAAATTCCCATCCTGCGCCGCCGCGTACGGAATCCTCGAGTATCCCAGCGTCAGCGAAAAGAGTGACGCGAACGCAATCCACAAAATCAGCACCGTCGCGAACCGCGCCACCTCCGTCCCGTAGATCTGCTGGAAGAACGTGCTCACAATGAATTCCGAATTCTGCCCCTCGCGCCACGGCACCACGCCTAGAATGCACGTCTGCATCGCCAAATACAAAATCGCAATCGCAATGATCGACAAAAAAATCGTTCGCGGGATGTTTCGCTGCGGCTCCTTCACCTCGCCGCCAAGAAAGCAAACATTGTAATAGCCCCAATACGTATAAATCGTTTGCACCGTAGCGCTGCCCAGCGCGGCGAAAAATAGCCAGTTCAGTGACCACGCCCCTGCCGGAAAATCAAACGCCATCGCCGCATGAAAATGCCGCGCCCCCGCCCAAATCACCCACGCGATCGTGCCGAAAACTCCCATCCACAGCAGCATCGAAATCTTTCCCACATCCGCAATTCGCCGGTACAACAAAACCGCCAGCAAAATCACCACCGCCCCCGCCGCCGCTTTTTGCCCGTACTCCCCCAGCCGATGCAAATAGCTGAAGTACTCCGCAAATCCAATCGATCCCGACGCCATCACCAGCGGCGCCTGAAAAATCGTTTGCCAGATCACCAGGAACGACAGCAACCGCCCCCACTTCGCCGGCCCATACGCCTCGCGCAGATAAACGTAACTCCCGCCCGCCTCCGGTATCGCTGCTCCCAGTTCCGCCCACACGCACCCGTCAATGATCGCCAGCACCGCTCCCACCGCCCACGCCAGCAAACATTGCGGCCCGCCCATGCTCTTGATCACCAGCGGAATCACGATGAACGGCCCGATTCCCACCATATCAATCATGTTCAGCGCCACGGCCTCTTTCAGCCCCAGCCCGCGCTCGAGATTGTGAGAGTCATTCATCATTCACGAGGTCAAAGACCTGCAAAGACAGCCGCAGCAGAATAGCAAAGAACCACTGTTTGGTGGGCCAGTTTGAATTTTCCTCCCCGCACTCAAACTTCGCTTTTTTGCGTTACACTTCTGCGCGGCATGATTCAACTTGGGATCATCATCACCGCCGCCACTATTACCATCGTCTTCCTCGAATTTCTGCGCCACAAAAAGCATCCCTTCCCTTACGCCGGATGGCTCGGCCTCGCCGCCCTCGCCGGCGCCGAATGGCTCATGTTCCGCCACATCGAACCCGTCGCCACCTACTTCACTCCCATCGCCTGGTCCTCCTATCTCCTCATTTGCGACTCCGCCGTCTTCGCCGTCACCGGACGCTCCCGCCTCCGCAACGCCCCGCGCGA
>DAIRCW010000110.1:6658-9462 GCA_036796475.1 Candidatus Acidiferrales bacterium | reverse complement strand
ATCTTCATCGCAGCAATCCCAATGATGTAGCCCGCACCGAAGGCGTCACCTTCATTTGCTCGCGTCAAAAGTCCGATGCCGGCCCCACCAACAACTGGATGGCTCCCGAGGAGGCCAAGCAAAAGGCCGAGCCGTTGTTTCGCGGCGCGATGAAGGATCGCACCATGTACGTGGTGCCTTACATCCTCGGCCCCGCGAGTTCGCCCTATAGCAAAGTAGGCGTGGAAATCACCGATAGCCCCTATGTCGCGGCCAGCATGCGCATTATGTCCCGCATGGGCAAAGCTGCTCTCGACCGTCTCGGCAGCTCTGATGATTTTGTTCCCGGCCTTCACTCCCTCGGCGACATGGATCCGCAGCACCGCCTCGTTCTGCACTTCCCTGAAGAGAAGCTGATCTGGAGTGTGGGTTCCGGCTACGGCGGCAACGCGCTCCTCGGCAAGAAGTGCTTTGCCCTGCGCATCGCCAGCTGGATGGCCCGAGAACAGGGCTGGATGGCCGAGCACATGTTGATTCTGGGACTCGAAGATCCTTCCGGCAAAACCACGTACATGTGCGCTGCGTTTCCCAGCGCCTGCGGAAAAACCAATCTCGCCATGATGGTCTCCGCGCTCGAAAACGAAGGCTATCGCGTCAAAACCATTGGCGACGACATTTCCTGGCTGCATGTCGGCAAAGACGGCATGCTTCACGCCATCAATCCGGAAAACGGGTTCTTCGGCGTCGCGCCCGGAACCAACAACAAAACCAATCCAAATGTGATGGCCGCCATTCACCACGACACCATCTTCACCAACGTGGCCATCACTAACGAAGGCGAACCGTGGTGGGAAGGCTTGGACGGCTCTGCTCCGAAGAACATGATTGACTGGAAAGGCGAAAAGTGGACCCCGAGCAAAGGCAACGCCGCGCATCCCAACTCTCGTTATACCGTTCCCGCCACGCAGTCTCCCTCCATTTCTAAACATTTCGAAGATCCCGAAGGCGTGCCCATCTCCGCCTTCATCTTTGGCGGACGCCGTGCCAAAGTGGCTCCGCTCGTTTTCGAAGCTCGCGACTGGCAGCACGGCGTTTTCGTTGGCGCCACCATGGCTTCCGAAACCACCGCTGCCGCTACCGGAGCCGTCGGTGTCACGCGCCGCGATCCCATGGCCATGCTTCCATTCTGCGGCTATAACATGGCCGATTACTTCAAGCACTGGCTGGAAATGGGCAAGCGCGTCTCGAAGCCACCGAAAATTTTTCACGTGAACTGGTTTCGCAAGGGCGACGACGGAAAATTTCTCTGGCCCGGCTACGGTGAAAATGTCCGCGTGCTGAAGTGGATGCTCGAGCGCATCGAGGGCCGCGGCAAAGCTGTCGAAACTCCCATCGGCCATGTTCCCGCCGAAGGCGCGCTCGATCTGAAAGGCCTCGACATTTCTGGCGACACCGTGCGTCAGCTGCTCAATGTCGATCCCGCCGTGTGGGCCGACGAGCACGAGGCCATCGGCAAGTTTTTCGAGAAATTCGGCCAGCGCCTTCCTCAGGAGCTTCGCCAGCAGCACGAAAAGCTCGGCGAAAACCTGCAGCGCGTCGCCGTCGCGCAAAAATAGGCAGCCACTGAATCAAATCGGAGCCGCGGGAAGTTTGTCCCCGCGGCTTTTCTGTTTTATGCTCCCGCTAGTGCAAATTCGATTTGCGAGGCTTGCGTGGACACCGAAGCCGTTCGCAGTTTCTGCGTGAAAATGCCCCACGCCACGGAATCGCTGCAATGGGGCGATGACTTGGTGTTCAAAGTTGGCGGGAAAATGTTCGCCGCGCTGGTGCTCGTGCCCGCGAAAGTATGGCTCTCCTTCAAATGTACGCCGGAGGAGTTTGCGGAATTAACCGAGCGACCGGGAATCATCCCCGCTCCCTATTCCGCTCGCTATCACTGGATCGCGCTGGAAACGCGAGACGCCCTCGCCTCTGCGGAACTCGAGCACCTGCTGCGCAAATCCTACGATCTCGTTTTCACTAATCTCCCGCGAAAGACTCGGGCGACGCTTTCGCGCGAAAACGCCAAATCGCCCGCTAAATCTGCCGCTAAAACCACAGGTAAGCGCCCGCTTCGCCGTAAGGCGCATTAACGTAATAGAAATTCGCGTGTTCGATCGAAGTCAGCGCCCCGCAAATTCTTCGCGCGCCGTGTTCCGCGCAAAACCATTCGCCAGAAGCCGCCGATATTTTCGCCACGGCATCCAGATGAGGAACGCTCGCTTTCGCAAACCACAGCCATCGCGCCGGTCGCTCGCATTCGCTGCACTGTTTTGAACCGTCCGCGTCCGCCAATCTCGTATGTATTGCCTGCGCCAGTGCCGGCTCGACTCCGGCAGCTTCAAGATCCGGCGCGGCAACGAAAAAATACTGCGTCACCGATTCGGAATCCGGCTCGAACGCCACCACCTTCCCGCCGTACTCGCGCAGCTCCGGCTCAAACACGTTCGCGAAGCAATCGCGGCAGAGCGACACTTCCGCGCGATGCGCTCCGCGCAAATTCACGTTTTTCCCGCGCAAGTACAAATTGTCCGGCAGAAAAGTGGCCATCCACGGCGAGTGCGACTCCAGATGCTCGCACTCCGCGGTGAGTCCAATCAGCCGCGAAAGCCAATTGGCCGAGCGCCAGCGAAATAAAATTTCAGGATAAGCTTGCTGAACGGGAATTCGCGCCATTCTTCAGTTTACGCGATTTTGCAGCTTGCATCTGGGATTTGGCGTTGGCTATGAATTTTCTCGTCAGGCACAAGGGATTCGAAGTTCAAAGGCTTCGGCCGCGGATTCTC
>DAIRCW010000110.1:869-6648 GCA_036796475.1 Candidatus Acidiferrales bacterium | reverse complement strand
TCTCAGTGCGAGAGATCTCTTTCGGCCCATTCGAGAATCGCATTCGACAATTCCACGCGCTCGCCCGAATAACTGTGATCCGTATTCCAGTGCCGCTCCGCCACGCGAGCATCTTCCGCTTTCCGCAGCGCCTCCGCAAATGCATGATCCATTGGCGCAAGCCCCTCATTCGCCGTGATGACGAAAACAGGCCGCGGCGCTATCGCCGGCGCCAGATTATTTATGTTCAGCGCCGATGCATGATCGCGAATCTCTCGCGCCAGTGCTTCCGCGCTCGTCCCGGCGAGCGGCAGCAAATTCCCGTCGCTCTCGAGTCCCTTCGCCTCATCCTCGAGTGAGTTGCCGGATGAGCCCGTGTGCCGGCGCGACTCATAATCCGCCCCAATATTCCACGCCGAAATGATCACCGCGCCTGCTACGCCTTTGTTGTGCGCTATCGCCGAAGCCGCCATGAACCCGCCCATGCTGTGACCAATCACTATGACGCGATGCGTATCAATGCCGTATTTCTTCGCGTTCGACGGATCGAGAACAAATCGCACTTGCGTGTCCGCGTCTTCCGCGCTGTGCTCGAACGAAAAATTTCCTTTCACGCCCCACGACCCACGGTAATGCATCGCCAGTACGTTCCATCCGTGGGCGCGCAGAAATTGCGCGATATCCAGATTCTGCTCGTATCCCGGAAAGCCGTGAAAAATAATTGCTGTCGGATGCGGCCCCGCTCCCGCCGCCAAATAAAAAACACCAAGAAGATTTTCTCCATGGCTCGGAATTGCCATCTGCTCCGTCGCCGCCGGTTTCGCCGCAGCGGAAGCATTTGTCTTCACCTGTGCGCGCGCTGGCATTGCGGCCCCAAGCGCTGAAACAAAAAATGCGAGCACCACAACCATTCGCGACATTCTCATGGAGATTTTCATGCCGGAAGTATATACGGGCGTTGCCGCCTACTCCAAGCCACGCCCTTCTCGGACTCGGAACTCATGCCACTTCAGTCGCCGCGCGTCTCCGCCGCAGCCAGATGAAATACACCGGAATTCCGGAAACGATCAGCAGCAACCCGGCCAGTGACGGAATCGGCCGCGTCACCAGCATGTTCCCAAGGAATGCCGCCGTGAAAATCAGAAATAAAACCGCCGTCACCGGATAGCCCCACATTTTATATGGTCGCGCCGTCTGCGGATGCGTGCGCCGCAGCACCATTACTCCCGCCACCATCACGCCGTAAGAAAGCCACAGCGCAAACATCGCGTAATCGAGCAGCGTTTCATACGAGCCGCTCAGCAGCAGCGCGGCGGCCCAGATCGCTTGCGCGGCAATCGCAAAATGCGGCGTCTTGAATCGTGGATGAATTTCGCCGAATTTTCGCAGAAACAATCCATCGCGAGCCTGCGCAAAATACAGCCGCGGACTGGTCAAAAAACAGCCGTTGAGCGTCCCGATGATCGAAACCAAAGTTATTAGCGCCACCGCCGCTCCGCCAATTGGACCAAGCACGCGGCTAACCGCGCTCGCCGCCACGTGATCGCTCGCTGCAATCTCCGGAATCGTCAGCACGCGCATGTACGCCACATTCGCCATCACGTAAATGGCAATGCATGCGAGCGAACCCAGCGCAAGAGCGAGCACAATGTTTCGCTGCGGATTGCGAATCTCCCCGGCCACAAACGTCATCTGAATCCATCCGTCATATGCCAGCACGCACGCGATCAGCGCCACGCCCACGCTGCTGAACGAAACTCCGGCGGTTCCGCTCGCCGGCTGCGCCACAACTTTTCCGCTCCACAGAAAAGCGCTGCCGATGATCACCAGCAAACCGATGATCTTCGCCGAAGTAAAAATCTTCTGCACCACCGCTCCAAGCGTCACGCCGCGATAATTAATCACCGCGAATAGCGCGATCGCCGCAAGTCCCGCCACTTTCGATTCCCACGGAGACAATCGCACAAAGTACGAACCGTAAAGCATCAGCGTCACCGCAAGCCACGCCACTTGCGCCGTGCGTGCCACCAAAAACATCGACCACCCGCACAGAAATCCCACCAGTGGTCCCCATGCTTCCCGCAGAAACACGTACTGGCCGCCCGTCGCCGGCAGCATCGTCCCCAGTTCCGCGCAAGCCAGCGCGCCAAAAAAAGAAACCACTCCTGCCGCAATCCAGACGCCGAGAATCCAGGAGACCGAATGCAATTCGCGCGCCACCAGATTCGGCACAATAAAAATGCCGCCGCCGATCACAATCCCGATGACAATCGCCAGCGCATCCAGCAGCCCAAGCCTGCGCGGAAGCTCCGCGCTTGGTTCCAAGCTCTTCATGGCCGGGCAGTATACGAGCATCGTCCTTCGACTGCATCGTTATTTGTCTATTTCCTCGCGCGTCGGCTATCATGGAAGGTCTTTCAGGCGCTTCATGCGTCAGCCATTTTCATAATCAAAATTCGAGGAGGATTCATGTCCATCGCTGTCGGTTCTGCCGCTCCGGATTTCACTCTCAAGAATCAGGATCAAAAAGATGTGAAGCTCAGCGATTTCAAAGGCAAGAAAAACGTTGTAATCGTTTTTTATCCGCTCGACTGGAGCCCCGTCTGCACTAACGAGCACGCCTGCTTCGTCAACGACATGAAAAAATTTGAGAAACTCGACGCGCAGGTCGTCGGCCTTTCTGTTGATAGCGTCTGGTCCCACAAAGCCTGGGCCGAAAAAATGGGCATCTGCTATCCGCTCCTCGCCGATTTCCAGCCCCGCGGCGCCGTCGCCGAAAAGTTTGGCGTCTATCTCCCCGAAAAAGGAATCACTGGCCGCGCCATTGCCATCATCGATCGCAACAGCAAACTCGCTTGGTTCAAGAATTACGAGATTCTGCAGGTTCCGGACGTGAACGAGGTCGCGTCTGCCCTCGCAAAAGTCAAATAACCGCACCCCGGTTACAGGCCTCTAGGTTTTTTGAAAACGTGCAAGGCTTTTGTCTTTCCAGGCCCTGGCCGTACGCATGCGTATGGAATAGTGCAGCTGGTGGCTGAAATCCACCATCACCGCCCGAAAGCCACCATGAACGGGCTTCTTAAACCCCCTCTTCGATGCTCCTGTCTCCTGTAGCCTGCACAAAACACGCCTGTTAGGCTAGTAATACACTCCGGTAGAGATTTGGCACTCTCCATGCTACTTGTCCCAGTGGCAGTTCAGATTTAACCCGGCCGTTGTTTCGGCGGGAGGGTGAAAGCAATGAAAAAACATCTAACTTTCGCGGCAGCCGCTCTTTTTGCGATGACCCTGTTCAGCCCCATGTTCAATGGGACGCTGCGGGCGCAAGAGCAAGGCAGCGCTGACGTTCAAGCAAGCGTGGGTGCTGAGGACAACCAAAGTTCCTCGCAGGCGCAGCCATCGGTTGGACGCATCAGCGTCATCCGCGGCAATGTTTCCATTCAACGCGGAGACTCCGGCGACTGGGTCGCCGCTACCGTGAATACGCCCATAGAGTCGGGCGACCGTATTTCCACCGGCGATGATTCGCGAGCGGAGATCCAGCTCGATTACGCCAACGTGGTGCGCTTGGACCAGAATTCCACAGTAAAGATCGCCGATCTCACCGCCGATCACATCCAGCTACAGGTTGGACAAGGCGTGGTTAGCTACAGCGTCTTTCCCAATGGTAAGGCAGATGCGGAAATCGATACGCCCAATTCCGCTGTGCATCCTCTGCGCACTGGCGAATACCGCATTCAGATCGACAATGATTCACAGACTGAAGTAACCGTGCGCGAAGGCGAGGCGGAAGTTTCCGAGCCGCAGGGCAGCACGCGCGTTGATGCCGGTCAGCTCATCACCATTCAAGGGACCGACAATCCTCAGTATCAAACCGCAAACGCTGCTCCTTCGGACGATTTCGATCGCTGGAGCGAGGATCGCGACCACACCATTCAAAGCGCGCAGAGCTGGAATCATGACGACCGCTATTACACCGGTTCCGAAGATCTTGATCATTACGGTCATTGGGAAAACGTACCCGATTACGGCCAAGTCTGGGTTCCGGCGCAGGATTCCGGCTGGGCGCCGTATCGCGATGGCCGCTGGGTTTGGGAACCTTATTACGGCTGGACATGGGTTTCTTATGAGCCGTGGGGCTGGGCGCCATATCACTACGGACGCTGGTTCACTTACGGCGGCGATTGGGTTTGGTGGCCGGGCCCCGTCGGCGTGTACGGCGGATGGGGTTACTATCCCGTTTGGTCCCCCGCGTACGTCTCCTTCTTCGGCTGGGGCGGAGGCGTCAGCTTCGGCTTTGGATTCGGCAACGTCGGCTGGCTCCCTTGCGGGCCGGGCGACTTCTTCAACCCGTGGTGGGGCTTTGGCGTGAGCCGCGTCACGTTCATCAACGTCGTCAACATCAATAACTTCGACCGCGACGACTTCCGTTTCGGCCGCGGCGTCGGCGATCGCGATTGGGGCCGCCGCATGGATCCGCTTTTCCGTGGACGCAACGGATTCTCCAACATCGGTCGCTTCGCCAACGACGCTCGCATCCGCAACGGCGTTTCGTCCGTTCGCGGTGAGCAATTCGGCCGTGGCGACGCGCGCTTCCAGCGTGGCCTCGGAAAGCAGGAATTCCAGAAAGCCAGCTTCATGACTGGAAAATTGCCTGCGGTTCCGAATCGCCAGAGCCTCGGACGCGTGCAGGACCGCGTGTCCCCGGGCATCGCACGCACTTCGGCAGCGAACAATCAGCGGTTCTTCTCGCAGAGCCGCCCGCAATTCACGCCGCGTCCGTTCAACACCAGCGCTGCAGCGCAACAGCGCATCGTGGAGAACTCACGCATGCAAGCCGGTGCAGCCAATGGCCGCTTCGGAACCTCAGCCAATGGCCGTGAACGCGTCACGACTGGTGGAAAGCCGTTCCAGCAGAACTCGCGCGTGCCGATGAACGAAACCACTCGTCCCGGCGTGGCCACGCGCGGCAATGCTCCGGCTCCGTCTACCGAGCAAACCCGGCCGGGCGTAGCTACTCGGGGCAACGCGCAGCCTCAGACTGAGCAGACGCGCCCCGGATGGCACAGCTTTGGCGGCAATGGAAACGGCAACGCGCGCGTTCAAGGACAGCCGCAAGGCCAGGGCAATTTCCCGAACCGCGGCATTCAGCAGCCTCGCGGGAATCAACCTCAAGCGCAACCGCGAAGCTTCCAGCCGCAATCGCGGCAACCCGAATCGCGGCCCAACGGCAACTTTCGCCCGTTCACGCCCCCAAACAACAGCGGAGCGCGCCAACCAATGAATCAACCTCGTGGAAATCCGGGGCCGGCCCAGCCCCGGAGTTTTCAGCCGCCGACCCGCCAGCCCGATTCCCGGCCGAACGGTAACTTTCGTCCATTCACGCCGCCGAACAACGGCGGCGCGCGCCAGCCGATGAATCAGCCGCGTGAAAACCAAGCGCAACCGCGAAGCTTTCAGCAGCAGAATCCTTCGCGGCCGAATGGCAATGGATCGAGCTGGCGGCAGTTCACTCCGCAGCAGTCTCCCAGCGGCGGCATGCGCGAAAATTCTCGTCCCGAGAATTCTCGTCCGCAGTTAAATATGCGGCAGCCGATTGCGCAGCCGCGCGGCGCGTATAACGGCGGGCGGGGTCCCTACGGCGGCAACTCCGGTGACTACGGCCGGGCCGCAGAGAATCCGCGGTCCATGGGCGGTGACAGACCATCCTATAGTCCGCCGCCGAGCCGGTCTTACGGCTCCTACGGTGGCGGCAGACCATCCTACAATCCTCCGAGCCGGTCTTATGGCGGGGGGGGGG
>DAIRCW010000110.1:0-859 GCA_036796475.1 Candidatus Acidiferrales bacterium | reverse complement strand
AATCGCGTCCGTCATATGGTGGCGGCGGTGGGCGTCCTTCGTACAGCGGCGGAGGAGGCGGCAGATCTTATGGTGGCGGAGGAGGCGGCTCGCGCGGCGGTGGCGGTGGCGGTGGCGGAAGCCGCGGCGGCAGCAGCGGTGGTGGTTCGCGCGGCGGCGGTGGCGGACATCCCGGTCGCCCGCACTAAGACTCCTTTCGTTGCGGTACGAACTCGGCCGTGCCGCAACTAACACGATGAAATCGTTTGGAGGTTCTGACAGGTTCTAAGAGCTCTCCCCAGAGAAGCAACGCCTTTCAGGCCAGTTGACTCATTCAGTCCGGGTCACCTGGCCTGAACTGCTTTTCTCCGCATCGGCCCCAGCTCGTGTTTGTGCAATCTCGACCATCTTTCGTTCAGACTCACTCAGACGATTTGGATACTTCAGCGCACGAGATAGGTTAATGACTTCGCGATATTCTTTCTGATGAAAACATCGGTGCATCTGTTCGATTTTTCTTTTGTCCCCGACATTGCCTGCCATCTCATCCTCTTGGCGAGCCCTCTCGGCGACTTCCTCTTTGGCAGCTGCCTGCCGCAACTTTTCAGCGGAGCCTTCCAGGAAATCCTCCGCGAAGGCGAGGTCATGTAGCAACGCTTCGAACGCGACCATCGGGTTATCCGAAAACGCTGGATACTGACACCGTTCCCAAACTCCTAGTTCTCGCATGTAGGACTCGTGAAAGGCGCTGTGATCGGCCACATGGTAGCGAACAAGCCCGAGACTTTGTCGAAAGTGCAGCTCAAGCCGCCGATCGGCACGAACGAATTCGCCCCATGCAAAATTTCCACCGGAACCTGTCCCCGCTCCGCGAAAGCGG
>DAIRCW010000109.1:0-9506 GCA_036796475.1 Candidatus Acidiferrales bacterium | reverse complement strand
ATCGCAGGCACCACCGCCGCCGCGCCGCACAGAAAAGCAACTGCAGGCAACCGCAGCCAAGCGAGAATAACATACGCCACTGCGAGCAGCAACACGAGCCGGCCGAAGAATTTCGCGTGAACGCTGCGCGGAACGTGCACGCGCTCCGCTCCGGCCTGCGCCGCCGCCAGGCGCATCAGCCCCGTGGCGCCTTGCCGCAGCCATCGAAAATTCAACCAACAGAGCGCCGTTCCAATCAGCGTTGCCTCCGAAGCATGCCGACCCCAGCCAATCGCCGCGCCAACGGCGAAGGCTGCTCCGAGCAGCAGGATGAAGCGCTCAATCCGTCGTTCTATAGCCAATGCTTCCGTCTCAGTGGTCATTTTTCTTATTCGATGTGGAATCCGCCGCGCTCGCGAGCTTCAGCACTTCGCGTAGCCCGATGCCGAATCCAGCGAGCCCGAGCACCAGGGTTAGAACGAATCCCGTGTGCAGCCACTTGTCGAGCAAATAACCGATTCCGCCGCCCGCGAACACCGGCACGACCAGCGAGAACGGAATCTGCATCGCGATGGCGAACTGCTTCGCCGCCCCGGAAATGTCTTTGCGAGATGATTTGGGATCCATCGACTTCGAGACCTTCAGCGCGAATTGCCGCGCAACATCATCAATCGTGGCGCGCGCCGTGCAGCACGTCAATGGCATGCGGCAGCAGCTCCGCGATCGCGTCGAACGATTCCACTGCGCCGCGCGGGCTGCCCGGCAAATTGATGATCAGGCACTCGCCGCGAATCCCGCAAATCGCCCGCGAAAGCGCCGCTTTGCGCGTTTTCTGCAGGCCCGTTTGCCGCATCAACTCCGCGAATCCAGGGATCTGGCGCGTTACGATTGTGGACGTCGCTTCCGGCGTCACGTCGCGCGGTCCGAGTCCCGTGCCGCCCGTCGTGAGCACGAGGTCAACTTTCGTCGTATCCGCAAGCGCCGCCAATTGCGCGCGAATGAGCGCTTCATCATCCGGGACGACCGACTTGGAAATCACCTGCCAGCCAAGTTCGCCGCAGCGCGACTCGAGCGCTTTGCCGGAGAGGTCCTCGCGAGTACCGGAGGAAACCGAATCGCTGACTGTGACAATGGAAATTCGCATCGTGCTTGCCGCGTCTGAGGCGCTCAGTTCAACTCTTCGCCGCGTCGGGCTGGCCCTCGGAAACTTCCTGCTGGCTCTCGTCCATCAATCGCATGGCTTCCATCAAGACGCCCGTGGTCGAGCGCTCGATGGTTGTACGCGAAGGCGCCGCGTTGAAATCAATCTCGAATTCGCCGCGCGGCCAGCGCACCGCTTCGTACACCGCGGGCTCGCCTTTCACTTTGCCCAGCTGCGCATCCTGGCACTGCCCGCCGGCGAAAAAAATGTCGCATGTCTTGCCCTCGCTGCGCACGGTCAGCTTGCAAGTTTTTTGGCCCATCTCGATGGACTGCATCAGATCGAGAATGCTCATCTCCTCAAGCCGTCCTTGAATCACGCCGGGTCGCGCCGAGGTCTTCTGCAATTTTTCGAGCTGCAGGCGGTCAATCACTTTTTTCGCGCGCCGCACGAGTTCATGCACGAAAAAAGGCTTGACGATGAATTCTTCGACGCCGTCCACCATCGGCCGCAGCTTTTCGTCCAGATCGCTGCGGCTAGACAGGAAAATGAACGGAATTGGTTTTGAGGCGAACCGGCTGCGCAATTTCTCATACAACTGGCGCCCGTCGAGGCCGGGCATGCGATAGTCGCAGAGAATCAGGTCCGGCGTTTCATCCACAATCTTGAGCAGCGCATCCGCGCCATCTGACGCCGTGCGAACTTCACCATGCGGCTCCAACCCCTTGGCAATCAGGCTCAGCACCTGCTTGTTGTCGTCCACAACGAGAACTTTGACGCCCTTCATCGCTTCGCGCGCGCGGACTTCGGCCGCACGTAATGGCCGCTCCGCCCTCCCGCTTTTTCGAGCAAATAGATTTCCTGAATCTCCATGCTGCGGTCCAATGCTTTGCACATGTCGTAAAGAGTCAGCGCCGCGACCGCTGTTGCCGTCAGCGCTTCCATTTCCACTCCGGTGGGTCCCGCCGCGGTCACCTTCGATATGATTTCCACTCCATTTTCGCACAGCTCCAGCGCAACATCTATGTGCGTCAGCAGCAGCGGATGACAAAGAGGAATCAACTCCGCGGTGCGCTTCGCCGCCGCGATTCCCGCAATCCGCGATACTTCAAACGGATCGCCCTTGGGCGTTTTCATTTTGCGGATTTTCGCCAGAACGTCCGCATGAATACGCACAAACCCGCGCGCCGTAGCTTTGCGTTCTGTCGCGGCTTTTGCCGTCACGTCCACCATGCGCACGCGGCCGCGCGAATCGTAATGTGTGAGCGAGCGTTTCATTTTTTCTATGCGCCGAACCCTGGCGCTCCTACACTATCCCGCTGCGTGGTAAAACGTCCACTAATTCGCCCGCACTGAGCTTCAAATTATTCTGGGGCACCACGAGAAAGCAATTCCCCCGCGCAACCGTCACTACATCTCCTGAGCCTTGCCACTGCAGCAAAGAGACAATCGCTTCGCCGCCGCTCCACTCAATTCGCGCCGGCAAAAAATGCGTCAGCGCAGCACGTTGTTCGACCGCGGTTGTCAGTTTTGCTTTGAGCAGCGGCAGGGCACGTGGCTCCGCACCACCCAAAATATCGAGCGCCGGCGTGACCAGCAACTCGAACGTCACCATCGTCGAAACGGGATTCCCTGGCAGCCCAAACACAGGCTTTTTTCGACACACCGCAAAAACAGCCGGCCTGCCAGGCCGAATTTCCACGGAGTCAAAGAAGAATTCCGCACCGAGTTCTCGCAGCACCGGCTCGACCAAATCATATTTCCCTGCCGAAACGCCTCCGCTGATAACGAGCGCGTCTTCCTGCAACCCGCGCAGGATGCTCGCACGAATTTCTTCGCTGCGATCCGCCGCATTCCCCAACGGAACGGCTTCGGCGCCCGCACATGCCGCCTGCGCTGCAAGTGAAAAGCTGTTGCTGTTGCGAATTTCATGCGCGCCGGGCTGTGCGCCAACTTCAACCACTTCATTCCCGGTGGACAAAATCGCAACGCGCGGTTTGCGATAAACCATCAGATGCGTACAGCCGACCTGCGCGGCGATGCTCACCTCCGCAGCGCCGATTCGCGCCGCCGCCCTGAGCAAAACGTCGCCTTTGCGCGATTCCGAACCGCGCGGCACAAAATTCATACCCGGCGCAGCGGTTCTGTCGATGACAACTTGATCCTTCGCAGTTCCCGTGTGCGTCTGCTCAATCATCACCACGGCATCCGCGCCTTCCGGAACAGGCGCGCCCGTCATAATCTGGACGCATTCGCCCACGCCGACGCGCCGCGCGAAGCCCGCTCCCGCAGCAACCTCGCCGATGACTCGCAGCGACGCGCCCGCATTCCGGCAGTCCACCGAACGCACCGCGAAGCCATCGCGCGCTGCGCGATCAAACGGCGGATAATCGCGGTCCGCGCGAATTGCTTGCGCCAGCACGCGCCCAAAAACATCCTTCAATTCGAGAATTTCCGTCCCCGGCGCCCGCCCCAGCCCTCGGCATTTTTCAACAATGATTGCGCGCGCTTCTTGATACGACGGCATGAAGGTTCACAGCCAGGATGCGAGCTTTGTTCCGGGAGGAATAATTGTGGCGTCGCGCTCCGGCCCGGTGGAAATCATTCCAATCTCCACACTGAGCCAGTCGGAGATGAATTTCAGATAGTCGCGCGCAGCCTTGGGCAATTCCTGCGCCGCGCGAATGTGATCGGTTCTCTGCTGCCAGCCCGGCAAAGTTTTGTACTCCGGAGTGATTTCCGCGAGCACTTCCACCTCGGCGGGCATTTCCGAGAGCTTCGCGCCGCGGTATTTGTATCCGACGCAAACCTGAATTTCTTTTTGCGTATCGAATACGTCCAGCTTCGTCACTACCAGAGAATCAATTCCATTCACTTGAATCGCGTAGCGCAACATCATCAAATCCAGCCAGCCGCAGCGCCGCGGACGCCCCGTCACCGCACCATACTCGTTGCCGCGGTCGCGCACCGCCTGCGCATCAAGATCCGGCATTTCCGTGGGAAATGGCCCGCCGCCCACGCGCGTCGTGTACGCCTTCGTAACGCCAATCACGCCGGTCACCCGCGTTGGAGCGACGCCAAGGCCGGTGCACGCGCCACCCGCCGTCGCGCTCGACGACGTTACATACGGATACGTCCCGTGGTCAATATCCAGCATCGTGCCCTGCGCACCTTCGAACAAAATGGACTTGCCTTCCGCCAGAGCGCAATTCACCAGCGCCGACGTATCCGTCACGAATCCACGAATTTTTCCGGCCATTTCGCTATACCGTTCCAAAATTCCCGCGGTTTCGAGTCCCTGACCGTAACAGGAACGGCTGAACGCATCCTTCTCTTCGATGGCATGTTCGAGTTTACGCTCGAACCGCTCTGCATCCATCAAATCGCACACGCGCAAACCGCAGCGCGCCATTTTGTCTTCGTAGGCCGGCCCGATTCCGCGCGAAGTGGTGCCAATGCGATGCGGTCCGCGCGCCGCTTCCGCCGATTTTTCCAGTTCGCGATGAAACGGGAAAATCAGATGCGCGCGATTGCTCAGGAACAGCCGGCCATTCACGTCCACGCCGCCCTTGCCGATGCTCTCCACTTCGGAAATCAGCGCCGCTGGGTCCACCACCACACCCGAACCGATGATTGCTTTTTTCCCCGGCCGCAGAATCCCGCACGGAATCAATTGCAGGACAAATTTGTGCCCGTTTATGATCACCGTGTGTCCGGCATTGTGCCCGCCGCCGTAACGCGCGCTGAGGTCGAACGAGCCGGCAAGATAATCCACCACCTTGCCTTTGCCTTCATCGCCCCACTGCGCGCCAACAATCGCGATCGCTTTCGTCACTCGCTCCCGCCTTCTCGTTCGCTATTTCTGCTCGCCCAGCCGCACTCTGCCCGCTCGAACCGTACTCGGAAAATATTTCAGAGAGATTACAACCAGCGCAGACCCATCATCCTACGCTGGCCGTGCTCGTAAGGCAAGATTTTGAATGGAAATTCCAATGGCAGGTACATTCACTCGAGGAAGCTCTTGGCTTTGCTCTCATCTGCGCGCCGCACCAAGACCCGCACGCCAAGATTCGCTCCCAGCAGCGGCCGCTGGCCCCCGCAATCGTCTGCCTCGATCATTGCTTCGATGCCGTTCGCTTCGAGCGCCGAGCGCGCGAGCTCCGCTTCCGCCCGGAAGGAATAAATCTGCGCAATAACCAGATCATCCAGCTCTTCGCGCTGCACAGCCTGCTCCTGGAGGTTGCTTCGTTTTAAGCGAGGTGCCGTTCGAGCGCGCGGTCAATGTTTTCCTTCGGCACCGCGCCGACGATTTGCTCGGCCACTTGCCCGCCCTTGAAAATCAGCAGCGTGGGAATTCCGCGGACGTTGTACCGTCCCGGTGTATTGATGTTCTCGTCCACGTTCATTTTCACGACTTTCAACTTGCCCACGCGCTCCGTGGCAATTTTGTCCACCGTCGGCGAAAGCGCTCGGCACGGACCGCACCACTCCGCCCAAAAATCCACCATCACCGGCTGATTCTTGCTGGCCTCCAGCACCTCAGCCTGGAAGTTCGAATCGCTTACCGCCGCTACGTTTTGCGACATTTTTCTCCCTCAACCTTCGCGGATTTGTTGAATCTGCCCGCTACACATTAGATGTTGCCACCGCGGCCTGGATTCGCGACTGCTTCGCGGCCTCGTACAGTTTCACATACTCCGCCGCGGACGCTTTCCACGAAAAATCCTTGGCCATTCCATTCGTCTGCAACGCGCGCCGTTGCGCCAAATCGCGGTACGCGGCCAGCGCCTCGCGCACACACTTTATCAAAGCTGCGCCCTGATAGGCCTCAAATTTGAATCCCGTTCCCTTACCCATTTTCGCGTTGAATGGTTCCACAGTGTCATCGAGCCCGCCCGTCGCGCGCACAATCGGAATCGTTCCATACCTCAGACTATAGATCTGATTTAGCCCGCACGGCTCGTAGCGCGACGGCATCAAAAACATATCCGCCCCCGCCTCGATTTTATGCGCGATTGTATTGTCGTACGCGATTTTTACGCCCACGCGCGAAGGATATTTCTTCGCCAGCTCCTGGAACAGCTTTTCATATTTCGCTTCGCCGTTTCCCAGCGCCACCAGGGCCAGATCCTCTTTCATTAATTCTGCCGCGGTGTCTGCAATTAAATCGAAGCCCTTCTGGTCCACGAAGCGCGAAACAACTCCAACGAGCGGCCGTTCCATATTTTCGGCGGGCAATTGAAATACGCTGAGCAGATCTTTTTTACAAAGCCGCTTGCCATCGAGCAATTTCGCCGAATACGTCGCTGCAATGTGCGTGTCCGTTTCGGGATTCCACTGCGTGTAGTCCACGCCGTTCAAAATTCCCACTACGCGCTTTCCGCGCGACTGAATGACTCCCTCCAAGCCGCATCCGTATTCCGTGGTCTGAATCTCTTTCGCATATTTCCGGCTGACGGTCGTAATGTAATCCGAAAAAAGCAGGCCGCCCTTCAGCAAATTGATTTTCCCGTAGTATTCCAGCGCATCGATTCGGAACAGGCTGTCAGGCAGACCAACATCCGCCAGCGCCGTGCGCGGGAAAAGCCCCTGATAACCCAAATTGTGCACCGTGAAAACCACCGGCAGATGCGTCAGCGACGGATCGTTCGCATAAATCGTCCGCAAATACACAGGCGCGAGCGCCGCTTGCCAGTCGTGGCAATGCATCACTTCCGGCATCCACACCTGCTTGGCAAATTCGATCGCCGCGCGGCTCAACTCGCCAAAACGCAGCGCGTTGTCGGGATAATCGCCTGCTTTGTCGCCGTAAAGTTTTTCGCGGTTGAAAAACTCCGGATCATCCACGAAGTAGTAGCGCACGCCCTCGAACGTGCCCGCTTCGCAGATCGCCGGAAAACGCATCGTCCCACCGAGCGGCGCGCTGAGGCTCGAAATGATGGTTTTGCTCGACTGATTTCCGCGATACCGCGGCAGCAGTATGGCGACCTGATGCCCGCTCTCCGCCAGCGAACGCGGCAGCGCCTCCACCACGTCCGCGAGCCCGCCCGTCTTCGAGAACGGCAGCCCCTCCGGCGATACAAAAAGTATTTTCATCTCAGCGGTCGCTTCTGCCCGCAAGAATTATACACATACTGATTGCCCCGCTACACGTGAAGACGCACCGTATCGACAGACTCTTCCAAAGACCTAAGGTTCTGGTGACTGACCCAACACTATTAGCTATTATTATGGATGCCTATGGCCCAACCTGCAGATTTTCAAGAGATCGCCCACACCGGCGGGCAAGTAATTATACGGGTAGCGACAAGTCCAGAGGGGCACCGTTCCTATCAGATCGGATGGCAACATTGCAGGCCGAATGCTGCAGTGATCTTCGCGGTTTATGCACTTCCACAAGGCATTGTGGTCGGGCAGGCCGAACTTGGAGGAATCGGGCACCCAGTGAGTCCGGCTCCTGTCCCTGGTTGCTACCTCGTATTTGTTGGTTCGGACAGCGAAGGGAGATTCGGACATCAGTGCCCCGTTTGCGCCAAATACTGGCGTGGCGAACTCGACGTGCAATTCTGTCCATATTGCGGCTTCCACTCATCGCGCCTCGACTTTCTTTCGAATGCTCAGAGAGCCTACATTCACCAGTGCTGCGTCAAGATGAGAGAGGCGCTTACCGCCGAGCGTAACGGCGAGTACGTCATAGACATGGACGCGGTTGCGGATGCAGCGGGCAAGGATGCCGAGAAGCCAGCTTTTTACTACGCAGAAGAAAGCCAACAAAGCAAATTCACTTGCAATGCTTGCGGTGGATTCAATGACATTCTCGGCACATTTGGCTATTGCGCGATGTGCGGCACTAGAAATGATTTTCAAGAGTTATCGACAACAATTATTCCGCGCATCCGGGTCCGAATCAACGCCGGGGGACCGTACGAGGACTGCGTGAGAGATTCTGTTGCTGTATTCGATTCATTTGTCGGCCAGTACGTTAGCCAACTGATCAAGCATGTCCCACTGATACCTGCCCGCAAGAATAGAATCGAAAACAAGCGCTTCCACAATCTGCAATTAGTCACCGCAGACCTAAACGAGATTTTCGGTATCGATATCACCGACGGGCTGAAGGTCGATGATATTGAGTTCGCCAAGATAATGTTCTGTCGTCGCCACGTCTATGAACATAACGGCGGAGAGGCCGACGAAAGGTACATAGCCGAGAGCGGCGACAACTCCGTCCGAGTCAAACAGGCGCTCCGAGAGACCGCTGAATCGGCGCACCGAATCGCTGGCCTTATCTTGCGCATGGCAAGCAACCTTCACCATGGATTTCACGAAATCCTCCGACCGGAGCAAGGACCAATACAACGGCACAGGGGCTACGCCGTGCCCATCGAACCCCGAAAATCGAAGCAAGCAAACCCGCGACCGATTGTGTCGGAAACCGATTGAGCCGGCCCTAAATGCCCCGTCAAAAGCTTGGCCAGCATTTTCTATCCAGCCTCACCTGGCGGCAGCACATCGCGCAAACGCTCCCGCCCGCGCCTGACGCCACGTGGATCGAAATCGGCGCCGGCCATGGCGAGATGACCGAACTCCTCGCCGCGCGCGCAAGCCGCATCATCGCCATCGAAACGGATCACGCGCTCGCTTCCGCGCTCCGCATGCGCTTCGCCGCACAATCAAATATCGAAATCGTCGAATCCGACATCCTCTCCGTGAATCTCAACGCGCTCACATCAGAATGCTTCCACGTCTACGGCAACTTGCCCTACTACATCACCTCGCCGATTCTCGCTCATCTTTTCCGCTTCGCTGCGCAAATCGAATCCATTCACATTGTGATTCAACTCGAAGTCGCGCAACGCATCGTTGCGACTCCGCATCATCGCGAATACGCCTATCTTTCCACGCTCTGCCAGTATTTCACGCGGCCGGAAATCATCCTCCGCATTCCGCCCGGCGCGTTTCGTCCGCCGCCGAAAGTGCATTCCGCGCTTGTCGCCATGCAGCTCCCCGGCGAACGCGCGCGCCTCGGCATCGAAAACGATTCAGCTTTTCTGGAATTTCTGCAGCGCTCGTTCGCTCAGAAGAGAAAAACCCTGCGGAACAATCTGAAGTCTATTTTTAGCGACGACCAAATCGCCGACGCGCTGGCCGCCTGCAAGCTCACTGCAAATTCACGTGCCGAAGAATTATCACTTGCCCAACTCGCCCAACTTTTCCACGCTCTCGCACCACAACGTTAGCCGCCGCCTTTTCCTTGCTTCCTTGCTTCTTTGCCTCCCTGCCTCTTTGCCTCTGCTATTTCGCCGTGCCAACCTGTTCCACCACTTTTTTCAGCCGATCCGGATAATCGCTCATAATCCCATTCACGCCCATTTCCATCAGCATG
>DAIRCW010000108.1:6551-9519 GCA_036796475.1 Candidatus Acidiferrales bacterium | reverse complement strand
GCGTTTATGCCAGCAAGCTATCGAGCCGCAGCTCAAATTCAAAATGTGCCCAAAACTTATCGATTAGAAATTTGCATATTGCTGATTTTGGGGCACTTGGCAAAATTTCTAATTTTCACGCCAGCCATGGAGCACATCGGTCGCAGCCGGGCCGGTTACAGACTTAAATTCAGCCGTGCTACAGGCGCGTCTTGGGCATTGTACCACGAGTTGCAAGGCATCTGGGGGAGAAGGGGCGGAGGCGCAGGCGCTCGTTCACGAGGATTGGCGGCGGTGATTTGGATTAGCTGGGCGGCTAGCCGGGCGGAAGCGCGGCGCGGGCGCGGCAAGGCTATGTCAGATTGGAACAGCGGGGCGGCGCGAGGCTGGATTTTGGTCAGCGGGGATGTTAGAAGCGGTAAGGGCCCATCGCGAGAAAATTGGGACTTGGGGCGAACGATGCTGGTGAATTGCGAGATTGTCGGTTGCAAGGCGCGCGTGCCGCAGCAATTGGAGGAACAAAAGCGCTGCCTGCTGCACTTCACGCTGGACCTCGAGCAGACGTGCATGCAGATGCGCCGCGAGACGGCGACGGGGCAGACCAGGCGCGAGCGTTACGACGAGATGCGCAAGTACATGGGCGAGC
This sequence comes from Candidatus Acidiferrales bacterium, assembly GCA_036796475.1. Taxonomy (GTDB): domain Bacteria; phylum Acidobacteriota; class Terriglobia; order Acidiferrales; family UBA7541; genus DAHUXN01. The sequence continues at coordinate 8,894 of DAIRCW010000108.1, read as the reverse complement.
ACGGTCAAAAGCTGGCGCAACTGGCGACCGGCGGCGCGAGTCTGACGGATGAAACCAAGGCGCGGATTTTGAGCACGTTCCTCACGCTGATGAATTGCCGCGAGAACATCGAGCGCGTCGCCGCGCGGCAGGAGAATGAAAGAAGAATTGGGTGAACCCTTCCTTCGCCAGCCGCGTTTTCGAATCGTAAGAATTGCGTTTCACCAGTGAGTCTCTTCCTTTTGCGCGGCCTTGTGCGTTGCATAACAAACTCGCGCAAGGTATTCGCATCGCGCAATTCACTCTGCTAACATCCCTCCCGCATGTCCCTTTCCCTGAAGCCCGGCCACGCGGCGGTCAAAGCCTATTACGACACGCTTCATCAGTTCGGCCAGCTCTATATCGACCACGAAGGGGCCGTTCGCAGCGCTTTCCAAACGCTTCTCGCAGCATGCGGTCGGAAAGCGACGCCGAAGCTCACTCTCGTCCCCGAATATCGCATCGAGCGTGCCCGCTCGTCCGTCATCGTCGACGGCGCGATGGTTGATATGTATCACCTGCCCTACGGCTACTGGGAAGCCAAAGACGACCAGGACGATCTAGCCCGTGAAGTCGCCCGCAAACTCGACAAGGGCTACCCCCGCGACAACATCATCTTCCAGGCCCCCGAACGCGCCATCCTCTATCAAGGCAACGCCAAAATCTTCGACGACAGCATCGTCAAGCCCGACGCGCTCGTTTACGTCGTCAACACCTTCTTCGATTACAAAGCGCCTCACATCCTCGAATGGGAAGAGGCCGTCGGCGATTTCTCCGAACGCATTCCCGAACTTTCGCGCGCCGTCGAAAAACTTATCGCCGAAGAGCGCCGCCGCAATCCCTCCTTCGTTCGCAGCTTCGACGATTTCTACGCCCTCTGCCGTCAGGCCATCAATCCCAACCTCTCGCAGGAAGCCGTCGAACGCATGCTCGTCCAGCATCTGCTCACCGAGCGCATTTTCCGCAAAATCTTCAACAATCCCGATTTCACTCGTCGCAACGTCGTCGCCGCTGAAATCGAAAAAGTCATCACCGAACTCACTCGCCGCGCCTTCAATCGCGACGAATTCCTGAGCGGCCTTGACCGTTTCTACAAAGCCATCGAGCGCAGCGCCGAAGAAACTTCCAGCTTCTCCGAAAAACAGGCCTTCTTAAACAAAGTCTACGAGCGCTTCTTCCAGGGCTACTCCCCTAAAGGAGCCGACACCCACGGCATCGTGTATACGCCGCAGCCCATCGTGAATTTCATGGTCCGCAGCGTTGAGGAAATCCTGCAAAAAGAATTCGGCCGCTCGCTCGGCGACAAAGGCGTCCACATTCTCGATCCCTTCGTCGGCACCGGCAATTTCATCGTCCGCATCATGCAGGAAATTAAAGCAACCGACTTGGCCTACAAGTACGAAAACGAATTGCACTGCAATGAAGTGATGCTCCTGCCCTACTACATCGCCAGCATGAACATCGAGCACGCCTTCTTCGACCGCACCGGCGAATACAAAGCCTTCCCCGGCATCTGTCTCGTCGATACTTTCGAACTGGCAGAGCCTGAGCAATCGCAACTAGGGTTTATGACCGCCGAAAATGCCGAACGTGTAAAGCGTCAAAAAAAATCACCAATCTTCGTCATCATTGGTAACCCACCATACAACGCAGGGCAAGCCAATGAGACCGACAACAATAAGAATCGAAAGTATCCTGTCATTGACCAGCGCGTCTCTGAGACTTATGCGAGAAGCTCGCAGGCTACCTTGCTCAGGAAGCTGCAGGACCCATACATCAAGGCCATCAGGTGGGCGACCGACCGGATAGGAGCCGAGGGCGTTGTCTGCTTCGTCACGAACGACAGTTTTGTCGATGATCATTCGTTGGACGGCGTACGTGCCCACCTAGAAGAGGAGTTTGTACTCGATCTCGGAGGCAACGTTCGCAAAAACCCAAAGCTCTCCGGAACAACCCACAATGTGTTCGGAATACAGGTCGGCGTAAGCATAAATATCTTCGTCCGGCGGGCCACTCAATCGAAAAACGCCCACAGCTGTGTGCGGTATTCAAGCCTAGGCCATTCCTGGCGAAAGGAGGAGAAATACGACTTTTTGCTGAAAAACGATCGGGCGAGCGCAATTGAATGGCAGCAGATCACACCAGACGACCGGCACATTTGGCTCACTCATGGCTTGGTAGACGATTTCAAAACCTTCCCCCCGCTAGCCGGCGAGAAGAACGAAGTCTTCAACAAACACTCTCTGGGAATTTCGACTAATCGTGATGCCGTCGTCTACGGATTTGAGCACAGCTCCGTGCGAGAACACGTGCAGCAATTCCTCG
>DAIRCW010000108.1:0-6541 GCA_036796475.1 Candidatus Acidiferrales bacterium | reverse complement strand
CTCGAAGCTTACGCGGTGGAGCTGCACCGGTTCCAACGCAAAGGAAAGCCAAAGGACCTCGACGGATTCCTCGACCATAGCTCACTTAAATGGAGTCGAAACCTGAAGCGACACATGAGGGGAGCTAATGTGACTGAGTTCGACCCGAACAATATTCGCTCAGTCCTCTATCGGCCTTTTGCTTCGCGATTCCTTTATCTTGCTGATATCGCCGTGGACGAGCCGGGCCAGACCGCAGGTTTCCTTCCCGAAGCAGAAAGAGCACAAAATGAACTCATCTGTCTGACCGGTCCTGGATCAGAAAAGCCGTTTTTGGTCCTCGCCTCTCGAAAACCAGTCGATCTACACCTTAGCGGCCCAGGCTGCGGCACGCAATGTTTCCCGTTCTACGCGTACGACGAGGACGGCACCAATCGCCGCGAGAACATCACTGACTGGGCGCTCGAACAGTTCCGCTCGCACTATGCCGACAAGTCGATCACCAAATGGGACATCTTCCATTACGTCTACGCCGTCCTGCATCATCCCGAATACCGCGAGCGCTACGCCGCCAATCTTCGCCGTGAACTTCCGCGCATTCCGTTCATTTCGGGCAGCCCCGGCGCGAAAGACTCTGACGTTTTCCGCGCCTTCGTCAAAACCGGAAAGCGCCTCGCAGAAATTCACGTCCACTATGAAAAGCAGCCCGAATACAAGCTCAAGAAAATCGAAAAGCCCGGCAAGAAACTCGACTACTCCGTCACCAAAATGCGTCTGAGCAAAGACAAGACACAGATCGTCTACAACGACTTCCTCACTCTCTCCGGCATCCCGCCCGAGACTTTCGAATACCGCCTCGGCAACCGCTCCTCCCTCGATTGGGTCATTGACCAATATCAAGTCTCAACCGACAAGCGCAGCGGCATCACCAATGACCCAAATCGCGCCGACGATCCGCAATACATCCTCCGCCTCATCGGCCAGGTCATCACCGTCAGCCTCGAAACCGTCAAACTCGTCAACTCGCTTCCCCCGTTGCTCACTTCAGAAGCCACGTCCTCTGGCAAGCCTTAGCGTGGCCAAGACTTCGCCGCCTATCGAGTACTAAAATCGGGGTAGTACCTCCGCACGAAATGGCCGCCGTGAATTTCTAATCGCAAGATCTATGAAAAATTAGAAGTTGAGCCAAGTGGCTTGGAATGAGCCACATCACTTTTTCTAATCGCAAGAAAAACGCACTTTGCCCAAGGTAGAAGTGCAGTGACTAGTGGCGAGTGACGAGTGGCTAGTCACCGGAGTTCACGAATTGGCGAATCTCATCGAAAGGCTAATGGACGCGGACGCCGTAGGCGTTGGCGTGGGCGAGGCGGTTGAAGTAGCTGAAGACGCGGGCGGAGACGGCGGTGATGGCGGGATTGCCGTCGGAGGAATTGAAAGCGGTCATGACGGAAATGATGTAGGGGCGCCCGGCGAGGAGAACGATTCCGGTGTCGCACTGCGCGCCCGTGAGGGAGCCGGGCTTTTCGGCGACGGTGATTTCGGGCGGAACGCCGGCGCGGAGCGGACTGTCTTTGGGATATTCGAGAATTTCGAGAGCTTGTTTCGTGTGAGCGGCATCGAGCAGTTTTCCCGCATTTAATTCCTCAACAAGAGTGGCCATCTGGCGCGGCGTGGCGCGGTTTTCGCGATTGGCCTGTTCCGAGGCGAGGTCGATCATTTTGCGCGCGAGGACAATTTTGTCGAAGCCGAGGCCGCGCAGCATGGAGTTGACGCTGCCGATGCCGACGCGGTCGATGAGGATGTTGGTGGCGGAATTGTCGGAGAGGACGATCATGAGCACGGCCAAATCGTGGACGGAAATGGCCGAGCCGCCGTCGGAGAAAAATTGGAGGACGCCGCTGCCGCCGACGAGTCCGGCGCGATGGATGTCGACGCGTTCGGCGAGATTGATGCGGCCGGATTGGGCCTGGCGCATGAGTTCGATGAGGATGGGGATTTTGATGGAACTGGCGGTGGCGAAGGAAGAGTCGGCGTTTACGGCGAAAGATTCGCCGGAGGTTAGGTCTTTGACGAAGATGCCCATGACGCCGTCGTAGGAGGAGGCTATGCGATTCAGGTCCGCAGACAATTTGCCGGCGAAATTGGACTGGAGCGAGGCGGAGGAGTTCTGCTGGGCGAAGATTTGTGGTGCAAAGAGGAAGGCGGCAAGAAGAATGGCGAGAAGGCGAAGAAGTCGCATGGCGTGCTCCTGAAAAAATGATCGCATTGAGAAAAATGCTGCGGATATATTGACGTGCGGAGAGCGAGAGTCAAGCGGGAAAGCGGGTTAAGGGAGCGGAAGCAGGGAATGATGCATTAAGGCGGGCGTATCGTCGAAAGTTAGTGCGCGACGAGCGAGCCAACGTTCGCTTGTGACATTCCGATGGCGGCAAAGCGGCGTCGAGACGCCGCACTCCAAAAAAAGCGGGCGCATGTCGCAGATGCGTCCGGAATGCGAAGAGCGCATCGAGCCGCCCTTCGGCAGTGCTCAGGGCAAGCCGCACTCAAAAAAAGCAAGGCCCGCAGAGTATAAAGCGGCGAAAGGCTGCGCTACACAGGGAATCAGGTGCCGCACTCCAAAAAAGCGGGGATTCAGGCGCCGATGTAGCGGGCGTAGAGGGAGCGGGCGATGGCGGGATCTTGCGTGCCTTTGATGACGGCGCGGCCGTCGGAGAAGATGGTCATTTCGTAGGGGGGGACGGCAAAACGCAGGAGGAAATCATTGCGACGGATACCGGAGAAGGAATGTTCGAGGCGGCGGCTGAGTTCGCTGAGATCGAGATGGCGGCTGCGTTCGTGGATCTGGACGGAGTTGCGTCCGCACATGGTGACGTGGGGCTGGGCTTCGCCTTCGAGGTACGAGAAATTATGCTGGACGCAGGCGCGGCAGGATTTATTGCGTTCGACGCGAACGGATTGGAAGCGATTCTTCCAAACGTCGCAGGAGACGAGGCGATCATTGAGAGCGGCGCGATTGCCAGTGAGGAATTTGAGCGCTTCGGCGGATTCGATTGAGGCGATCACGCTGGCGACGCTGTTTAAAATGCCGGCAGTGTCGCACGTTTCTTCGAAATCGGAGCGGCGAAATTCGCCGGAGGATTCGAGAAGGCAGGCGAGGCAGGCGGTTTCCCCGGGGCGAATGGCGAACGTGAGGCCGTAACTTCCCACGGCGGCTGCGTAAATCCAGGGAACGCTGAGGGAAACTGCGGCGTCATTGATAAGCAGGCGCGTTTCGAAATTGTCGGTGCCGTCGAGGATCAGAGGAAAGCCGGAGAGTAACTCAATGGCATTTTCTGGGACGAGGTCGCTAACGATGGCTTCGATTTTTGCATCGGAGTTGATGGAGCGAAGGCGGCGTTCGGCGGCGACGGCTTTGGGGAGGGAATCGCGGGCGTCGGATTCTTCGAAAAGGGACTGGCGCTGGAGGTTGGAGAGTTCGACGAAGTCGCGATCAATGATGCGGAGACGGCCAATTCCGGCGCGAACGAGAAGGCCGGCGCAGACTGTTCCGAGAGCGCCGCAGCCGACGAGAACGGCGCTGGAGTCGAGCAGGCGCTGCTGGCCGGCCTCGCCGATGGCGGAGAAAAGGATCTGGCGCGAGTATTTTTCGCGGAGCCTGGGTTCCATGAGTGGGCGCGGTGGACGCGCACGCCTCTATCATATCGTCTTTTCAAATGTGGGACATAGGCCGTATGCTACGTGCTGAATCTTACCGAGGATGAAATGGAGAAGCAGAACGGCGCGAGTTAGGCGAATCGGGCGCATGGGTGTGCTTGGGATTGTGATTTTCGCGGCGGCGATGGTAACGCGCGCGCAGGAAGCGGCATTGGAGGGGAAAAAAATCGCGGCCGTGCGCGTGGTGGATGCGAACGGGCAGCCGATTCCGGAAAGACTTTCCACGGGCGCGATTCAGCCGGGAAGCGAATTTGATTTTGTGGACGAGCGCGAGACGATTCGCGATCTGAACGCGACCGGGCTGTTTGCAGATATCGAGGCGAGGGCCATTGAAGAAGGGGACGGGCTGCATGTGGATTTTGTGGTCACGCGAAATTTTTACAATGGCGTGTTGCGCATTCAAGGATTGAAAGAGCCGCCGAATGAGGCCACGGCTTTGGCGGCGCTGCGGCTTCCACTCGGGCAGCCTTTTCAGCTTGCGGATTTGAGCGCGGGACTTGAGCGGCTGAAACAAACAATGCAGGAAGACGGATTTTACGGTGCGCAAGCGACTTACGGACTGGTGCGTCACGAGGACACGCGGCAAATTGACATTACTGTGACCGTAGTGCCGGGGCGGCGCGCGAAGCTCTCGGGAGTGGCCATCGATAACCAGACACCGTTTCCGGTGGAAGAAGTCCACGACCAAGTGAAAATCAAGAAGGGCAACCCGGTGACGGCGGAGCGCATTGACCGCGCCACGGAGCGGCTGAGGAATTATTTGGTAGCGGCCGGGTATCTGGAAGCGCGAGTGACGGCGACGCGAGGAAACTACGACGCGAGAACAGCGACGCTGCCGCTGACGATCTCTGCGGTTGCGGGGCCGCGCGTTTCTGTGGAAGTGACGGGCGTGAAGATTTCGGGGAAAGAGGTACGAAAGCTCGTGCCGGTGTATGCGGAGGGAGACGTCGATGCGGATTTGCTGGAGGAAGGCAAGCGGAACATTCGCGACTGGCTGCAGAGCGACGGCTACTTCGATTCGACGGTGAACTACACGACGCAGCTGGATCCGAACTCGCACGTGGACGTTATCCACTACACACTGGATCGCGGGATTCGGCATAAGTTAGCCGGCGTAGTTTTCGAAGGGAATCGATACTTCGGCACGGATGTGCTGCGAAGCCGGGCACAGATTCAACCGAAGGGATTCTTGGCGCGCGGGCGCTTCAGCCAGGGATTAGTGCGGGCGGACGCGAATTCGATTCATGCGCTCTATCTGTCGAACGGATTTTTGAATTCGCAAGTGAATCCGGAAGTGCGCGATGACTATGAGGGGAAGAAGGGCGATATTTTTGTCCTTTACCACATCGTTGAAGGAAATCAGACGCATGTGGCGGAATTGAGCATTCATGGGATCAAGGGCCTCTCGGCGGCGCAGACGAAGGCGCTGATGGGCGTGATTGGTTCGACGAAAGGGCAGCCGTACTCGCAGGCGAACGTCACCTCGGACCGCGACAACATTCTTGCGTATTATTTTGATCAAGGATATCCGGACGCGCAGTTTGAGGCGAAAGTAACTCAGGCGGGAGCGGACCGCGTAAATCTAGATTATGAGATTACGGAAGGACAGCGCGTAGACGTCAGCCAAGTGCTGCTGGAGGGATATCGCTATACGCGTCCGGGAATTATAAGCCGGCAGGTGGTGGTGAAGCCGGGAGGGCCGCTGCGGGAAGGCGACGTTCTGGCGACGCAGCAGAAGTTGTACAACCTGGCTGTTTTCGACCGCGTGCAAGTGCAGCCGCAGAATCCGGATGGGAGCTATCCGGAGAAAAATGTGGTGGTGGATGTGGAGGAAGGGAAGCGGTACACGTTGAGCTACGGATTTGGATTCGAGGCGCAAAGGCTGGCTTCGACGTCGAACGCAACGGGCACGGAAATCAATGCCAGCCCGCTGGGGATTTTCGAAGTCTCAAAAATTAATGTGGGCGGGCGCGGGCACACGGCTTCGTTGAAGCTGCGAGGCAGCACGCTGGAGTATCAGGGGTTGATGAGCTACGCGGCGCCGAATTTTCTGACGTACCCGTGGCTCAATCTGGTGATTACGGGCTTCGCGGATAAGGCGAGCTATGTCAACACGTTCACGGCAATACGGTACGAAGGCAGCGTTCAGTTATCGCAGAATCTGTCGTCGAGCAGTTCGCTGCAGACACGGTACTTCTACCGTCATGTGAACGCGAGCAATCTTAAAGTGTCCGTGGCGGAAGTGCCGCTTTTCAGCCAGCCGACAAAAGTTTCCGGATTTGAGGAGACCTGGGTGCGAGACCGGCGCGACAATCCGGCGGATGCGACGCACGGAAGTTTCAATACGTCAGATGTGAGCCTCGCGACCAAGTCGCTCGGTTCCACGGCGACTTTCGTGCGCTTCTCGGTGCAGAATTCGACGTACACGCCGTTTCGCCATTCCGCGCTGGTGTTCGCGCGCTCGACGACTTTTGGAATTGAGAGCGCATTCAATGGTTCGGGAGAAGATGACATTCCGCTGCCGGAAAGATTATTCGCCGGCGGCGGGACGAGCTTGCGGGGATTCTCGTTGAACCAGGCGGGGCCGCGCGACCCGACGACGGGATTTCCGATCGGCGGGACAGCGATGATTGTATTCAATCAGGAGATACGATTTCCGATTCGCGCGCCGTTTGTGGGAAGCCACTTGGGAGGGGCGCTTTTTTACGATGCGGGCAACGTGTTTTCGGATCTTGGCCATGTCTCGCTGCGCTATAAGCCGCTGCCGCCGCCTGCGGGATGCCAGCCGGGGACGGGAATTCTGCAAACACTCTCGCAATGCCCTAATTTGAATTATTTTTCGCATACA
>DAIRCW010000107.1:0-9531 GCA_036796475.1 Candidatus Acidiferrales bacterium | reverse complement strand
AGTCCGCCGGCGCGCAAATTCTCGACACGCGCGATCCCAGCGAATTCGCCTGCGCCCACCTGAAGGGCAGCATCAATATCGGACTCTCCGGCCAGTACGCCACCTGGGCCGGAACCATTCTCGATCGCGAACATCCCATCGTCATCATTGCCGATCCCGGACGCGAGAGCGAATCCGCTGTGCGCCTCGGCCGCATCGGCTTCGATCACGTTGCCGGATATCTGAAAGACGGACTGAAAGCTCTCCAGTCGCGCCCGGACCTGATTGCCTTCACCGAACGTCTCAGCGCTCCCTACGCCGCCGAAGTGCTCGCCTCCACGCACGCGCCTCTCGCCGTGGACGTTCGCGGCCCTCGCGAACGCGAGCAAAAGCACATCGCCGGCAGCATGGCCGTTCCGTTGAACCACCTCTCTGAGAGCATCTCGAAATTGCCGAAGGACCGCGGGCTGCTGATCTATTGCGCCGGAGGCTATCGTTCCTCCATCGCCGCCAGCCTCCTCCAGCGCGCCGGATTCACCTCCGTCAGCGAAATCGCCAGCGGCATCTCCGGCTGGGAATCCGCCAATCTCCCCGTCGAAGCCGCACGCTCCGCGCCATGAGAACCGCTGCCATTCGATCGTCAGCCGCAGTTCTCCTTGTATTGTTCGTCGGCATAAGAACCTTTCCTCAACAGACTTTATTCAACCAGCGTGTTACCTGGGAGCACGGCAAGGAAGCCTTGCCCTGGAAGACTGTGATCAAAAGCCCGGATGGTGAAGAGTATCTGTTAATGCTTCGGCCACTCTCGGCCGTGGAGGGCGGTGTGTTGGCTCTCGAAATCGTATTGGCGCGTCCCTCAGAGCCGGATAGGAACATCTTGGGCCAGAGGAAAAACGGGGGTGCATCCCCCTTTGTTGTATACCTTAGGGATCTTGAAAAGGGACTAAAGCACTCGAAATTCGGAGCAAGACGGACGCTTCAAGCTGGCAGTATCGTCGTTGACGCCAGGATCAAACATTTTCGACTCGGAAAAGGCGTTGGAAGTGGCAGCATTTACTGCGCGAAATGCAAGAACCTCCAGGAAATTACCCTCTGGGTCACTGTCACGAGCAGGGACTAGTAACTTTAGTTTTCATCATCGGGCATCCTAAGTCGCAGATTGATGTTTTCCAATTTCATCGCTATACTCCCGCTCTGTTTTCCGGGAGAATCACCCGAATGCCCTTCCACCGCGCCGCCAAAGTAAACGACATTCCCGCCGGCACCATCCGCGAATTTCAGGTCAACGGCAAATCCGTCGCTATTGCCCACCTCGACGGTAAATTCTTAGCCATCAATAGCATATGCCTCCATCACGGCGGCCCGCTCGGCGAAGGCGACCTCGAAGGCTCCGTCGTGAGCTGCCCCTGGCACGGCTGGCAATACGACGTCACCACCGGAAAGCTCATCCAGCAGCCCGAAACCGGCGTCGAATGCTATCCCACCGAGCTTCGCGGCGAAGAAATCTACGTCGACCTCGCCTAGCTGCGTTTTTTTTCTTGTATTTGGCGCTCAACGCCGCTATTTTCCATTGTTTGTTTGGCGCTTAGTTGTATAGTTCGCCAGTCAAAATCTGACCGGCCACGGTACATGACCACCATCCGACCTGTGAACAGAATCCATCACTGGCTGCTCGCGGTTGATCCCCGCATCTATCACTGGGATACCCTCTTCGTGAAGGGCAAAGAGATGTGGCGCCACGCCGGCAACAAGCCCGACGCGCTCCGCCAGTTGAAGCAGATGAAAAAGGGCGACCGCGCCCTTTGCTATCACGGAAAGCCCGAGTACGCCCTCTACGCCATCGCCGCCGTCACGCGCGACCCCTATCCCGACCCGCACGACCCGTCGCCCAAACATCTGGTCGTGGACCTACGCGCGCTGGAGCGCCTGCCCCGCCAGGTCACCCTCGTCGAACTGCGCGACCAGAAGCCTCTGCGCAAAGTGAAATTCCTCAAAAATCCCCGCCTCACCATTTCGCCTCTCACTGACGAGGAATACTCCGAAATCCTCCGCCTAGCCGGCATCGTCGCCTCTCCCGGCATCCCCCTCCCGTGATTAAATTGACTCGGCTTTTGTAGCGCAGGTCTTCGCGTTTTCTGCGAAGTCCTGCGGACTTTTCCGCTCGAGATCACCATGCGCGTACGCGTTTTTTTGGACTGCGGCGGCTCGACGCCGCTTTGCCTCAGACGTAATGGTCCCCAACGCTGTTGCCTCGTTCAGCGCATTGAGCGGCTAGTGCGTCCGCTTTCGCAACGCCCCTTGGCGAAAATGGCCGTTTGCCCAGACCGAACCATCTATCACTTGACCTTAGTCCCCGTTTTTGCATCTACTTACCCGGCGTGGCCCAAGGCACAAAACGTGCTCACAACCGCAGCGGCGTAGCACGTCCGCCAGCCCGCTAAGGAATCGATTCCGTCCGCGGAGGGAACTCCATGGCCTCCATTTCTTTCCAGTTGAACGGCAAACAGCAAACCATTGACGTCGATCCCGACACTCCGCTGCTTTGGGTCCTTCGCGATACTCTTGGCCTCACCGGCACGAAATTCGGTTGCGGCGGCGGCTACTGCGGCGCATGCACCGTGCACATCGGCGGACGCGCCAGCCGCTCCTGCAGCGTTCCCGTTTCCGCTGTCGCCGGCTTAAGCGTCACAACCATTGAAGGCCTTTCTGCGCAACACGCGCATCCCGTTCAGCAAGCCTGGCTCCTCGAACAAGTCCCGCAATGCGGCTACTGCCAGCCGGGACAAATCATGGCTGCAGCCGCGCTTCTTGCGAACAAACCTGCGCCGACCGATGCTGACATTGACCGCGCCATGTCCGGCAATCTCTGCCGCTGCGGAACCTATTCCGCCATTCGCCGCGCCATTCACCGCGCCGCCGCTTTGAACGCAGCACACGCGAGTTCGCAGCCGAATGCCGCTCCGCCTGATGTGACTGGCTTGATTGAAGGAGGCGCGCAATGAGTTCCACACGTCAAATCATTTCGCGTCGCACCCTTCTCAAGACCGGCGCCATCAGCGGCGCTTCGTTGCTGATCGGTTTCCACTTCCCCTTTGCCTTCGCGCAGGATTCGCAGCAAGCTCCCGCGCCCAATCCCTTCAACGCCTGGATTCGCATCGATGCGGACAACACCGTCACTCTCACCGCTCCCCTGGCGGAGCTCGGTGAAGGCCTGGCCACAGCTCTTCCCATGATTCTCGCCGAGGAGCTCGAGCTCGACTGGTCGAAAATTCGCATCGCCCGCGCGCCCTTCGATCCTCAATGGTACGGAGATCAAAGCGTCGGCGGCAGCGGAGGCGTTGCGGGTTCATGGATGCCGTTGCGTCAGGCTGGGGCTGCTGCGCGCGAAATGCTCATTGCTGCCGCCGCGAAAACTTGGGTCGTTGCTCCCGATTCATGTTTCGCGCGCGACGGCGCCGTGTATCACGGCCCGCGCACCAAAAGCCTTACCTACGGCGAGCTCGTCGAAACCGCTTCGAAACTTGCCATCCCGAATCTCAATTCCGTCAAACTGAAAAATCCCGCCGATTTTCGCATCGTCGGTACGTCTCTTCCGCGCGTCGATGTGCAGGAAAAAATCGACGGCACTGGAAAATTCGGCCTGGACGTCCGCGTCCCGGGAATGCTCTACGCCGTCATCGCGCGTTGCCCCACGTTTGCCGGCAAGCTCGCGAAATTCGACGACACAAAAGCCAAAGCCGTTCCCGGCGTGCGCCACATCTTCGCCGTCCCGCCCTTTCCGCCCGTCCACAATCAAGAAGGAGTTGCCGTAGTCGCTGACAGCACCTGGGCGGCCATGCAGGGACGCAAAGCTCTCGAAATTCAATGGGGCCCCGGCCCCGCGGAGAAAGAGAGCAGCGCTTCTTTCCGCGAGCAATTCGTCGCCCTCGCCGCGAAACCCGGCAAGCCGGTTCGCAATGACGGCGATGCCGACGCCGCTTTATCACGCGCCGGAAAAACCATCGATGCCGTGTACGAACTGCCTTTCTTGGCGCACGCCACCATGGAGCCCATGAATTGCACAGTTCACGTTCGCCCCGATGGCGCCGACGTCTGGGCGCCCACGCAAGGCCCCTCCTGGGCTCGCGACACGGTCGCGTTCCTCGGCCAGCTCAAACCGGAATCCGTCGCCGTTCATCCCATGCTCGCTGGCGGCGGTTTCGGACGCCGCTATCACGCCGACTTCGTCGCCGAAGCTGCTTTCGCCTCCCATCGCGTCTCCGCGCCGGTTCAAGTCGTGTGGACGCGCGAAGACGACATCCAGCACGACTTCTATCGCCCCGCTCATTATCAGACGCTCTCTGCGGCGCTTGAACAAAACGGCAACATCGCCGCCTGGCGCCATCGCATCGTCTCCACTTCCATCCGCGCCTATTGGGATCCGCCGGATCGCGCGAAGCCCGAAGGTCAAGAAGTCTCCGGCGCCACGGAAATGCCGTACTCGGCAGCGAATGTTCGCGTCGAATACGCGAATCCTCCTTCTCACGTGCCCGTGATGTGGTGGCGCTCGGTCGAAGATTCCGTCAACGGGTTTACCGTGGAATCGTTCATCGACGAACTCGCTGCCGCTGCGAAAGCCGATCCTCTGGCCTACCGCCTGCGCCTTCTCGATCCTCCGCGAAAAATCAAAAACATTCCCTGGCCCGATAACGATCTGCTCGATACCGAGCGCCTGAAAGCAGTTTTGAAGTTAGCCGCGGAAAAATCCGATTGGGGCAAAGCTCTTCCCGCTGGCAGCGGACGAGGCGTCGCTGCGCTGTTCTCTTTCAACACCTACGTCGCCCAGGTCGCCGAAGTCACCGTCGCGAAAAACGGCGCGGTGAAAGTCAACCGCATCGTCTGTGCCGTGGATTGCGGACGCGCCATAAATCCCGCGGGCGTGAAGGCGCAAATGGAGAGCGGCATCATTTTCGGATTGAGCGCGGCGCTCATGGGCGAAATCACCATCGAGAATGGCGCCACGAAGGAATCCAATTTTGACGGCTACCCCATCGTCCGCATGCGCGAGTCCCCCGTGATTGAAGTTCACATTGTGCAAAGCGAAGAGAAACCCACCGGCTGCGGCGAACCAGGAGTTCCGCCGGCGGCGCCCGCAGTCACGAACGCCATTTTCGCGGCCACCGGCAAGCGCATCCGCCGCCTGCCCATTCGCTCCGTGGATCTGCGCTCCGCCTGACGCCCGGTAAGAAATCTGCGCGAGTTCTCCCACGGCTTCTGTGGTCTGACTTGCCGAAACATTCTCGGCCGCTGACACTAAGAGCTATCGCTATCTCATAAATGGTTTGCAGGGGTCGGAGCTTCAGCTCCGACATAAACTGCCCGAAAACTCGGGGCTTTAGCCCCTGAGGTGAAGCTGTTGACCGTTTCCCGCCATCTATGAATGGATTCCAGAGCCCTATGCAAATTGACCGCTGCTAGGCGCTCGCTGGACTTCCCTGCTCAAAATTCGTAAGCTGCCATTCCCATACTGCTCTTCGGAGGAATTTCGGTGAAACGAATATTCTGGTTGGCAGCAATTCTAGTGCTTTTTTTCAGCGCCCCTAACTTCGCGAGTCCACAGGCGAAATCGAGCGCGAGCGAATGCCCGCTCCTTGCCGGAATTCCATCCGGCCATACACGCGTTATCGACATGACTTACCTGCTCAACGACCACTCGCCCGCGTGGCCCGGCGACGAGCATCCTTTCGTCGCCACCGTGAACGCCACGCCCGAAAAACAGGGCTACTTCACGCGCAAAATTTCCATGCTCGAACACTACGGCACGCACATGGACGCGCCCGCGCATTTTCCCGGAGGCAAGCAGACGCTCGACCAGATCGCCATTCAGCGATTTTTCGGTCCCGGCGTGGTCCTCGACATTCACGAAAAAGCCGCCAAAGATCCTGACTATCAGCTCACCGTCAAAGACATTCAGGAATGGGAATCTCGTCACGGGCAAATTCCCCCGCACGCCATCGTGATGCTCTACACCGGATGGGGTTCGCGCTGGCCCGATCAAACGCGCTATCGCAACATGGACGCCAAAAACGTGATGCACTTCCCCGGCTACTCTCTGCCCGCCGCGAAATTCTTGATCGCGCGCCACGTCAGCGGTTTGTGCATCGACACGCTCAGCATCGATTACGGCCCTTCCGCCAATTTCGAAGTGCATCGCACTACGCTGCCCGCGGGCCTGTTTCACGTGGAAAACATCGCCAATCTCGGCGAATTGCCCGCGACTGGCGCGTTCATCATCGCCGCGCCGATCAAACTCGAGGGCGGCTCCGGCGGCCCCGTCCGCGTCTTCGCCATTCTTCCCAATTGACGCGAAGAATTTGATTAGCTCGCGCATTTCGTAACGAGCCTGCGCGGAAGCGCGCGGCTCTCTTGTCAGGATGAAATTTGCCTGAACTTCCCGAAGTGGAAACCGTAGTTCGCGGCCTGCAAGTCCATTTGCCCGGCCGCGCCATCACCGCAGTTCGCCTCGGCAAAACCGACTTCATCGACGATCCCGCCGCGCTTGAAGAAATTCTTCCCGGCTCGCGCATCATCGCCGTGCACCGCCACGGCAAGTTCATTGTCATCCATTTGGAAAAGCCGCTCGCGGAGCAAACGCAGCCGGAATCCCCGCACGCGCGCTTCGATTTCATAGTTCACCTTGGCATGACCGGAAATCTCATCGTTCGCCCGGCGAACGCCCCGTTCCCTCCGCACACTCACGCGTGGATCTCCCTCGACAACGAAAAGGAGCTGCGCTACACCGACCCGCGCCGCTTCGGACGCATGCTGGTGCTGCCGCAGAACGACACCGCGCAAATTCTCGGCTCCCTCGGACTGGATCCGCTCGAAGCGACCGAGGCGCAATTCCGAACTAAGTTGCACAGCAAGCGCGCCAGGATCAAAGCCGTCCTCCTCGACCAGCGCGCCTTTCGCGGCATGGGCAACATCTATACCGATGAAAGCCTGTGGCGCGCCCGCATTCATCCAGCAAGAATCGCGGCGAATTTAACGCACGAGGAAATTGCGCGCCTCTACCGTTCGGCGCAAAGCATCTTGCGCGAAGCGATTCGCCTCGGCGGCTCGTCCATTTCCGATTACGTGAATGCCGAGGGCCAGCCCGGCGAATTTCAGATTCGCCATCGCGTCTACGGTCGCGAAGGGAAAAAATGCAGCCGCTGCGGTGCGCGCATTCGCCGCATCATCGTGGCCGGTCGCAGCAGCTATTTTTGCCCGCGCTGCCAGCGAGCCCCGCGCCGGCGGCGGAAACGATCTTAAACGCAGCTAATGTTCCGTATTGCCGAGTTCGCGCAGCTTTTGACTCAGCACCGCCACTTCTTTGGCGGATTCGTGAATGCCTTCCAGATGCGCGTGGACAGGATGGTCTTTGACAACTTCTTCGAGCGCGAGTTCCATCCGGCTGTAGATTACCGTGGCGTGTTCTGTCAGTTCGTGACTGTACACGCGCACATTTTTGAGAACGTGCGTCAACTTGTTGCGGTAGTACTGATAATTCTTCCCTGCCTTTTCAGAAACCATTGCAAACAGAATTCCTCCCGCCATTTCGGACAGCAGAGATTGCTCTGCTTAAGATTTTGAAACGTGGCCCAGGTTCCCGAGGATTTTGCGGACAATTTCGCGCAGCGTTTGCTTTTCGCGCTCCGTGACGCCCCGCCAGGCCGCCGCCGCAACTCGCGCGGCGACGGGTGTTGCCTTTGTTACAAGCGCCCGGCCTTTTGCCGTCGGCCGCACAATCACTTTGCGGCGGTCTTCCGTGGTGCGCGTGCGCCTGAGCAGACCCTTCTTTTCCAGCCGGTCGAGCATGCGGCTCATGCTGGAGACGTCCAGGCCGTTCAACATGGCCAGTTCCACGGGCGTGTTCGCTTCGCCGCGCGCGCAGTTCATCAGAGCGATTCCCTGCCGGCTGGTGATTCCAAACTGCGCCAAAACCTCATCGTGCGCCTGGAGAATTGCCGACAAGACTTGCCCCAGCAACATCCGCCCAGGAAAGACCGAATCCAAATCCGATTCCAGCCTCACGCGGCGCATCGATGAAATCTACTTGTGTATACAATATTTGTCAATACAAATATATGGCGACGGTTCGCCCCGTGCCGTTTCGTGAAAATTAAAAATAGCGCTTTGTTATTTTATTGCGATGCGCCGGCAAGTCCCGCGCGTGCTTGCGTGAGCAATTCGGTATTGGTCTGAAGTTCGCGCTGCAAAATGGCGGCCTGCGCGTTGGCAACGTCCCACTTCCCTGCCTCGGCCGCCTCCGTAATTCCCGGAAGTTCAAGATGCGCGTAGGTGTACCGCGCCGCATACACGTCGTGCTTGAACCACGGCCGCCCGGGAATTCCGTCCGGGTTGCACCAATTGCGCTCCACCTGCATCAGCGAATGGTTGAGCTTTTCCGCCGCACCCGCGTCAATTGTTCCAACCGCAAGCGCCTGCGCGATCGCGGCATTCAAATCGCGCGCGGATTTTTCGAACGCGTCAATTTGCTGATTGAGCGCCGCAAGATTCATGTGCGCGCTGATGTGGCTCGCGGCGTCGAGTTCGTGAACGTAAAGCCGAATCTGCTGCGCGTAAAATGCGAAGTCATACGGCAGCACGTCGCTATCCGCCAGCCGCAGCGAAAGCGCGCCCCAAAGCTGCGTCATCAGCGCGTGATAGCGGTACCCCGGATCGCCGAAATGATTCATCCAGTAAAAATCGTCGTAAGCCGAATGATAGACGCCGTACGGGCCATTGAATTCGAGGAGCATGGTGGGAATGCCGAGGTAATTCAGAAAGACAGTATGATCCGAGCCGCTGCCGATGCGCGTTTCCACGAGCTGCGAATCCGTAACACTCGCTTTGTGAAGTTCGCGCGCGCGCGTCGCATGCCAATCATCAAAGAGAGTTTTGCCTGACGGCGTGCGCAGCGAATGGCTGAGTTCGACGAGCGCTGGCGCGAGCGAGCCGGAGGCGCTGCCGTCGAAATCCGAACCCGACGTGGACGAATCCACATTGAGATAAGCGATCGCATTTTTCTTCAACTCGTCGGCGTATTGCTCTGCCCATTCCGTGGAACCGGTGAGCGCGTATTCTTCGCCATCCCAATCGCAAAAAACGAGCGTGCGTTTCGGTCGAACCCCTTTTTTGAGCAACGCGCCAAAATTGCGCGTGAGTTCCAGCATCGAGGCGGTTCCGCTCGAAGGATCCACGCCGCCAAAAACCCACGCGTCGCGGTGATTGCCGAGCACGATCCACTCATCGGGATGCTCCGAGCCGGAGATGCGCGCTTCGACGTCGTAATACGGCTCGATTTTCTGATTCATTTCGACTTTCACGTGCAGCCGCGCCTCCGAGCCGCCCAGGTGATACGTGAACGGCAGCGCGCCCTGCCAATCTTTCGGCGCGGCCGGGCCGCCGAGATTTTTCAGAATCGGTTCTGCGTCGCGCCACGAAAGCGGAACGGCGATCAAGTGCGGCATGGACACAGCGTCGTCGGGAGAAATATGTTTTGCGCCGGGAACGGAGGCCCATCCGGGA
>DAIRCW010000106.1:0-9555 GCA_036796475.1 Candidatus Acidiferrales bacterium | reverse complement strand
GAAGACGCGATTCTGCGCTACAAAGCAAAGCGAAATTCATTCTCCCGGCGGAGATACCGGGGCGGGTTCGCGGGGGCCTTCGCGGCCGGAGATGGCGGCGATGATTTGGCGTCCGTGGAAGCGGCCGTTCTCGATGAAAATTTCGCCGGTGTGAATGCCGCCGACGAGAACTCCGGCGACGTAAATTCCCGGGACGTTGCTTTCGAGAGTTTTGGGATTGAGCTCGGGCTTGCGCGTTTGGGGATCGAGGCGAATGCCGGCGGCTTCGAGAAAAGAAAAATCGGGATGGTAGCCGGTCATGGCGAAAACATGAAAGGCGGGAAGTTCGGTTGCGCCAGTTCCCTTCCCGTTTTGCACGATGACTTTGCCGGGCTCGAAGCGTTCCACTTTGGTGTTGAAGAGGGCGCGAATTTCGCCGGCCTTGATGCGATTTTCGATGTCGGGGCGCACCCAGTATTTGAGCGAGCGGCCGAGTTCGGCGCCGCGATGAATGAGGATGACGCGCGCCCCTCCGCGAAATAAATCGAGGGCGGCTTCGGCGGCGGAATTTTTCGCGCCGATGACCACGACGTCTTTGTTCCAGTAAGGATGGGGATCGGTGAAATAGTGCGAGACGTGCGGGAGATCTTCGCCGGGAACGCTCAGGATATTCGGCAGGTCGTAATAGCCGGTGGCGAGGATGAGTTTTTTGGCGCGATATTCGCGGGGCGCGCCGGAGTCGTGATTGGTGGACGAGACTTCGCGAACGCTGACGCTGAACGCACCGTCATGGCCGGAGATTTTTTCGACGCGCTGGTACTGCGCGACCTCGATGCGGTAATGTTCGGCGGCGCGGCGGTAATACTTGAGGGCTTCGGCGCGCGTGGGTTTTCCGCCGAGGGTGGTCATGGGCAGGTCGCCGATTTCCATGCGTTCTGGCGTGGTGAAGAAAACCATGTTGGTGGGATAGTGGTAGAGCGAATTGCAGAGGCAGCCTTTGTCTATGACGAGAGGATGCAGGCCGGCGCGCTTGGCTTCGATGGCGCAGGCGAGGCCGGTGGGGCCGGCGCCGATGACGATGACGTCGTAGAGTGTGGAACTCATTCTGCCAGTGTGCGACGGACGAGGATGGGAATTCAAGTGCTCTACAGGTGGAAAACCTCGACTGGAGCTAGAAATTCAGAACAGATGAGAGTATAGGCGAGAGTGCAGAGGCGGCGCGAATGAGGAAGAAGCCTGCGGCGAAAGCGAGGAACCGATGCGCGTGGGAGGAGTTGTGACGATTCGGCATAGAAGCATAAGTGTCGCACTGTTCGTGATTGGCGCGGCGTTGGCGACGTTGGGCGTAGCGTCGGCGAAGCATCGAGCGGCGAACGGCGCCGCGGCGCAGTCCGACGAAAATGCCCGCATCGTGCGCATTGAAAATGGATTGTTGCCGCCAGTAGCCATCAAGGGCGAGCCGCTGCACACCAGAAAGATGGCCGACGAAATGGCACGCCTCAAAGTTCCGGGAGTGAGCGTGGCATTTTATGACCACGAGAAAATCGTGTGGACGCGCGGGTACGGCTACGCGGACGTGGCGGCCAAGAAGCGCGTCACGCCGGAGACGATTTTTCAGGCCGGATCCATCAGCAAGCCGGTGGCGGCGCTAGCCGCGCTGCGACTGGTGCAGGATGGCAAGCTGAATCTCGACGAAAATGTGAACGCGAAACTTCGCAAGTGGAAAGTTCCGGAGAATCAGTTCACGAAGGAGCAGAAGGTTACTTTGCGACGAATTCTGAGCCACAGTGCGGGATTGACGGTCCACGGATTTGCGGGCTACGCGGCGGGCGAGCCGGTGCCGACGATGGTGCAAATCCTGAATGGCGAAAAGCCGGCAAATAGCGACCCGATTCGCGTGGACGTGGTCCCGGGGACGATTTGGCGTTATTCAGGCGGCGGATACGTAGTGATGCAGTTGCTGATGACCGAACAGACGGGAGAAACATTCCCTGTTTTTCTGCACAACGCGGTGCTCGGGCCGGCTGGCATGATGCACAGCACTTATGAGCAACCGCTGCCGGCGGCGCTGCGAGCGTCGGCGGCGATGCCGTATCGCGGCACGGGAGCGCCGGTGAAAGGCGGGCCGCACACTTATCCGGAAATGGCACCCGCGGGATTGTGGACCACGCCATCGGATCTGGACACGCTGGCGATTGAGTTGGAAAAGGAATACGACGGCACGTCGCAAAAGATTCTCTCGCAAGCGATGCTGAGACAAATGCTGACGCGGCAGAAGGATGACTGGGGGCTGGGATTCGAGCTAGGAAAGGACGAACACGCGTTGCGTTTTGGCCATGACGGAGCGAATGAGGGATACCGCAATGATTGGGAGAATTACATGGGCCTGCGGCAAGGCGTGGCGATCATGACTAATTCGGACAACGGTGGAGAAGTGGCGGACGAATATTTGCGCGCAGTGGCCAAGGAATACGGTTGGCCGGCCTTTCGTCCGGCGGAACGTACGCTGGCGAAAGTGGATGCGGCGATTTATACGCGTTACGTGGGTACGTACGAGATTCGAGAAGCGGGAGAGTTGAACGTTACGGAGAAAGACGGCAAGCTGTACATTCAAGCAGCGGCGCTCGGGCCGAAGGCGATGGAACTTCTGCCCGAATCCGATACGAACTTTTTTGTCCTGATGCAGGACCTAACGTTTTCATTCGAGAAGAGCGAAAAGCCGTCGGCGACGATGGCGATTCAGGCGGGCACGGAGAAGTTTGTGGCGAAGCGGGTTAAATAAGAGGAGGGCAGGGTGCGCGGAATATTTTTGTCGGTGACGGCGCTCGCGGTGATGATGATGGGCGGAAGCGCGTTTGCGCAGCAGAGGGCGAGCGACGCGGCGCTGCGGTACATCCATGAAGGAAATCAGGCATGGGTGAACGGAATGAAGAGCGGAGACGCCGCGAAAATTGCGATGACGTATGCTGCGGATGCGCTGGATTGCGGCGCGACGGGTGAGTGCTTGAAGGGACGCGCGGCGATCGAATCGGCGACGAAGGCGCGCGCCGCGAAAATGGGTCGAGCGGCGTCGGCGTCCGTGATGAGCTTGGGTTCAGTGCAGCGCGGGAATTTTGTCTACGAGTGGGGATCGGCGACGGCGGGGTTCGCGAACGGGAAGAAGATTGAAGGATCGTATTTGACGGTGTGGCAGAAGCAGAAAGACGGGAGCTGGAAGATTTTCAGAAATATGGCGCTGCCGTAAAAGCAGTGGCGAGTGGTTAGTGGCGAGTGGCTAGAAAAAACACGGGCCCGTGATTCGTGACCTGCGGCCTGTGGCCCGTGCCCCGTGAACCGCGCATCTTGCGAGCCACGGCCAAACTTCCGTCACCAGAACACTCCTCAGAGCAAAACATTCCACGCTCACAAGCCGAGCTTGGAACACCAGTTGCACTCAAAACAGCAAAACATTCAGCGGACGCACAACAGCCGAGGGGAGATCCTTCACTTCGCTCAGGATGACAGCACGGGACGCGTGCCGCGCTCACAAATTGATTCGCGAACCTTGCGATTCTACGCTACCAGGCGGCGAAGCGTCAGTTGCCCTTCAATGTGGACGGTTGATTGAACGTAGAAGGGACGAACTGGACGAAGTTGCGTTCTTCGCGAAGGATGAAGCGCTTGGATTGCGAGAAGTTGAAGTTGGCGACGGCATCGGCGTCCTGCTTGAGGCGCGCTTTGTATTTTTCATACGCAGCGAGGCTGTCGAAGGCGATGAGCCCCCAGCCGACGTCGTTGGTTCCTTCATAGGGCAGAAAATATCCCACGAGGTAGCCGCCGCAGCGCGGGATGACGCGGGCCCAGTTTTCGGCGTACTGCTGGAAGGCTTCGCGCTGAAAAGGATCGATCTGATAGCGGATGACGCACATGATTTTTGGCTGCATGGGATTCTCCTTGTCAGAAAAAGTGAACGATGCGGCGGCGGTGTTCGCGGCGGCAAAAAGCGCGGCGAGCGCCGCGGATGCAGATTGAAGCGCTTCGCGGCGGGTGATGCGTTTTGGTGACGATAGCGCGCGCGGCGGCATTAGGCAGAAGTTCGAGGGCGTGAAAACCTGCGACGCGAATGCGAACTTACGCCGCGGAGGAGGCGGACATCGAATTGCGTTCGAGTTCCACCAGCGCATCGCGCAAAGCGCGCGCGATTTCGTCGCGGGAGACCTGGCTGCGGCGGAACTGAATGCGCACGTGATAGGACGAATCGGCCGCGTGAAAATCGAAAACGTAGGGATGCGGGCGCGATTCGGTCTCGTTTTCCTCTTTGCGAACGCGGCGTGCCTCGTCGCGCGTTAGCCCGCTGCGGGAAATTTGCGTGACCATATCGAGCATCTTTTTCTCGTTGGGCTGGCGCGCCACCTGGAGCAGCAGCGATTTGGAGACGATTCCCTCCTCCAGACACGTTTTGCGGATGGAGTTGGGAATGTTGCGAATGGAAAGCGTTTCGGTGACGGACGAGCGGGCGCGGCCGATTTTCTTGGCGATGTCGTCGTGCGTGTAATCGAACTGTTCGGCCAGACGGTAGAGGCCGTCGGCTTCTTCGAATGCGGTCAAATCCTTGCGCTGCAGATTTTCGATGAGCGCGAGTTCGAGGGTTTCGGCGTCGTCGGCGATTTTTTCGATGCAGGGCAGTTCTGAAAGTCCGGCGGCTTGCGAGGCGTGATAGCGGCGCTCGCCGGAGATAATGTAGTAGGCGTCTTCGCGGGGCATGTAGCGCACGAGCAGCGGCTCAAGCACTCCCTTCTCGCGGATGGACTGCGAAAGTTCGCTGATATCGCCGAGCGCCTTGCGAGGCTGATCGGGATTGGGATGAATCTTGGAAATCGGAATCATGCGGCCGACGGAAGCGCCGCTGAAACTGGTCAGCGTTTCGACATAATGCGCGTCATGCCGCATCTTGAGAGTGACTGGCAACCCGATCCGCTTCGACACGTTGGATAACCTCCATGGAAAGCTTTTTATACTCTTCGGCGCCGGGCGACTTTGGCGCGAAGGAGAAAATCGTTTCTTTATAGGCGGGACTCTCTTCGAGGCGCACGTTTTTGCTGATGCGCGTTTTGAAAAGCGCGTCTCCGAAGACCGCGCGAATCTGTTCGTGCGTGTCGCGCGAGATGTTGGTGCGGCGGTCGTACAAGGTGATGACCACGCCGAGGACTTTGAGATTGGGATTGGGACGCGAGCGGATGCGGCCGTACGTTTCGAGCAAATCGTCGGTGCCTTCGATGGCGAAATAGGCGGCTTGAATGGGCACGAGCAGATGTGTGGAGGCGACCAGCGCGTTCACCGTGAGAATGCCGAGCGCCGGCGGCGTGTCAATGACAATGAATTCGTAGTCTTTAAGAACGGGCGCGAGCGCGTCTTTGAGCTTGTAGGGCGCGTCGAACTGGCCGGCGAGCTGCTGCTCGAGGCGCGCGAGAGAAAGCTTGGCGGGCGCGAGAAATAGATTGGCGTCTTTGGTGGGGCGAATGACTTTGGACATTTCCGGCGCGCGGTCGCTGAAAACGTCGAACATGGAGAGCTGAATGTCGCTCGCTTCAAGAAAAGCGATGGAAGCGTTGGACTGCGGATCGAGGTCGATGAGGAGAGTTCGCTTCTTGCGCAGCGCGAGAGCGGCTGCGAGGTTGATGGCAGTGGTAGTTTTGCCCACGCCGCCTTTCTGGTTGGCAATCGCCAGAACAGTCGTCAAATCGGCCGCCACTCCTTCGGCAACGGCGCGCCAATATATGGGATGGACTCGCCGCCGCCCACAATAAGTTGGCGTAAATGTAGTGGAAGTGGCAAGCGCGATGCAAGTAAAAAATCAAGAAAGTGCAAGAAATCTGCGCATGGCGCTCTATTCATCCGCTGCCGGCTCGCCGAGGGCAACAAACTCGCCTGCCCGAATGTTCTCAAGAGCGGTAGCGCAAAGCGGGAAAAACGGACTCAGATCAGCCAGCCGATTGGTTCGGGCTTTGAGAACAAGGATAGCTAATCTGCGTCTCGAAAGTTTTTGCTGATACTGGATCTGCGAATCAATAGTGACAAACACATCGAATGCGGATTCTGCGAGATTCAGCAGTTCTCCGTTTTGTTTGCCGGACCATCCAGCTTGCTGAACAGTGCGGCATTCGTGCCCTCGGTTTGTGAGGAAGACACTCAGTGCTCGCGGAGCGCACTCGTCAATCAGAATCCTCATCGAAGCTGGGCAACTAAACTCGTGCGAGCTTCTTCGAGGGCAGCAATGGCAAGTTCGCGGCTTACGGTTGGATACTGCTCAAGAAATTCGTCGAGAGTGTCGCCGCCTTCGAGGTAGTCGAGCAGCGCCCGGAACGGAACGCGCGTTCCCCGGAACACGGGCTCACCGCTCAGGACGGCCGGATCTTTGACGACAGCTGTGGACATAACTTTCCTGTGGGCACAGTTTAGCAGTTCGGGAGTGGACAGACAAACGTTGCTACCACATAGGCGCGAGTTAAGATCTCATTGCGGCCTTGTCAGTTCCCTCCGCCGCGGCCACGATGGTGTTGACGTGAATGCGGACGGTGTCGGCGACGCAATGGGCATACCCTCCCGCCAAAGTTATGGCGAAGGGCGTGTGATGCCGGCGGCAGTGGTCGAAGACCAGGGCGTCGCGGCGGCGCAGGCCCTCAACGGTGAGCGCGAGGCCGCCCAGTTGGTCTTCGCAGTACGGATCGGCGCCGGCCACGTAAAAGACAAGATCCGGACGAAATTCGGCGAAGCAGCGAATGAGATGCGATTCGAGTATCGCGAGGTAGTCTTCGTCGCCGATGCCGTCGGGAAGATTGGCGTCGAGATTCGAAGGCGGCTTGGGCTCAGGGTAATTCCGTTCCTGATGAATGGAAAATGTGAACACGGAATCGTCGTTCGCAAAAATCGCGGCCGTGCCGTTGCCCTGATGCACGTCCGTGTCAATGACCATGGCGGTTTCGATGGCGCGTTCGTGCTGCAGGCGGCGAATGGCGACAGCAACGTCGTGAATGACGCAGAATCCTTCGCCGTGATCGGGGAACGCGTGATGAAAGCCGCCGCCGATGTTCGCCGCGCAGCCGTACGCGAGCGCCCGCTTCCCTGCTTCGATCGAACCACCCGCGCCGAGCCAGCAGGCTTCGATCAGCTCTTTCGAATACGGAATTTCCATGCGCAGTTTTTCGATGGGGCTGAGCGTGCCGGTCTTGAGTTTGTGGACATATTCCGGAGTGTGGACGCGCAGAATGTCTTCGTCGGATGCCGGCGCGGGCGCGATGAAATCGGCGGGCGCGGCGAACTTCTGTTCGATGAGCGCATCGTGGACCAGGCGGTATTTTTGCGAAGGAAAAACGTGCGCGCCGAGGTGCAGGTCGTAGCGCTCGTTATAGATAAGAGGGATCACCGGCACGAAAGCGAGAGTAGCGTGAATGCACGCGTGAGGCAATCTGCGCGGCGTAATGTACGCGTATACTATTTAGAGGAACCGGACAGTGTGCGATTGCGGGACGCGGATTTGCGCAACCGGACGGAGCCGAAAAACTGTTGCGTTCGCAGTCAGCAGAAAGCACAGACTTTGAGCAGCGCCGCGGAATGGCGAAAGAAGTGCGAATGTATCGCCGGACGATATAGCTTAGAGTTTCTGAGCAGATAGGTTTTCGTGAACAAGCAATGATGAGGCGAATCCAATCCGCCGCGTTGGCGCTGGCGCTTTTCGCGGTACCCATGGCGCTGGTGGCGCGCGCGTATGCGGGCGCAGCACAGGAATGCGCGATGGCGTGCTGCCGCGGCGAACGCGCATCAGCGATGCACTGCGCGCATGGAACGGGCGCGACGCCGTTCGCGATGTGCGGGCGCGCGGCGCAAATGCCCGATTATGGATTGGCCGCGCCGATCGCGCCGACGCAACTCAGCGCTTCGCTGAAACTCCCGCCACTGCGACCGCGTCGCTCGCAAATTCGCGAATTTGTATTTAATTTTGACCAAGGCCATTTATCCCCGCCTTTTGAACCTCCCCGCGCTTAATCCGCCGCTCTAGAAACTCCGACGCACTTGCGAGGGACGAAAGTCCTTCTGCGCTTACCAACCATTCACCCAGACGTGGAGGCTTTCACATGCGACCTTTTCGATTGTTCGTATTCGCCGTTTTTGTGTGTGTCTGTGCATCCTGCGCGCTTGCGACAATTTTCGGAACGGTGCAGGGCGTGGTGCACGATCCCGATCACCGGCCGGTTGCCGGCGCCATGGTGATGCTGAAGTCCGCCAATTCAGCCTGGTCGCAAACAACCACAACGGACGAGAATGGAGAATTCCGAATTCAGGCCGTGCCGATCGGAGAGTACATCATCGCGGTCAGCGCAACGGGATTCGACGTCGCGAAGCAGAAAATCACAGTGCTCTCCGGCACAGCGCCGGTGCTGCATTTTCCGCTGGCGATTGCCACGCTGAGTCAAAAAGTCGTCGTCAGCGGCGCAGCGCAAGCGGCGAATGTCGAGACCGTCACGCCGACGACGCTCGTCGGCCGTTCGCAAATTGCGCAAACCCCCGGCGCCGACCGCACCAACAGCTTGCAGATGATCACCGATTTTGTTCCCGGCGCGTACATGACGCACGATCAGCTGCACATTCGCGGCGGACATCAAGTCAGCTGGCTGATTGACGGTGTGCCCATTCCCAACACAAATATCGCCAGCAATCTCGGTCCGCAGATTGATCCGCAGGACATTGATTACCTCGAAGTGCAGCGCGGCAGCTACGACGCGGAGTATGGCGACCGCACTTACGGCGTGTTCAACGTCGCGCCACGCAACGGCTGGGGACGCAACAACGAAGGCGAGGCCGTGGTCAGCTTCGGCAATTTCTTTCAGACCAACGATCAGCTGAATTTCGGCAGCCATACCAGCCGCGTCGCTTACTTCGCCAGCGTGAATGGAAATCGCAGCAACTACGGCCTGCAAACGCCAGTGAGCCACGTCGAGCACGACGCGGAAAAC
The DNA here is from genome assembly GCA_036796475.1 of Candidatus Acidiferrales bacterium. Taxonomy (GTDB): domain Bacteria; phylum Acidobacteriota; class Terriglobia; order Acidiferrales; family UBA7541; genus DAHUXN01. The sequence goes on along the minus strand of DAIRCW010000106.1, from coordinate 586 downwards.
GGTTACGGCGGATTCGGCTCGCTGTTTTTCAATCAAAGCCCGAAGAACCAGTTTCGCCTGGTCGCTTCCGCGCGGCGCGATTATTACCAGATTCCCTTCGATCCCAATGCAAGTGACACGGAGAATCAGCAGTTCCCGACCAGCGGCCTTCGCGATGGCCAGCACGAATCCGACGCGCTCGTGGATTTTTCCTGGGTGCGCACCATTCGCGACAACATGCTGCTCACCGTTTCGCCGTTTTTTCATTACAACAGCGCGAATTACGCTGGCGCGCCCAACGATTTTCCCATCAGCACCGCGGACAATCGCGCGTCAAAGTACGAAGGCGCGCAAGCTACTTTGGGCATGAGCTTCAAGAGAAATGACGTGCAAGCGGGATTCTACGGATTCGCGCAGCAGGATAGCCATTTCTTCCGCTTGCTTTTCAATGATGGCAGCAATCCGAACTTCGCAACGAACGCTCCCGCCACCGGAAATCTCGAAGAAGAATTCATCGAGGACAAATTTCGCGCGACTTCCTGGCTTTCGCTGATGGGCGGCGTGCGCCAGTCGCATTTTTCCGGCGGGCCGACGCGCGCCGCTGCCG
>DAIRCW010000105.1:0-9572 GCA_036796475.1 Candidatus Acidiferrales bacterium | reverse complement strand
CTCCGCGCCCGCCGCGTTGGTTTTCTTCGCGTAAACGCGAGCCAGCTTCAGTGCGCCTTCCATAGCCTCCGTTCCGCTGTTCGTGAAGAAGACGCGGTCGAGTCCGGACCATTCGCTGAGCTTTTTCGCCAGCGGCCCCTGAAACGGATTGTGGAATAGATTCGAGAGGTGAATGGCTCGCCCGGCTTCGCGGCGAATCACTTTCACTAATCGCGGATGCGAATAACCCAGCGCGTTCACCGCAATGCCGCCCAGAAAATCGAGATATTTCTTGCCGCTCGAATCGTACAAATAGCAGCCTTTGCCATGCGAAAACACGAGCGCAGGCCGCCGGTATGTGCCGATTAAAAACTTCTCCGCCTCGCGAACCGCCGCTGAAGCGCCGGCATTGTGCTTTTTGCGGGCATTTCTTGACGAATCTCTGCCTTTGCTCATCGAATTCATCGCGCCGCTGCCTGAGCTGCGTATTTGCGCTCTCTCGGAATCATCGGCGTCACTCGCGTTCCGGAAACTCTCGCCCTGCTTGTAACCGGTAGCAGAGCGCGCAGCCCCGTTCCGCCGACAATCCGCACCTGCTGCACGCCGCCCGCGAGCGCGCGCTTTGCGGCTTCCAGTTTCAAAATCATGCCGCCGGAGACTTTCTGCTGCCGTATCAGCTCCTCGATTTCGGCGCTGCTCACGCGATTCAGCACTTTTTCGCCGTCCAGCACGCCGGCCACATCCGTCAAAAAAATCAGTTGCTCCGCATGACAGTATTCCGCGGCGGCCGCGGCCATGTGATCCGCGTTGATGTTGTAGATTTCGCCGCCGCTACCAATTCCCAGACAGCACGCCACTGGAACAATTCCGGCATTCCACAGCGACTCGAGGAATTCGAGATTCACGCCTGTGAGATAGCCCACGTAGCCCAATCCGCCCGCGTCGCCTTCGTGGCACATCGGTTCGGCTCGAAAGCACGCGGAATCTGCCGCGGAAATTCCCACGGCATTCTGTCCCGTCAGTGAAATTGCGCCGGCGAGCCGCTTGTTGAGCAGTCCGGCGAAAACCATCACTGCGGCATCGCGGGTTTCGCGATCCGTAACGCGCAGCCCGCCCACGAATCGCGACGCGATTCCCATGCGTGCCAGCGTCGCGCTGAAAATTTTCCCGCCGCCATGAATCACCAGCAATCCATGCCCAGCTCGCGCCGCCGCGGCGATCTGCTGCGCCAGACGCTGCACGGTTCGCTCGTCCTCCAGCAGCGCACCCGCGATTTTCACCACCATTCTCATAAGAGACCCGCCGTTTCGTCGTGCCCGTACATTAAGTTGAAATTCTGCACCGCCTGCCCGGCGGCGCCTTTCCCCAGATTGTCCAGACAAGAAACGATCACGATGCGCTCGCCCGAATCATCCAGCGCAAAACCCAAATCGCAGAAATTCGTTCGCGCGACGTGCTGCAATTCCGGAAGCCGGCCAGCCGGCCAAATGCGCACCATTGGCCGCCCGGCGTAGAACTTGCGGAATTCCGCCTCGATTTTTTCTCTCTGTCTCGGCGCGTTCAGCCAGCAGGAAATCGTGGACAGAATTCCTCGTTCCAATGGCAAGAGATGCGTCGTGAAAATAATGTCTTTAAGCTCGACGCCCGTGTGCTCCGTAATCTCCGGCGTGTGCCGGTGCGTGAAAACCCCATACGCACGAAAATTGTCGTTTACTTCGACAAAGCTCGTCTCGCGCTTCGGCTCTTTGCCCGCGCCGCTCGCGCCGGATTTGCAGTCGCAAACGATTCCGCGCGCCATATCAATCCAGCCCGCCTCGATAAGCGGCCGCAGCCCCAGAACCACTGAAGTCGGATAGCACCCGGGATTCGCAACCAAATCCGCATTTGCGATTTTTCCCGAGTACAATTCCGGTAATCCGTACACGGCCTTGCTAGCTAGCCCTGCGCTCGGTTGCGGCAGTTTGTACCATCGCGAAAACGTCTGCGGTTCGCGGAATCGAAATGCACCGCTCAAATCGACGACCCGCAGCCCCGCATCCAGTAGCTCCGGAACAAGATCGAGCGATGCTTCATGCGGCGTCGCCAAGAACGCCGTCGCCGCGCCGCTTGCTGCAATATCCGCAACAGACAATGGGCGGCATGGCGCTTCGCCCCACCCGCGCAATTTCGGGAAAATCTGCGTGAGGCAGTGAGCGCTCGAATTTTCTCCGCGCAAATAAAATGTCGGCCGCTCGATGGCCGGATGCCGCAGCAAAATTCGGGCCAGCTCGAATCCCGCATAGCCTGTCGCCCCGATTACAGCGACGCGTCGGGCGTCTTTCATCGCAGCAAATCTTCCATGCGCTGTTGAATCGCCGCTCGGGCGCTGCGCGAAGGCGTGATGATCAATACGGTATCGTCGCCGGCAAGCGTGCCGGCCACTTCCTTCCAGTGCTCCGCGTCGACTGCCGCGGCGAGTGGCTGCGCGCCTCCGGGAGGCGTTTTCAGCACGAGCATGTTTTGCGCTGGGCGCACCTCCACCAAAAATTCGCGCAACGCGCGCGCCAGTTGCGGCACAGGAGCGGGCGTTTCCGCCACTGTGCTCAGCGGACGATAGCCGTCCGCCGTCTTCACCAAGCGCAACTCGCGCAAATCCCGCGAAAGTGTCGCTTGCGTCACGCGCACGCCCATCTGGCCCAGCCGGCGCCGCAACTCGTCCTGATTGGCGACCGCCTCGCCGCCGATCAGTTTCAGGATTTGGCCTTGCCGCATTCGTTTGTGTGTTCCCATTCGCGCACCACTGTTTGAATATTCATCTCTATGCATATTTATACGGACGCGCCTCCCTGCATGTCAAGCGGAAAATGAGGCGTGCGTTTTCAGATGTTATGGACTGCGGCGACACGAGCGAAGATCAATTCCCTCGTATCAAGCTTACGGTCTGCCCTTGACACTCGATGCTCGGATAGGTTCTGCTTGTTTGCCGCTCAGGGGAAACGGAAGATGCCTTTACAAATCGTCCAGCGACGGTCGCGCGGTTTCATTTGCCTCAATGCGCACCCGCAGGGCTGCCGCCGCAACGTAGAAGAGCAGATTCGCGCCCTTACCGAGCATGGCGCCCGCCGCAACGGCCCGGGGAATGTGCTCGTCATTGGCGCCTCAACCGGCTACGGCCTCGCCTCGCGCATCGCGGCCGCCTGGGGCTTCGGAGCGAAAACGATTGGCGTGTTTCTCGAGCGTCCTGCTGAAGGAAGCAAAACGGCCAGCGCGGGCTTCTACAACACGGTTGCGTTTCACGAATTCGCTACACGCGATGGCCAGCTGGCCGCCAGCATCAACGCCGACGCCTTTGCGTCCGACACAAAACGCAGCGCCGCTGAGCTGATTCGCAAGTCGCTCGGCAAAATTGACCTGCTCATTTACAGCCTCGCTGCGCCGAAACGCACTGATTCCGCCACCGGCGCGACGTACAGTTCCGTCCTCAAACCCATCGGCAGCTCCTACACCAACAAAACCGTCGAGCTCGACTCGGAAAAAGTCAGTGAAATCACCATTCAGCCTGCAACCGAGCAGCAAATTGATGACACCGTGGCCGTGATGGGCGGCGCCGACTGGAAATTTTGGCTCGACATGCTCGAGGAGCAAAATCTCATTGCCCAAAATTTCCGCACGCTCGCTTATTCCTACGTCGGTCCCGAAATGACCTGGCCCATCTACCGCGATGGCACAATTGGCCGCGCGAAAAAGGATCTCGAACTCACCGCGCGCGAACTGCGCTCGCGTCTGAGCCAGAAATTCGGAGGCGACGCGCGCATCGTCATCGCAAAAGCGATCGTCACACAGGCTTCCGCCGCCATTCCCGTCGTGCCGCTCTACATGAGCATTCTTTTTCGCCTCATGAAGGAGAGGAATTTGCACGAAGGCGCCATCGAGCAGATGCGCCGCTTGTTTTTTGATTTTCTCGCGAATGACGTCAAGGCGCAGTTCGATTCTCAAGGGCGCATCCGACTCGACGACCGCGAAATGCTTCCTGAAGTGCAGTCGCAAGTCGCTGCGCTCTGGCCGCAGGTAAATACCGAAAATCTACGACAGCTAACCGACTTCGCCGGTTTTCAGCATGATTTTCGTTCGCTTTTCGGTTTTGAAATTCCCGGCGTGGATTATGCCCAGCCCGACGAGACGGACTTACGGTGGGAGTAGCAGCGGCCTCGCGATTTAAAAATCAAAAATGGAAAACAATTCCTGCGGTAATATGCCCGTCCTCCGAAGTTAGCGATTTCGCCGTCCCTGTTACCACATCCGCCTCAATCGCCCGCACCGAAAGATAATGATTCACTCGTATGTCCAGCCCGCCTCCCCACTCGGTGCTGAACGCAGTGTGCGCCACTCCGGGAATGCTCACTCGCATACCGCCGAGAAGCACATGCACAAACGGCGAGTAACGTGACGGCAGCATGATTTGCCCGCCGATGTAGTAGTTGTGAGCGTTCATCGATTTCTGAAACAGCGTGCCATAATTTCCGGTGACGTCGCCCACCACCGCTACGTACGGTGTGAATTTGTACGCCAGCGAGGCCTCCCATCCGCTGGTGTTTTCGTCTCCGCCCAATTGTTCAAAGCGCGCGAAGGAATATCCTGCAAACAAATCATATTTTTGTGCCTGCGCGGCGGCAGGCGCCAGCAAAAACACGCACAACAGGAGCGCGGCTCTTCGCATATACATCCTCCATTCGCTTGAACAGGAACGCCCGCTTCAGCGCAACCGGCGCCAGATGCCCCAAGCCCATAGGCTAACGCAAATCTGTCAGGAAAAGAATGTCGCGGGTAAGGAATTGTGCCCGGCGGTAGCGCACCACGGCAATTACAGCAACGGCTCGCCCGCGCCCCGTGCGATGATCTCGCGGGTCTCGTCGCGCAATCGGACAATCTCTCGCCAGCCATCGCTCTGCGCCATGGGCTTTATCAGAGGCCCCACGGTCATCTGCACCCTCCCCGGCTTAGGAAAAATCGTCTTGTCGCGAAGCAATTCGCGCGCGCCGCGCATCGCCACGGGACAAATCGCGCATTCTGTGTCCACAGCTGCCTTGAATGCGCCTAATTGAAACGGCCGGACGCCCTCTTCCGACGTGAACGTGCCCTCGGGATAAATCACCACCGATTCGCCTCGCCGCAGCGCTTCTTCAATTTCCGCAGATTGCGCCACGCGCGCGTTCGCATCATTGCGGTCAAATGCGAAATGCCCCGAACGCGCCGCCAGCATTCCCACCAGCGGCATGGAATGAATTTCGCCCTTTGCGACATAGCGTGCGTCAGCAGGCAGCGTCGCCAGCAAAATCAATATGTCCAGATAGCTCGAATGATTCGGCGCGAAAATCCACGGCCCTTGTGCGCGCCAGCGATCCAGCAACTCGCGCCCCGCTATTTCCACGCGAATCGCCGCGAGGAACAACAGCGCGCGCGTCGCACTTTGCACCAGGCGCGCCGCAAGTCGCCGGCTCTTCACCAGCAGCAAAATTGTCCATGCGACCGCGGTGCCGATTCCAAAGAGCGAGAGGGCGTACACGCCATAAATAACCTGCACAACGCGCAAAACTCCGCGCTTCGCTGCCGCCAGCATCCGAGGACCAATGCCGCGCGCGGAAAGCCGCGCAATTTGCATCCACGCCGGCGCGATAGATTTCCCAAGCTTCCCTTGCAGATACAACCGCCGCGTCTCGCTGCGCCGCAGTTTCCCGCTCGACGTCTTCGGAATGGCGTGCACCGGTAAAATCTCGACCGCATCCGGCGGCAACCCGATTCTGTCGCTCACCTGTGCGGTAATTTCTCCTGCGATGCGCTTGCCTTCGCGCACGTCTCTCGTCTCCGCTGCCACCACCAGCCGTTCCGTGCCGCTCGCCGCGTCCGGAACTCCAAATGCGACCACGCATCCGGTCCGCACGCCGATCACGCGCCCCGCGATCTCTTCGATCTCCTGCGGATAGAGATTCCGTCCGCCCTTGATGATCAAATCCTTCGCGCGGCCCGTGATGTAGACTTCGCCCTGCGCGAGATAAGCCAGATCACCGGAATCCAGCCAGCCATCGGGCGTAATCAAATCCTTCGTCGCTTTAGGATTTCTGTAATAGCCCGATGTCGCGGACGGTCCTCGGAAATGCAGCCGCCCTTCGACTCGCTCCGGCAACTCATTACCTTGCTCATCCGCAATGCGAACTTCCACGCCTAACAACGGCTGCCCGGCGGAGACGAATTCCAGCGCATTCTCATCGCTGGCATTAACCGGAGCCGCTTTGCCGTCGCTCTGAAACTGTGTCCGCGAAATACGATCGACATGCGCGCCCGTTCCCATCCTCGGTGCCGCGACGCCCAACGTCGCCTCAGCCAACCCGTACACAGGCAGCAGGGCTTCGCGCCGAAACCCGCAACGTGCGAATTTATCCGTGAACCTCTCAATCGTCTCCGGGCGCACCGGCTCCGCGCCATTCAGTGCCGCCCGCCAGCAGCTCAAGTCCAAATTCGTCAACCGCGAATCCTCAACCTTACGCACGCACAATTCATACGCAAAATTCGGCGCTGGGCTTAGGGTTCCGCGATGAGCACTGATCGCACGCAGCCATCGCTCCGGCCTGGTCAAAAATGCAAGCGGCGAGAGCGAAACGAGCGGAATGCACGTCGAGAGCGGCACAAACCACGCGCCAATCAATCCCATATCGTGATAGAGCGGCAGCCAGCTCACCACTACATCATCTGACTGAACATTTACCGCTCCTTTCATCGAGCGGATGTTGGCCAGCAGATTCGCGTGCGTGAGCACTACTCCTCGCGGGCTTCCGGTCGAGCCTGACGTGTACTGCAGAAACGCAATGTCCTCTGCCCGCGCACGGTGTTCCAATCCGCCGAGAGGACGCACTTCCGTGCTGGGTGGCAAGGCTCCATTTTCCGCCGCCGCAAGATGCGCAGCGGTCACCACGCCCTCAAGGGATTTCACCTGTGGCTGGAGCAGCTTCGCCACGCTCTCCGCGCTGCGGAATGTCACCAGCAGCCGCGCCTCAGCATTGCGCAAAATGCCGCCCTGCCTTTCCGCATACTCTTCAATGCGGTCGGCCCGAAACGGCGGATAAATCGGTACGGGTATCGCTCCCGCCAGCATCACACCCGCAAACACGTAGAAAAATTCCGCACAGGTCGGCAGCATGACTCCCACTGTTTGACCGGGCAAAATCTTGCGCTGCTTCAGGTTCGCGGCCACTCCCAGCGCGCGCCGGTAAAGCTCGCCGCAAGTAATCGCGCGAATGTTGTCATTCTCCTCGTACAAATAGATGTGCTTCGCCTCAGCGTCGAATCTTCCCCGAATGGAAATGATCTCCGTAAGCGTCTCCGCTGACGCGAGCCGTTCGAGCAGCTTTTCGCGCGCAGCTTCGTCCCCGTGCTCAACTCCCGCCGCGGCTGGCGCCTTCCGTTCAGTTTCAGTTTCTCGAACCGGAAGGGAAAGTTCCCGAGCGACCGCCGCAGCCAAATCATCTGGCGTATTCGCCTCCGCGACCACTCTCTCCGGAAGCTCCACCGAGAACGCCGCATCCAGGCGCAGCATTAGCTCCACGCGCTCCAGGCTCCCCAGGCCCAGATCGCGCTCCAGATGCGCTGCGCCTTTCTTGTGCTCGAATTCGTCCAGCGCGCGCGCGTTTCCCAGCTCGCGCAAGAGTTGCCCGATGATCTCAGAGATGCCCTGCTCGATGTTGGTTCGTTCGAGTTTTGTGGCGGGAGTTCCCACAGTGAAAGCCACTCATTGGGCGTCGCCACAGAAAAATCGTGCGGCCAAGCCCCGGAATTCTTCGAGGCTATCACGCGCATCCCTCATGTTCAATCGTTCGCATGTGACGAGCCGCTCCACAACTGGAAATTCCTCCACGCCATGAAACGGATCATTCTCGCCGCACGTCCTTAGGCCGGAACGGGTGTGCTGCCGTCGTTTTCGTTGCAATTTGAGTTTTCCAGCGTTACTGTCCGCATCGTCATTTTTTGCGTTCAAAATCTTTGGAGGTCTTCTTCCATGAAGCGATTTCCAGTTCTTCGCCTCTGCTCTCTCGTTTCGTTTTTCGCAGCTCTGGTGCTGCTCTCAGCGGCGCGCATCGCATTCGCGCAGGAGCACTCCGCTCCGAGCATCGAATCCGCCACCGCCAATCTGAAAATGCGCGCCATTGGCCCGGCCATCATGGGCGGACGCATTGACGACATCGCCGTCGCCGATACAACTCCGAAGACGATCTACCTCGGCGCGGCTGCGGGCGGTTTGTGGAAGAGCACTGACGGAGGCATGACCTGGACTCCGCTTTTCGAAAAACAACCTAATCCCTCCATCGGCGCCGTTGCCGTCGCGCCGTCAAATCCCTCGATCGTCTGGGTCGGTACCGGCGAAGCGAATAACCGCCAAAGCGCCTCTTGGGGCGATGGCGTTTACAAATCCACGGACGGCGGCACGACTTGGTCGCATATGGGCCTTGAAGATACCCAGGCCATCGGCCGAGTGGTGATTGACCCAACCAATCCCGATGTGGTCTACGTCGCGGCGGTTGGCCACCTCTGGGGCGCAAATCCCGAGCGCGGCCTCTTTAAGACGACCGACGGCGGAAAAACCTGGAACAAAGTTCTCTTCATTAATGACGACACTGGTGTCAACGATGTGGCCATCGACCCGCAAAGCCCCACCACTCTCTATGCAGCCGCCTACGAACGCCGCCGCACGACTTGGGGATTCAATGGCGGCGGCCCGGGCAGCGGGATTTACAAGACCACTGACGGCGGCGCTAACTGGACCAAACTCACCAAAGATCTGCCCACAGGAGATGACGGGCGAATCGGCGTCGCCGTCTACCGCAAGAATCCAAATATTGTTTACGCACTAATTCAAAACGCCAAGGGCGGCGTCTTCCGCAGCGAAGACAAAGGCGCAACCTGGACGCAAATGAGCTCGGAGGATCCTCGTCCCTCTTACTTCAGCCAAATCCGCGTCGATCCAAATAACGATCTGCGCATCTGGATGGGCGGCGTGAACCTCTATTATTCCGAAGACGGTGGCAAGACCTTTAATCAGCGCCGCGCTCGCCAAGTCCACAGCGATTTTCACGCGATCTGGATTGATCCGGAGAATTCCCATTTCATGCTGGTCGGCTGCGACGGCGGAATTTACGAGAGCCGCGACGGCGGAGCCAATTGGGACCACTTAAACGTGATGAATCTTGGGCAGGCATATGAAGTCGGCTACGACGATCAGCAGCCTTATCACGTCTGCGCCGGCTATCAGGACAACGCGGAATGGTGCGGCCCGAGCCGCACGTGGTTCGAAGGAGGAATTCCGAACAGTGATTGGTTCATGGTTGGCGGGGGCGATGGTTTCTATGTCAAGCCCGATCCCGAAGACCCGCAGACCATCTACACCGAATCCCAGGACGGCAATTTGCAGCGCCGCGATTTGCGCAACAACGAAGCGCTCAGTATTCGTCCGGCCACGGCCAAGAATAGCGATCCTCCATATCGCTTCAACTGGAATTCACCCCTTATTATTTCCACTCACGATCACAACACTCTCTATTACGGCGGAAATTATCTTTTCAAATCCA
>DAIRCW010000104.1:0-9599 GCA_036796475.1 Candidatus Acidiferrales bacterium | reverse complement strand
TCGCTATGGCATCGCGCAGCAGCTTTTGCGAAGCTTCGCTCGGACGCGAAATTCTTCGTACCGAAACCGCCGTCATTGCCGCCTTCGCGATTCTGCGCTTCGCACTCGAAGCCTAGCGCTGCGCCGCTGCTTTCGCTCGCGTTATTTTGCTTACGGAAATCACTTTGCCCGCGGAATCGAGATTCCCGGCGACCTCGATGTCCTCGCCCGCATACTGCTTCAGATCTTTCTGTGGAACCGACAGCCGGTAAACAGTTTTGTGATCCTGATCCAGCAGGACGTACTGCGAATCGCCCTGCTCAACGCAAATGATGGTGCACTGCTTTTCCTTTAGGCCTTTGGCGCTGCCGTACTCAGAATGCGAGTGCGTATCGGAATGCACGTTGTACGCGCACTGGCTGTCCATGATTTCGCCTTTGAATGTTCGCGGGTTTCCCGAAGCGGATAGCGCAAGCAAAACGATTGCCCCGCTGAGCGCAAGTGTTCGCATGTTACGTTTATCTCCTCACGTCTTATGAAATCCGTTTGGACCGGGCCGAATGTGCTTCGATTTTATGCGTGAAGCCGAAGAGTAATCGGAGGATTGTCAGCGGGAGTTGCGAAAGCGACACCACTAAATCGGAAAGCTGCTGGCTATTGTTAGAGATTAAGAGATTACGGACTACGGCGTCAAACGTCCGTGCGTGTAATGAAATTCATGCTTGCTTTCATCGTAATCGTGCATTTTCGGCAGCACAGGAATACGGCAATTGCGGCAGCCGCGACGGTAATGCTCGGCGAATTCATGCTCGAATTCGCGCACGATGCTGGGAATAATCAGCGAGTGCTCCGTGGGCAAAAAGCAGCGATTGCCGCGGGGCGCGTTCAACGAGGCATGCAAAAGCGCCTCGACGTCAACTTCATCTCCCTCGCCGTTAATTAATTTTTCCAAACGCAGCGTGGCCTCCTGGGTGCCTTCCTTGCACGCGCGGCACTGGCCGCAGGATTCGATCCAAAGAAATTTCGAGAACACGTAAGCGACCTGTACCATGCAGTTCGAATCGTCGTAGACCATAAATCCCGCGGAGCCGAGACCCGAGCCGGCATTGCGCATGGAGCCGAAATCCAGCGGCGTGTCGAAGCTTCGGGGATAAAGTCCCGGGCTGGCTACGCCTGAAAAAATTGCTTTCAGTTTTCTCCCGGGCCTGAGACCGCCGCCAGATTTTTCGATCAGCTCGCGCATGGTCGTGCCCATGGGCAGTTCATAGATGCCTTCGCGCTGCACGTCACCGGAGAGCGTGAATACGGTATGCCCGGGCGTATCCGCCGTGCCCATGGAGCGAAACCAGTCCGCGCCATTGTGCAGAATATGGGCGACGCTGGACATCGTTTCGCAGTTGTTCACCAGCGTGGGATTTGTCTGTCCGGGAATGCATGCGGGATAGCCGGCGAAGAGCCCCAGCACGTACGGAGGAAATTCCATTTCGCGCGGCATGGCTTCGCGGCCCTCAATGACTTCGAGCATGGCTTTTTCTTCGCCGAGCAGATAGTCCTCGGGTCCGTAAACAAATTCGATGGGAATGTCGCCCAGGGCATTCCGCGCGGTCATCTCCCTGTGCGCCTGAGCCGAGCGTTCAATGGCCTGATGGAAAGTATGCTTCATGGCGATGAACGCCTTTTTCGCGTTCATCACGTAGGCAGCGATGGCCACGCCTTCCAAGAGCTGGAACGGATTGCGCCGCATCATCATGCGGTCTTTGAACGTGCCCGGCTCGCCTTCGGTGGCGTTGCAGGCCACGTACTTTGTAGGGCAGGGATCTGACGCGATGCTGGACCACTTGATGCCCACCGGAAAACCTGCGCCGCCGCGCCCGCGCAATCCGGACTTCTTGATTTCCGCAATCACCGCTTCGCGGCTCATCGAGCGCGCTCGCTTCAATCCTTCAAGACCGCCAATGGCGACGTAATCGTCGAGCGATTTCAGCGGTTTCTCCGGCAGCAGGTAGGGTTTTCCGTTGCGCGAGCCCTGGCTGGTATCCATCCTTGACGCTTCTCCTATAAGAACGCGAAAATCCTAACGCGAAACATCCTTCGCAAGAATAAATCGAAAAAACAGCACAGTGCAAACCTGAATCGTAGCACAGGAGCGCCGCAGGGGAACAAGCAAACGAGAAAAAATCTGTTGTTTGCAACGGGAACGCATCCAGAAACGTCAGATACAAAGAGGCAGAAAGCCGCCGATATCTGCCTGTCATTATCGGGCCGAATGATTTCTCGAATCTTCGAGGTCTCCCGGATAAAATTCAAAGCGCAAAAGGTGCGACTTTGCGTTGCGGGCAAGCGTGCGGCAAAATTGAAGCCTACGAACAAAAATGACCAGACCCTATAACTTATTCTTTGCGTGTTTGCTGGCTTTGACTTTCGCGGGATGCACCGAGCATGCCGCGCCGCCGCCGGACGTGCCTAGTGTTCCGGTTTTGGCTGCAAAAGCAGTGTCGAAGTCTATGCCCATCGAACTGCAGGAAATCGGCACAGGGCAGGCCTATTCCACCGTTTCGGTGGAGTCGCAGGTCGCGGGCATCGTAAGTGCTGTGCATTACACGCAGGGCCAGTTTGTGAAGAAAGGCGACTTGCTCGTCAGCCTCGATGACCGGCCGTTTCTAGCTGCACTGCAAATGGCCCAGGCAAATTTGAGCAAGGATCAAGCCAATCTGAAACTCGCTCAGGTACAGGCTGGACGTTACGAGGAATTGTACAAATCCGGGATCGTTCCCAAAGAACAGCTCGACCAATTTGCTTCGACTGCTTCAGCGGATGAGGCTGCGGTGCAGTCGGACGAAGCTGCCGTGCAAACCGCAAAATTAAACGTGTCCTACTGTTCGATTTACGCACCGATTGACGGCCGCACGGGCGGGCAACTGATTTATCCGGGCACGGTGGTGAAGGCCAACGACCTGCCCGTGTTGGTTGTGATTAATCGCATCTCGCCGATTTACGTGAACTTTTCCGTCCCGCAGCAATATCTCGGAGAAATTGAAAAATTCATGAAGGGCGGCAAGCTGCCGATTCAAGCGACGCCGGCTGACAATTCCGGCACGGAACGCGGCTATCTCACATTCATCAACAATACGGTGGACACAACGACCGGCACAATTCAGCTCAAGGGAGTGTTTGAGAATCGAGACTCGCGCCTGTGGCCAGGTGAGTTTGTGACCGTGGTTTTGCGTCTGGCGGAGCAGCAAAATGCCACTGTGGTTCCGTCGCAGGCGGTTCAAACTGGCCAGCAGGGCGACTATATTTTCATCATCAAATCGGACATGACTGTGGATTTGCGAACAGTGAAAGTGTCGCGCACGGTGAACGGAGAAGCGATAATCGCAGAAGGCGTCAAGCCCGGCGATTTAGTTGTTACGGACGGCCAGGTGCGGCTGGTGCCCGGCACGAAGGTTCAGATTAAGACGAGTTTGTAGAGAAGAACGGGAAAAAATGCAGATCGCTGAAGGATTCATTAAACGCCCGGTAATGACCAGCCTCTTGATGCTGGCCATTTTGCTCTTCGGCATCGTCGCGTACCGGAATCTTGCCGTAAGCGATTTGCCCAACGTCGATTTTCCGACTATTTCCGTGAACGCCAATTTGGCGGGCGCCAGTCCGGAAACCATGGCTTCCGCGATCGCCACGCCGCTCGAAAAGCAGTTCACCACGATAGCGGGCCTGAGTTCGATGACGTCTTCCAGTTCGCTGGGCTCGACCTCGATTACCCTGCAATTCGATTTGAGCCGCAACATTGACGGTGCCGCACAGGATGTTCAGGCAGCCATCACCGCAGCGCAAAATCAACTCCCGCCCAACATGCCTTCGCCGCCCACCTTCCGCAAAGTCAATCCGGCGGATTCACCGATTTTCTTTTTAGCCCTGACTTCACCTACGCTTCCACTCTCGCAGGTGGACGAATACGGGGAAACTCTGCTCGGCCAGCAGATCTCCATGGTCAGCGGCGTCGCGCAAGTGTCCGTGTTCGGCTCGATGAAGTATGCGGTACGCATCGATCTGGATCCGAAGGCAATGGCCAGCCGGCAGATCGGCATTGATCAGGTGACGCAGGCGGTGCAGAGCGGCAACGTCAACATGCCGACGGGAACATTGTATGGCGAGCACCGGGCGTTCACCGTGCAAGCGAACGGCCAGCTGGAAAACGCGTCCAAATACCGCTCCTTGATTGTGGCTTATCGCAATGGCGCGCCTGTGCGCCTCGACGAGCTTGGCAATGTCTACGACAGCGTGCAGGACAGCAAGCTGGCGAACTGGATCAATACGGTTCCCGGAGTGGTGCTGGCGGTACAAAAGCAGCCGGGAACGAACACCATTGATATTGTCAAATCCATTCGAAAACTCCTGCCGTCCTTTCACGCCATCATGCCCCCGGCGATGATCTTGACCATTGAGCACGACAAGTCCATCTCGATTCAGAATTCCGTGAATGACGTGAAGTTCAGTTTGTTTCTGGCGATGATTCTCGTGGTGCTGGTGATTTTCCTGTTCCTGCGGAACGCTTCGGCGACGATTATTCCGAGCATGGCGCTGCCCATGTCCATCATCGGCACTTTTGCGGTGATGTATCTGCTCGGTTACACCGTGGATAACTTGTCGCTGCTGGCGCTGACGCTATCGGTAGGCTTCGTCGTTGATGACGCGATCGTCATGCTCGAAAATATCGTGCGCCATATGGAGCACGGCGAAGGCGTGCGCGAAGCAGCGCTGCGCGGTTCGCGCGAAATCGGCTTCACCATTCTGTCCATGACCCTTTCGCTCGGGGCCGTTTTCTTGCCGGTGTTTTTCATGTCCGGAATCTTGGGCCGTCTGTTGCATGAATTCGCGGTGGTGATTATTTCAGCCATTCTTGTGTCGGGATTCGTTTCGCTGAGCCTCACTCCTATGCTGTGCAGCCGCTTCCTGCGCCCACATCTGGGCGAGAAGCATGGCCGCATGTACAACGCGTTTGAACGTTTCTTCAGCCGGACGCTGCGGGGCTATGAGATTTCGTTGCACTGGGCCATGCGCCATCGGCTCACTGTCATGGGCTTCGGCGCGCTGCTGCTCGTCGCGACGGCGTGGCAATTCTACGTGATTCCAAAAGGTTTTTTGCCGGAGGAAGACCAGGCGGAAGTGTCCGGTTCCGTCGAGGCGAATCAAGGGATCTCCTTCGATGCGATGAAGGCGCATATGGAGGCGGTGAATAAAATCGTCTGGGCCGATCCGAATACCATGCAATTCTTTTCGAGCATTAGCGCCGGCGGTGGTTTTGGCGGAGGCGGGCTCAACAATGGCCGGTTTTTCGATCATCTCCAAGATCGTCCCAAGAGGCCGTGGACCCAAAATCCTACGTTCGACAATTGGCAACTAAAATATGGGAAGAACGCGGTGATGAAGCCGGTCCTTGCGGCAATTCGCCCGCTTTTTGAGCATCACATGACCATTTCCGACGTCATTCAGGAGATGTCGCCCAAGCTCAACACCATTCCGGGCTTGAAAGTAATTTTGCAGAATCCTCCAGCCATACAAATCGGAGGACATTCCACAAAGAGCCAGTATCAGTTCACGCTCGTGAGTCCCGACACGGCTCAGCTGTACAAGTACGCGAATGTCATGGAAGACCAAATGAAGAGTCTTCCGGGCCTCACCGACGTTACTACGGACCTGCAGATAAAAAATCCGCAAATTAATATCAACATCGACCGCGACAAAGCGCAGTCGCTTGGAGTCACGCCCCAGCAGATTGAGAGCGCGCTTTACACCGCTTACGGACAGCGGCAGATCTCGACGATTTACGCGCCGAACAACGAATACTGGGTGATCATGGAACTGGAGCCGCAGTATCAGCGCGACCCCAACATGCTTTCGTATTTGTACGTCAGCTCGACGAGCGGCCAGCTCGTGCCTCTCAATGCCGTTTCCAGCGTGACGACTGGGTTGGGGCCGCTGACCGTCAATCACACGGGGCAATTGCCTTCGGTCACGGTTTCGTTTGATTTGGCCCCTGGCGTTTCGCTGGGGCAAGCCGTTGATGAAGTAAGAGATCTTGGCAGGAGAGTTCTTCCGCTCACCGTCACAAGCAGTTTTCAGGGCACGGCGCAGGCGTTTCAGCAGTCACTCACCGGACTCGGCACGCTGCTGGCCATGGCGATTCTGGTGATTTATATCGTGCTCGGCATTTTGTACGAGAGCTTCATTCATCCGCTTACGATTTTGTCGGGGTTGCCGGCGGCGGCTTTTGGAGCGTTGCTCACGCTGACGGTTTTCCACATGCAGCTCGATCTCTTTGGATTCGTCGGCATCATCATGCTCATCGGCATCGTCAAAAAGAACGCCATCATGATGGTGGACTTCGCGCTGGAGCTTGAGCGCACCGGCGAATACACTCCGGCGGAAGCGGCTGTTCAGGGCTGCCTGATTCGATTCCGGCCGATTATGATGACCACCATGGCCGCCATTATGGGAACCGCGCCTATTGCCTTCGGAGTCGGCGCGGGAGCGGATTCACGGCGGCCATTGGGTGCGTGCGTCGTAGGCGGCCTGATCTTCGCCCAAATCGTGACTCTCTATCTCACGCCCGTGTTTTACACGTATATGGATTCTTTCCAAAGCTGGCTCGGTCGCAGCGGCCGCAAGCGGCTTCGCGAAGCGCAAGAGGGCCTGCAGCAGTTGCACGAGCGGCCTGTGCTGGCGCCGCACGCGAAGCGAATCGCCGAGAATTAGGCCGCTTCAGCGCCTTTCAAGCAATCCGCCTGCGTTTGTGCCAAAACGGGTCAATTGGCGCGTGAAAATTCTGTTTGAGTACCATTGACCTGGACGAAACTGAGGCCTACGATTCTACTAATGATTGAAGCCTGCAGCAGCATTCTTGCATATGTTCTGTTTTCAGTGGCTTATGCGCCTCAGGGGATCTCTCGATGACTGAACAAAATGCGACGCCGTTTGCATCCTCGTTGGAAGCGAAAATGCGAGCAAAGCGACGGGGCCCTCGCATGAATTCGCGAGTGCCGGTAGCAATTGAATGGCGCGAACAGTCCATGAATCGGGTCAACCAGGATCAGGCGCACACGCGCGTGGTGAATTTTTACGGCTGCCTGCTTGTCTCCGCGCGTCCGATGGCCATCGAGCAGAAAATGACCATTACCAATCTGGCCACTCACAAAACCATTCCCGCAGTTGTGGTTTACCGCGGAAGCAAGAGCTTCGACGGCTGGGAATTGGGCGTGGAACTGGTGGGGCCGGAAACGGATTTTTGGGGTATCGAAGCGCTGTAGTTCACTCGCTGAAGGGCCGGGCTTTTTCTTCGCATCAAGTTTCCTTGCAAGCGATCTCTCCGGACGTTCCTGCAGGTTCAAAAGTATGAATTCCGAAGACTCCGTTCGTGCCCACAACGGACAAGTGTCCCCACAGGAAGAGCGGAGGCGCAGCCAGCGCGTGACGCTGCGCGTTGGCGTGAAATTACACGTAAGCATGGAAGGGAAGCCAGCGATGCTGCGGGCGTTCACCGCGAATGTGAGCGACCACGGTGCGCTTCTGATTGCGCCGGAGAATTTTCCCGTTGGAGCGCGTCTTATTCTCGAACACGAGCGATCGCTGGAACGAATAGGATGTCACGTGACGCGCAAGCCGCAAGTGACAAACGGAGGCTTTCAGGTCGCGGTGGAATTCGACCACCTCGCGCCGGGATTCTGGCACATTGCGTTTCCGCCCGTGGATTGGAAAGCATCCGAGCCGTGAAGACCTCGCCCGTGGGCCGGCAGGAACTCCTGAGTTCATTGCGGCCTTGTGTTTTGCTAAGGACTATTTCGCTGAACGAGCGAACGGAATTTCGTCCAGGTCCAAATTCCCGCCGGAGAGAATGATGCCGATGCGTCTGCCGTGCGATGCGATCTTGTTCTGCAGAACAATCGCGGCGGAAACCGCGCCGGATGGCTCCACGATTAGTTTCAGGCGTTCCCAGAGCAAGCGCATCGCCGCGAGAATTTCTTCTTCGCTGACCAAAGCGATTTCGTCCACGTGCTTGCGCAGGACGGAAAACGTAAGCGGACAGAGCACTGCGCGCAAGCCGTCGGCGATTGTTTGTGTCTTCGCCGCAGGCTCGATCTTGCCGGATGCGAACGAGCGAAAAGCGTCATCCGCATTTTTCGGCTCTGCGCCGATTACGCGAACCGATGAACGCAGCGATTTGGCGGCAATCGCTGTGCCGCTCAGAAGCCCACCGCCGCTCACCGGCGCGATGACGATGTCGAGATTCGGAATATCTTCGAGCAGTTCGAGCGCCGCGGTACCCTGGCCGGCAATCACGCGCGCGTTATTGTAGGGATGAATTAGGATCGCGCCGGTTTTGTCTTGCACTTCCTTGCAAACCGCGTCGCGCGAGGCCATATCGTATTCGCATTCAGTAACACGCCCGCCGTAGGATTCCACCGCAGTGCGCTTGGCCCGCGGAGCATTGCGCGGCATTACGATCCAGGCGGGAATTCCGCGCCGCTGCGCTGCGAGAGAAATCGCTGCTCCGTGATTTCCAGAGGAGACCGTTACCACGCCGCGTTTGGCCTCTTCGTCGCTCAGAGAAAAAACAGCATTTGTCGCGCCGCGAAACTTGAACGAGCCCGTTTTCTGCAGGTTCTCGCATTTGAAAAACAGCTGCGCGCCACCCAACTGGTCCAGCGTTTCGGAAGTGAACACTGGCGTTCGATGAATTTGCCCGCGTATGCGTTCGTGAGCCTCGCGAATGGTCTTCAAATCGGGAGCGCTGGCTTCCAATGATGGCTCAGTTTGTGACGTTGTCATGCCCAGAATTATTGCACACTCACAACGCGCTTGCAGGCTGAGCTTTCACTACCGAATACATTCGATGTAGGCAGCGGGCAGCTTCAGTCGAATGGCAAGTTGCTTCAGCTTTGCCGCATACTCGGGATTCTTCTCTTCAGGCGCGGGTGAATTGACAAGATTGAAGCAGAGAGCCGGAAGGAAAGAGCCATCGCTGAGCTGCACGAGCACAGCTTCGGCGCGGTAGGCTTGGACGCTGGGTTCGGAGTAGAGTTGCTCGATCTCCGCATGCGTGAGTTGCATCAGCATGCCCCAGGCGCAGGAGCCGGCGTTTCGAATGAGAGTCGCGCGCTGTCCGATGCGAAGTTCAAATCCGGGCACAGTGGCTATACGGACATTCTCTGGGTGGGCGCCTTTGGAGCGCAAGAGTTCCGCGTCCATGAAGAGTCCGTAGAAGAAAACTTCAATCCGCCGCTGGTCGATGAGAGCCTTGTTCATTTCAGAACGCCTCGGCAGTGCGCCGTAACAGGCGCGCTAATGCGCAGCGACAGTGAACGTCACTTTGGCCGTGGCAGTGTTTTCGAATTGATCGAACACGCGCACAGCTACGGTGTACTCGCCCGGAGCCAATCCGCTGAGCGCGATGTCGTACGCTTCCGAAGGCGCGTCGGTGAGTTGCCCGACAGGGAAAAGCATTTGCCACTTGCCCGCATCCATGCTGTAGGACGTGCGGTCAATCGCGCTGCCGGAATCGTGCGCGGTGAAGTTCACGTGCCATTCGCCGGCGGACTGCGACGCGCGGACGTTTTCGATCT
>DAIRCW010000103.1:0-9703 GCA_036796475.1 Candidatus Acidiferrales bacterium | reverse complement strand
TAAGCGCAGTTGGGCTTCGCAATCTGTCGGCCAATCACTCAGCAAGGCCGGCGATTGTGAGCACGGGCGCTCCAGTTCCGATACTGCCCGATGATGCGAAGCTGGTTGCGAGCACGGGTGCTCCAGTACCGATTTTGCCCGACAACGTTCGCTAAAACCGCTTCACCGATAGCTTAGAAAGCTGTTATTGTCACGGGCCAGGCCTCGGAAACCAGGTGTTAATGCTTGGTCCTTTGGACTACTTAATAACGGCCCTGAGTTTCCTCGCGGAACTCTACGTTGTTTTGTGCCTGTGCGTTTCTAAGAAGGCCATCCGCTACATCTCGTTGAATTTCTACATGTTTGCTGCGGCCGCCGCAACCGCTGGGCAGGTTTACACTCTGCAACATTTTGGAATTCGTTCCCAGATGTACGGCTACGTTTACTACTACACGGACGCACTTCTAACCATCTCTCTTTTCTTCGTCATCATGAGTTTCTATCAGCAAGTTTTTCAGCAGATGGGTGTCGGTAAGTATGTTCGCTTAGCCTCAATTCTCTTGCTCTCGGCGACAGCGCTCTTCTCCTATCTTGTTGTGCGGCGCATTCCGAGCCATCACCTGACCAACCGCTTTGTCGTGGAGATGAGCCAAAACCTCTATTTCGTTGGTGTGGTATTGACTTACCTACTGTGGGGCGCGGTTGTAAAACTGCGCGAAACCAGAACACGGCTCATTCAGCTTGTGCTGGCCCTGGGTATTTTCTTTAGTTCGGATGCGGCCGGTTATGCTTTGCGAAATCTCTATCCCTCTCTTGAGGCCAACTTCTTGAAGTGGGTGCCTCCGATCGCCGGCACGTTCTTGCCGCTGGCTTGGGCCTATACCTTCACGAAAGTTTCCGAGGATGCGCGTCTGGAGACCGCTCGCGTTACGCGGCGGGCTCCTGCTTCCACCATCGCCGCGCATCAACACTCATGATTGCCGCGCTCATCTGCGTAGTCTCGATTGCAGCCCTGCTGCAATTCTTCATCTCCTACGCCCGTTCAATCATCGCGGCATACGGCAAGTCAGCCCTCTCCGACCAGGTGCGCGAGGTCGCGGGGATTTCCGGCGACATACTGCACGGGGAACAGTTTGCGCGCCTTCTGCAGCTGGTTCGTTTGTGCCCGCAAAAGGGCGACGACCAGGGCGATTTATCAGTCGTGCAAAGCTATTACCGTCTTATGGGTGTCTTTAAGGCGCTGGGACGCGCTCTTTCCCCGACTCTTTCCCGATGGGCAGAGCACGAGCGCGTCAATTGCGTCTACTTTGCGGCCGTAGCTCTGGACCGCCGCATCGCTTACAGCCGGGCTTTGCTTGCGCAGCAAATGGCTTCGCAGTAACGCGCTCCTCTGTACGAAGTTTCTCCTCGCTGCTATCATCACTGAACTGAAGTTTTACGCCCATGCCTTGCACGTTCACGAACCGCATTCAGCAAACCATTAAGAAGCACGGAATGCTGCGCGCCGGCGACCGTATCGGCATTGCCGTTTCCGGCGGCGCGGACTCGATCGCTTTGCTGAAGATCTTCCATTCTCTTCGCGCCGAACTCGGTATCGCGCTTGTCGTAATTCACTTTAATCACCAGTTGCGCGGCGCCGAATCGGATGAGGACGAAAAATTCGTGGCCTCTCTGGCCGAAAGCCTTGCGCTCCCGTTCATTGCCGGCAGGGCCGAGGTGGCCGTCGTTGCCAAACAGAATGGCTGGAATCTCGAGGATGCGGCACGCCGCTTGCGCTACAAGTTTTTCCAGGATGCTTTGAAAGAACATGGGATCACGTGCGTGGCCACGGCGCATACATCGGACGATCAGGCGGAAACCGTGCTCGCCCGCATCATTCGCGGCACTGGACTCGCCGGCCTTGCGGCCATCCATCCGGTGCGCGGGAATATCATCCGCCCGTTGCTGGATGTCCGCCGCGCAGAGCTTCGCGAGTATTTGAACTCCATTCATCAGAACTGGCGCGAGGATAGCAGCAACGCAGACACCCATCGCCTTCGCGCCCGCCTGCGGAGCGGCCTGCTTCCGCAACTCGAACGTGATTTTTCACCAAGCATCGTCAGCAACCTCAACACGCTTGCCGATCTCGCGCGTGAGGAAGAACTCTTTTGGAAATCTCTCGTCGAGAACCGCTGTGCAGAAATCGTCGCAGTACAAGACGGCATGCAAACCGTAGATGCCGCCCGGTTGCTTTCGCCTATCAACAATCTTGTGGAACAAAAAAACGATTCTCGGCGTCCAAGCTATGCGCTCACTCAGCGAATTATCCGAAAACTGCATGCTGACGTCGCGCTCGGGCCGGGGGAACTTTCGCATCAGCACGTCGAGCAGGTGATCGAAATGGCGCGCGCTGGCTCCACCGGTCAGTCGTTGCACTTGCCCGGAGGCGTGCAGGTTCGCAAAGAGCGCGGCCGGCTGATTTTCTTTAGCTTCGATGGAAAAGATCGCGTTAAGCAGCCCGCGAAACATGCCAATTCTTTCTGCTATCCGATCGATCTGTGTGGGAATGGCTCAGCTACGGTTTCTGTTCGCGAGCTTGGCAGAACCTTCCGCCTGAAAGTGATTGACTGGCCCATGCAGGAGCGCGAAACTATTACAGAGGGAGTAGTTCTCGACACAGAACAGCTTCGCCCTCCGCTGGTTCTGCGCAGTTGCAAGCCTGGCGACGCTTATCGTCCTTTTGGCCGGAGACGTGTGCGGAAGCTGTCGCGAATGCTCATGATGAAGCGCATTGGCCGGGCGGAACGGGCGCTCTGGCCTGTGCTGGTGAGCGGGGACAGAATTGCCTGGGTGGATGGAATGCCCCCAGCAGCTGAATTCTGCGCTACTCAGGTGACCCGAACGGGCCTTTGGATCTTGGAAGGTGATTCTTAGGCCGACATACGTTCGCTTTGTAACTGCATCTAAAGAATGGGTGCGTTATGGCTGCCTGCTCCAAAACGAGTTCGTTGAGACTACCCGGATGTCGGAAGGCTTGCAGCGGATGAGGCAATAGCCGCGCGCGGCAGAACTTAAGGAACGAAGAAATCGCGGCATTTGAATGACGAGATACAAGATTGGGATCAATTTGAGGTAGGAACGTGAACTCAACCGTTAAAACAGTGCTGTTTTGGATGGCAATGATTCTGCTTGCTGTCTTGCTGTGGAGGATGGCCTCCACAGGCGGCCAGACGGCCCGCGAGCAGACGCCAAGCTACACGGATTTCCAGACGCAGGTGCAGAAGGGCAACGTCAGTGAAGCCACCATCATGCTTTCCTCGGTGAGCGCAGAGATTGATGGCCAATTCCGGGAGCCCAAGGACAAATTCCGCGTCACCGTCCCGAAGGAAACGCTCAACGACCTCACCAAAGAGCTGCAGGCCAAGAACGTCGACGTCAACATCAAGACCGTCAGCGACAACAACTGGATGACGTTCCTCATCGACGGCGTTCCCTTCATCCTCTTGCTGGTAATTTTCCTGATTATGATGCGGCAAATGCAGGCCGGCGGAAATAAAGCGCTGAGTTTTGGAAAATCTCGCGCGCGCCTTCTCACCGCGCAGCAGAAAAAGGCTACCTTCAAAGATGTAGCGGGCATCGAAGAAGCAAAGGAAGAGCTGCAAGAGATTATCGACTTCCTGAAAGATCCTCAAAAATTCCAGCGCCTCGGTGGCCGCATTCCCAAAGGCGTCCTGCTCGTCGGCCCTCCGGGAACCGGCAAAACGCTGCTTGCGCGCGCCATCGCCGGTGAAGCGAATGTTCCTTTCTTCTCCATCTCCGGCTCCGACTTCGTAGAGATGTTTGTGGGTGTCGGCGCCAGCCGCGTTCGCGACCTTTTTGAGCAGGGCAAGAAAAATGCGCCTTGCATTATCTTCATTGATGAAATTGACGCTGTGGGACGTCATCGCGGCGCCGGCTTGGGCGGCGGGCACGATGAGCGCGAACAGACGCTCAACGCCTTGCTCGTCGAAATGGACGGATTCGAATCCAACGAAGGCGTGATTCTCATTGCCGCCACCAACCGGCCCGACGTGCTCGATCCGGCATTGCTGCGGCCGGGGCGATTTGATCGCCGCGTGGTTGTGCCGCGTCCCGACGTGAAAGGCCGCGAAGAAATTCTGCGCGTGCACACGCGAAAAGTGCCCATCGCCGACAATGTCGATCTCTCCATTCTCGCGCGCGGCACGCCGGGATTCTCCGGCGCCGATTTGGCCAATTTGGTGAATGAAGCGGCGCTTTGGGCTGCTCGTCAGAACCGCAAAGTCGTCACCATGGACGATTTCGAGATGTCCAAAGACAAAGTCCTGATGGGTGCGGAACGCCGCTCTATGATTTTGTCCGAGGATGAAAAGAAAAACACTGCGTACCACGAAGCCGGGCACGCGCTCGTCGCGGCAATGACTCCCGGTGCCGATCCGCTGCACAAAGTCACCATCATTCCGCGCGGAATGGCTTTGGGCGTAACTATGCAGCTTCCGATCGACGACAAGCACACTTACACGCGCGAATTTCTAGAAAGCCAGCTCACTGTGCTCATGGGCGGACGCGCTGCCGAGGAAATTTTCCTGCAGCACATCACCACCGGTGCTGGAAATGACATTGAACGCGCCACGGAAATCGCCCGGCAGATGGTGTGCGAATGGGGCATGAGCACTCTCGGCCCGCTCACCTTCGGCAAGAAAGAAGAAGCCATCTTCCTCGGTCGCGAAATCGCGCAGCATCGCGATTATTCCGAAGACACCGCCATCAAAATCGATGGCGAGGTGCGCGGCATCGTCACTAGCGCTTACACGCGGGCCCGCAACATTCTCGAAACGCATCGCGAGGCCCTCGAACGCATCGCTCGCGGATTGCTGGACCGCGAAGTACTCGACGCCAATGAGATGCGTTTGCTGATTGACGGCAAACCGCTCCCTGAGAAAACGCCTCCTCCTCCGCCATCGGCGCCTCCCGTGCCGTCTAAGGAACCGGTATCTTTGCGCCCCGAGCCGCGAGCCGTTCCGGGTATGGCCAAAGGCGAAAAACCCGCCCCGGCTTGATAGCCGCTCCGTCTGGCGCTCAACGACCTAGTATTTCTGCGTATACGCGAATTGTCGTAAAATGGGCGCATGGCGCAGAAACCAGCCGCACCGTTTGAAGTGGACTGTCCCTGCTGTCATGCGAAATTGACAGTGGATGGGCAAATGGGAGTGGTCCTCTCGCACGAACCGCCGCCGAAAGGCGCTCCTTCCGTAGACCTCGACGATACCGCCAAGCTCCTCCGCGACCAGGCCGCCCGCGTCGAGGAGAAATTCCGCCTCTCCGTCGAGGCTGAACGCACGAAAGATGACGTCCTCGAACGCAAGTTTGCCGAAGGCCTGAAGAAGGCCAAAGACAAACCTCTCGAAAAACCCATCCGCGATTTCGATCTCGACTGAGCGCAATTTTGCGCGGCGGAATCTTCACCGTAAACTGATGCCATGAAATGGCACATCAAGGCGGCTTGCGCATCATCGTTACTTGTCGTTTTCGCAACGCCACTCGCCAGCGCCCAGACCAAGCGCAAACCTCCCAAACCTGTTCAGCTGGATCGTAGCGTGGAAATGATCCGCGATGCCAAGACTGGCGAACTGAAGTTGAAAAATGCCGCGCCTGCCCCCTCATTGAACGCCGAAGCGAAATCTACCCCGCTCCTCCGCGTTCACGTCAATCTTGTGGAAGTTGACTGCAATGTTTTCGCGAGTAACGGCTCGGCCGTTCGCGATCTCTCGCAAAACAATTTTCGCGTCCTCGAAGATGGCGCCCCGCAGAAAATCACGCATTTCGACGCGTTCAGCGAATCCGCCAGCATCGCTCTCGTGCTCGACGCCAGCCCCAGCGTTCTGCCGGATTCGGCGGCCATGAAAGCCGCTGCGCAGGAATTAATCAGAGGACTCTCATCGGTGGACGAAGTTGCCGTCGCTGACTTTTCCGAGCATACTTTTCTGCTGCTTCCCTTTTCGCGCGACCGCCAGCTGCTGACGAAAGTGGTCAGCGGCGTGGATGTGCGCAGTCTTTTTGCGGATACCGGCGGCTCGAACATTTATCGCTCGCTTTATCTTGTTGCTGAACAACTTTTTCCCGGCCGCACAGGTCGTAAAGCCATCGTTCTGCTCACCGATGGACAGGATAGCGGCCTCGGCCTGAGCCTTTATGGCGCAGGAGTAAAACCAAATCCGGCACATCCGCAGAATCGCGCAACGTTTGAAGATGTCGTCCGCGCACTGAGCGCTTACGGAGTTGAAATCTACGCCATCTCTACGCAGAATCGGCCGCGCGTCATGACCCCGCAGTGGCTCGCGGCGCATCAATCCGACTCGCTGATTACGCCCGCGATCCTGCCTCTCGGCATTCCGGCGTACACGGCTTTTCTGGCTGAATTGGTTCGACGGGCCGGCGGCCAGCTCTATTTCTTAAATGAAGCGGGCTCCATCGCCGGCGCCTACCATTCGATCGTGCAGCGCCTCAGCGCCCAGTACACGCTGGGCTATTATCCTCAACCGGGGGATAAGCCGGGCTGGCACTCGCTGCGTGTCGAACTCACCGGCCGCGCCGGACTTCGCGTCGTGAGCCGCTCGGCGTATTATCAATCGCCTGAAAACTAGCGGCGGCATTGCCTTTCTGGCACGCTCAAATGATCCCCGTGAGTCAGCGAAAAAACTTTCGGCTGCGCCTTCCTTCCCGCACGCTTGTGCTCGGCGAACGCACGCTTGTCATGGGCGTGCTCAACGTCACACCCGATAGCTTCTCGGATGGCGGCAAATTCCTCGATGCAGAAAGAGCCGTTCCGCGGGCGCTCGAAATTGAACGCGAGGGCGCGGATATCCTCGACATCGGCGGCGAATCCACGCGCCCGGGCTCCGAAGCGATCTCTGCGGACGAACAGCTAGCTCGCATTTTGCCGGTGTTGAAGAAAATCCGTGGCAGGCTGAAAATTCCAATTTCGATCGATACACAGTCTGCCGCCGTGGCGTGCGCCGCGATCGAGGCGGGCGCGCAACTCATCAACGACATCAGCGCTCTTCGCCATGATCCGCAAATGGCCGCGCTCGCCAAATCGGCGGGCGTTCCCGTGATCCTGATGCACATGCGCGGCGAACCTCGCACCATGCAACACGGCCCGTTCGCCCGCGACGTGATGAAGGATATTGCTGACGGATTTCGCCATGCGTTGCATCGTGCGGAACGCGCCGGACTCGAGCGCTCGAAAATCCTGCTCGACCCCGGCATCGGATTCGGCAAGAACTATAAACAGAATTTCGAGGTCCTCGCGCGCCTGCCGGAATTGTCGAAGTTCGGCTGCCCCATCGTCATCGGCACATCGCGCAAACGCTTCATTGGAGCCGCGCTGGGCAACCTGCCGTCCGAAGAACGCCGCTGGGGAACGGCGGCAACCGTCACAGCAAGCATTCTTGGCGGCGCGCACATCATTCGCGTTCACGACGTCAAAGAAATGGCGCAAGTCGCGAAACTCACTGATCGCGTGCTCGCCGCTCGAAAATAACCGCAACCCCTGCATGATTGTTATAATCCGAGCGACTTCCACTAGCGTCGAGAGGCTCAGGCCGATGATCTCTCACAAACTAAAATTCACAGCAGTCGCAGCTGTTTTCGTTTTTGCATTGGCGCTGCGCGCCAACGCGCAAGGTTTGCCGCCGGTCAAAAAGGCGTTCCAGCCCAAAGTGCCGCAGGGCGCCTACGGCTGTTCGATCCACGCTTCCTGTGCCGATGCTGCGCCCATCATCATCAAGAGCATCCAGGGCCCCTCTCCGCTCGAAAAAAATCTCCGCGAACTCACGGACACAATCGGCGGCCGCGTCACCGGCACGCCTGCCGCGGAAAAAGCCGTGGACTGGGCCGTCAATGCCTTTCGGCAAGCAGGCGTGGACGAAGTCCTCACCGAGAACTTCACCCTGCCCAACGGCTGGTCCGAAGGGCGCACGCGCCTCCTCGTCCAGTCGCCCGTGCCATTTCACGTGCACGTTGTGTCCATGGGCTGGTCCCCCGCAACTCCAACCGATGGCATCACTGCCGATCTTGTCGATATCGGTGCGGGCTCCCCAGCCGACTTCAAGCGGGTAGGCGACAGCGCCAAAGGCGCGATTCTGCTCGTGCACACCGAACTTCTGAAAACCTGGGAAGACCTCTTCAACGAATACCTCGACGATCCTGCCGTCGAGCAGCGCGCCATTGACGCCGGCGCAAGCGCAATTCTGTGGATGTCCACGCGTCCCTACATGCTGCTCTATCGCCACATTTTCGCCCTCAACGGAACTATCGACCGTATTCCGCAAGCCATTGTCGCGCGCGAAGACGCCGAACGCCTAGCGCGCTTCATCGCCGCCGGCGAACCCGTGAAAGTCACGCTCGACATGCCCAACAAAATCTCCGGCCAGACAGCTTCCGAGAACGTCGTCGCCGAAATCCGCGGCAGCGAAAAGCCCAACGAATTTGTCATCCTCGCGGCGCACCTTGATTCCTGGGAACTCGGCACCGGCGCCCTCGATAACGGCTGCAACGCCGCCATGATCATCGACGCCGCGCGCGCCATCCGCGCCTCCAAAGCCATTCCCAAACGCTCCATCCGCTTCGTCCTTTTCACCGGTGAAGAGCAGGGCATGCTCGGCTCGTGGGCCTACGCCCTAGCCCATCGCGCGGAACTGTCCAACATGAGCGCCGCCGTCGTCTTCGATTCCGGCGATGGCCGCGTCACCGGCTATTCTCTCAGCGGTCGAAAAGACGTTCTCGGCCCTCTGAATGATGCTCTAAGGCCGCTTCACTCGCTTGGGCCTCTGAAAAACACTCTCGACGCCGAAATTGGCACGGACAATTTCGATTTTCTTCTTGAAGGCGTGCCCACCCTCATCGCCAATCAGGATGCCGACGATTACATGATGAACTACCACGCGTCTTCCGACACTTTCGACAAAGTGGATTTCGCGCAGCTCAAAAAAAATGAAGCCATTGCCGCTGTCACCGCGTACGCCCTTGCCGACATGCCCGAAAAGCTCGGCGTCCGCCAGAGTCGCGCGCAAGTCGCCCGCCTCCTCGAGCGGACCGGCATGGAAAAGCAAATGAAGCAGATGAACATGTGGCAGGACTGGGCCGATGGCAAACGCGGCCGCCGCATCAATCCGCCGAATCCCTGACAGTCACCTTTCCTGCACCAGCCCGCACGCCCTTCCGCATAGCACGTTATAATTAACGAATGGGCCCCTTCCCGCATGCTGCCGCGAAGGCCTCTCCGGCCGCTTCTTCGAAGCGCACGCGCATTCTCGCGCTCGATTACGGCCGCCGCCGCATCGGCCTGGCAATTTCCGACGAATTGGGAGTGACAGCGCAGCCGCTCCCCGTCTTGCTGCGGAGAAATCGCCGCGAAGACCTCTCGCGCCTGCGCGAAATCGCCAGCGCAAACGGCGTTGCGCGCATCCTCGTCGGTCTGCCGCTTCATTTGAGCGGCCGCCGCGGCGAAATGGCCGAAGAAGCCTCGCGTTTCGCTGCCCGCCTCCGCAAAGAGCTCGGCCTTCCGGTGGAGCAGCTCGATGAGCGCCTGACCAGCTGGGAAGCAGAGCAACTCGCCAAGGAATCGCACCACGCAAAGACCGCTGATCTCGATTCCCTTTCCGCGGCGATTCTTCTTCGCGAATATCTCGAAACTCAGAATGCTCGCGGCGTATCCGCCAGCGCC
>DAIRCW010000102.1:0-9804 GCA_036796475.1 Candidatus Acidiferrales bacterium | reverse complement strand
CCGCTCCCGTATCTTGTGACCGATACCGACGTGCAATCCGCCGGCGCGCAGTTCACTAAAGAAGCTTCAAACCGCGTTGTTGGTAATCCGGATCAGGCGTTCCAGCAGAGCGACGTTGTCGCCAGCGAAGGCCGCTACGGCGCGCCGGTCATTGCCCACTGCTGCCTCGAATCGCATGGCCAGGTCACAGAATGGAATGGCGACCATCTGACGGTGTGGGAATCCACCCAAAATGTCAGCGGTATGGCAGGCGAATACGTCCAGGGCCTCGGCGAAAAGGGCATCACCGTTCCAGCGAACAATATTCGCGTAATCACCCAGTACATGGGAGGCGGATTCGGCAGCAAGTTCGCTGCGGATTCGTGGGGCATTGCTTGCGCGCAGCTTTCCAAGAAAACCGGTCGTCCAGTGAAGATGATGCTGGAGCGCGACCATGAAATGATGGGCGCCGGCTGCCGCCCTTCGATGTTCGCGAACGTAAAAGTTGCCGCCAAGCGCGACGGCACGCTTGTCGCTTGGGATTCCGACACGTGGGGCACGCAAGGCCCGGTCGCGGAAGGCTCGCCGCAACTGCCGTACATCCTGGAACCTCCTAACGTCCGCGATAAGTACACCGCCGTTCTGAACAATATCGGTCCGGCTCGCGCGTGGCGCGCTCCCAATCATCCGCAGATGGCGGCCATAACAAACTGCGCTCTGGAAGACCTCGCCGCCAAGCTCAACATGGATCCGATGGACTTTTTCCTCAAAAATATCGATCTCGCCGGCGACCACGCCAAAATTTATCGCGACGAATTTCCTATCGCTGCGCGGCTCATGGACTGGAAAGCGAAATGGCATCCGCGAGGCCAGGGTGGCTCTGGACATATCAAGCGTGGCCTCGGCCTCTCGATTCACACCTGGGGCGGACGCGGCAATCGCAGCAATTGCCAGGTAGTCATTCATCCCGACGGTTCTGTCGAAACCAACATCGGCAGCCAGGACCTCGGCACCGGCACCCGCACGGTGATTAACATCGTGACCGCCGAGACGCTTGGCCTTCCGCTCGATGCGGTGAAGGTCAATCTCGGCGACAATAAGTATCCGCCCGCCGGCCCTTCCGGCGGCTCAACCACGGTCAGCGGTGTGAGCACGTCCACGCGCATGGCCGCGACCAACGCACTCAATGAATTGCTCGCAAAAGTTGCGCCTTCTTTGGGAACGAGCGCCGACAAGCTCGAAGCCTGGCAGGGGAAAATTCAGGTTATCGGCGATTCTTCCAAGTCGATTCCGTGGAAGCAGGCCTGCGCAAAGCTTGGCGCTTCGGCAGTGACGGGCATGGGGAGCACTAATCCCGCGCTGATGTCCAGCGGCGTTGGCGGCGTGCAAATGAGCGAAGTCGAAGTGGACACCGAAACCGGCATCGTTCGCATGATTAAGCATGTCGCCGTGCAGGATTGCGGCCTGGTCATCGACGTCAAGACCGCGGAAAGCCAGGTCTACGGTGCGTGCATCATGGGCGTGGCCTACGCGCTCTATGAAGAAAAAATCATGGACCAAGCTACAGGCCGCTGCCTCAATCCAAATATGGAGTACTACAAACTCGCCGGCCTCGGCGACACCGGCGAAATTGTGGTCCACATGATGACCGGCCCCGGCTACGACGAGCGCGGCACCATCGGCCTCGGCGAACCTCCGGTGGTTTCGCCCGGTGCGGCGATTTCCAACGCCGTTGCCAACGCTATCGGCGCGCGCGTTACGCAGCTGCCGCTTTCTCCGGACCGCGTTCTCGCTGCTCTCGGCAGAGTTCCGCCCGCAGGCAGTGTGACAGGAGGTATGGCTTAATGGACGTTTTCGAATACGCAAGCCCCTCGACCGTCAAAGAAGCCCTCGCGCTGCTCGGCGCGAATTTTGAGGACGCTTCGCTCTACGGCGGCGGCACCGATCTGCTTTCGCTGTTGAAAGACAACGTGGAAGACACCAAGCGCCTCGTCAACGTAAAGAAAATCGGCGCTCTGCATGCCATTCAAAACGAAAACGGCGGCTTGCGCATCGGCGCAGCCGTCACGCTGGAGCAATTGATCGCGGCTTCCGACGTCCGCGAACATTTCCGCGCCATCACCGATGCGGCCGAAAACATCAGCAGCCCGCAAATTCACAATATGGCCACAGTCGGCGGATGGGTTTGCCAGCGCCCGCGCTGCTGGTACTATCGCAACGGTTTTGGCCTGCTGGCGCTCGACAAGAACGGCAATTCGCTGGTCGCGCAAGGCGACAATCGCTACCACGCCATTTTCGCCAATTCCGGCCCCGCAAAATTCATCAGCCCTTCGAGCTTGGGACCTGCGCTGCTTGCTCTCGATGGTCGCATCCACATTGAGGGACCCGACGGCGCGCGTGAAGCCACTGTCGAAGAGTTTTTTGTGGTTCCGCAGAAAGAAGGCGACCGCGAGCACGCTCTCGCCCCGCGCGAAATTGTCACCGCCATCAGCGTTCCGGCCGCTTCTCGCGGCGTGAAAAGCGCGATGTATGAAGTAAAACAAAAAGAAGGCATGGACTGGCCGCTCACGTCCGCGGCGGTCGTCTTGCATATGCAAGGAAATACGGTTCAAAGCGCGCGCATCGTTCTTGGTCATGTCGCGCCTAAGCCCTGGCCTGCCGAAGAAGCCGCGAAGTCCCTTGAAGGCAAAACCATTAACGAAGAAACCGCTGCAAAAGCGGGCGATCTTGCCGTCCAAGGCGCCACGCCTCTCAGCCGCAACGCCTACAAAATCCAGCTCGCGCGCGTTTCGGTGAAACGTGCCTTGCTGCGAGCCGCCGGCGTCCCATTTGCCGAAGCGAAAGGAGCTGCGTAGCCATGCTGAAATCTTCCGCCGCACCTGGCCTGAACGTGCTGATCTCCACCGGGCAAATTTGCCAGTCCATTCGCTCGAAAAAACTCTTTTATCAGGCGGACGAAGACGCTTCCGACGCGCGCAACGCCGGTCCGTTCTGGTGCGGCCGCACTCAATCCGCCGTCGGCCCCGACGGCCAGCTCGTCGGCTTCGAATCCTGTCGCGCAAACCGCTCCTGCTGCCGTATGGCATAACACAACCGAAAAGCATCGCAAACCAGACCATGTGTTTTGGATTTTACTGAGGTAGGGCCTTCAGTATTCCAGCACTAACGCCAATCCTTCTTTCACCAGCCGCCGCACCACAACAATTTTTTCTTCCTCATCCAGTTCGCCCGGCAAATCGCCCACCGTAAATCTCTCATGATTCAACGCGAAGCGTACTGCCTCAGCCGCTTGCGCCGGAAAACTGATCCGCCGCCCATAGCAATCGACGTGCAACGCGTCAGCGGATGAATGCATTCTGAAAATCGCTTCTGAACGCACGCCCGCAATGCTCTTCGTGGTCACGCGGCCCAATTCCGCAATCTGTGCCATTTGCCCGCGCAGCGTCGGACGGCATTTCGAAATGAAATCATCCGCAAAATGTTCCAGCGCCCCGTCGAAATCCCCGGCCTCCGCCGCGCGCTTCAGCAGCCTGCGCAAATTCTCTCGCGCCTGCGCCCTGTCGAATCCTTCGCGCGCAAATTCCGGCGGTAGCGACTTTCTAAATTCTGCGTCGCGCAAACTCGCGCTGGCCAGAAAGTCCAGCAGCAAATCCGTCCACGTGTACCGCAGCACTCCCGCGGTGACGTGCAGCGAAGTCGTATCTGTCGAACGCGCATCGTGAACCACTCCGCGCGGAACATACGCCACATCGCCCGCTTCGAGCGTGAACTCTTGCGTCACTTCGCCCACCGCATGAATTTCCGAATCAAAATCCTGCCCCGGCAGCGGCAATTCCACTGGCGTGCCGTAAATCACCCATTTTTTCGTTCCGCTGATTTGCAGCACAAAAACATCGTGCGTGTCGTAATGCGCCTTCGCTCCCTGCGCATTCGGCGGAGTCAAATAAATGTTCGTCTGAAACGGGCAGCTGAATTCTTTTTCGAGATGCCGGCAGAATTGCGTGAGCTGAGGAACCACCGCGTCCAAAAACGCCAGTGTAATCGTCGAGCCCTCGCCAAAAAGCTGGCAGATTCTTGCCACGTCGAGGTCGCCATCCACCGTGTAATCATCCGTATTCGATTCGCGCTTTGCGTTTTTCAGAATGATTTCGTCCGTGCTGCGGTCGAGCGTCGTAAGCACGCGATCGATTTCATCGAGCGAGAGCAAATTCCGAAAATAGTCCGCCTCGTTTCTCTTCACCACCAGCGGTTTTTTTTCGAAATAGCGCTCCAAGAATTCGCTCTTCAATATGGGGTGAATCAGCCATTCCAGCGAGGGCTTCACTTCGCGGGTATCTGTGCTCGATTTCAATTTCGGAGCAATGATTCGGGGGGAAGGATGCGCCATAGCCTTGGAACAGGCACACGCCACCTGGCGCACAAGCACTCAGGTGGCGCTCAGAGCCTGTTGCTGCTGCTTTCTCTCAGAATTAAAACCGGGACCCGTCAGGATCCGACTTCGGCGCGGCCGCTGGCTTCGCCTTGGCCTTCCCCGTCTTCTTCTTGTCCGGATCCGAACCCTTCTTCATACCACTCTTGGCTGACTTCTTTGCTGCCTTTTTCGGCTTGTCTTTCGAATCCGGATCCGACGCCTTTTCCTGCGCCGAAACCCGAACCCCGGACGCCACAGCCGCCGCGCCCGCCAGCAATGCGCCCGCCGCCGTCAAAAACGAACGGCGCGGGAATTTCCTCTGCGTGAGAATCTGCTCGTCGGTCACTTTCTTCTCGGACATGCTCTGCATCCTTTCGCCGCCTTCGTGGTTTGACTTGCGCCACTTCCGCGCAATGCCGCCGCCGGAGGTGCCGATCACATCGTAGGGGCTGGTTTCCTACGATAGCTGCTCTTATCATGCGTCTGTATATTGCGTCAATGATTATCCTCGCGGGGCTTGCTTCCCGCGCGTCACGGTGCGAAACTAATTAAATCTGGAGGCCCCAATGAAATCGAGACTCGCTCTGCTCGCCGCCGTGTTCCTGATGGCCATCCCTGCTCTGGCTCAGGCCAATCACGTTTCCGGCAATTACATGGAATTTCGTAATGCGGACGTTTACACCGGTCCGTGCTTCGCCAATTCGCAGGTCGGACTGACTGGCCAAAATGCCGTCCTCGCCTGGCAAATCAGCACCGGCGAATGGAACGGCGTATCGCTTTCCGGTCTGAACGTCGTTGCCGTCGTCCGTGCCAGCGCTACTCTCGGTGATCCTTACGGCGATCCGCTTCCGGCTAAGGCCGTATTTTTCATTGATTCGCACGCCAACAGCGCACAGCAAGCCGCGCTCATTGCCTTCGCCCAATCTCAGTCGGCGGGATTGCTCAGCGATGTCGTCGCCGTGAATCCTGCGCCGATTTCCTTCTCGGCCGATTCCAGTCGCATGGGATTTGAAACGCTTGCCGTCGGCAATGTCGTGAAACTCTCCACACGTGCCATCACCATGAACGATCAGATCTGCCACAATGAAGAAACGTACTACGCTCCGCTTTCCGCGCATCTCACGCACTCAATGCCCGTTGTTGCCGAAGATAGCAGCTATCGCGGAAATGCTCTCGGCGTGACTTGGCGCGATTCAGGCAGCCGTAGCTCGTTTGTCGGCAAGTTCGCGGAATAAACACAACCGCACTTGTCTGCGAACAAAAGGCCCGCCACTTTCGGCGGGCCTTCTTCTTTTTCAGCCCATTCGGCTGCTCGTTCCTATTTGCTCCGAAACCGCGCCCGCGCCATAATCATCCCATAATGATGCGCGTCAATTTCCATCATACTCATTCAGGAGCAATCGCAATGATTCGTTCTCGTCTCGCCGCAGTCGCGCTCGCAGTCGCGTCGCTGCTCTGCAGTGCCGCTGTTCGTGCCCAGGATTTCAAAGCCGCAGTCGGCAGCACGCCCGTTCCTTCCGAAATCCAATCGTCAATTCGCTCTCTTATCGCCCCCGTTTCGACCAACATAACTTCCGGCAATTCTCCGTACTGCGAGATTTGGACCCGCGCATCCATCCCCGCCGCGTCTACTCCCGCCACCGCTCTCGGCGTGAGCTACACCACACTCGTCGAAGGCGAAATCGTCGGCGCCATTCATTTCGACGTGCCGGTGAAGGACTTCCGCAACCAAGCTGTGCAGGCGGGAACGTACATTCTCCGGTACGGGCTGCAGCCCGTCGACGGAAACCATCAGGGCGTCTCCGATTATCGCGATTTCCTGCTGCTTACTCCCGCTGCACAGGACAGTTCCGCGGATAATCTCGCCGACAAAGATCTTTACGTTCTCAGCCGCAAAACCACCACCACAGGCCATCCTTCCGTCTGGAGCTTGGTTCCCACCGATAGCGCGCCTACCCTTCTTCCAGGCATCAAGGCCAATGCCGATGAACAGTACACCGCTGCGTACTTCAAAGCGACCGTCGGAACTTCGCCTACGACAATCGGCCTGGTGATTTCCGGCCACGCGCAAACACCCTAGCCGCATCCTGATCGCATGTACCTCTGCCCAAATTGCCAGCAGCCCATCAACTCCGCGAGTG
Source organism: Candidatus Acidiferrales bacterium (assembly GCA_036796475.1). Lineage (GTDB taxonomy): Bacteria > Acidobacteriota > Terriglobia > Acidiferrales > UBA7541 > DAHUXN01. Next base: position 3,273 of record DAIRCW010000102.1, on the reverse strand, counting down.
CCGTTTGCCCCTATTGCGGCGCGGAGCAAATCGAGCTTGAGCCCGCTCATCCCAGGAAATCCCGTAAGCCACCGAGCACGCTGAAAATCTCCATCGCCTTCCTGATCGTTGTCGCCGGAATTTGGGCCATCATTTGGTTCGCGCTCCCTCTGCGTTTCGCCGACTCGCGCACATCCGCTGAACATGACGCCATCCAGGCTCTACGCTCTCTTCAGCAGCAGCTCGCCACCTATCAAAATGGCGCCGGAAATTTCCCCGCCACTCTCGAATCCCTTGGCGAACCCGCCCGCCAAGCTGCGCAAGCCGCGACCTCCGGCGGATACTCCATCCGCTACACGCCCGGCAATCCCGATAATGACGGCAAAGCGCATTCCTACACTTTGCTCGCTCAGCCGCTCAATTATGGTTACGAGAGCTTATACGCGGACCAATCCGGCGCGATCCACTTCACCCGCGATAACCGCCCCGCCACTCCCCAGGATCCCGTTCTGAAGTAACTGCAACCCTCAATGGGCAACCTTAGCGCGCAAAACAAAACGCCGCGAGTGTGCAGCCGTCTCGCGGCGCTGAATATGTTCAAATTTGAAAACGAAATTTTCCTACCGACGTTTCCGTACTTTTGAGCGGCCCTTCGTTTTTGACTTTCCTTTTGACTTTTTCTTGGCCGCAGGCCTCTTCGCTTTGCGCGCCTTCTTGGGTTTCGCCTTCCCGCCTGATTTTTTGGCGCGGCTCGGAGCCTTTCGCGGTGCCGGCCTGGCAGGCGCGGCCCCTCCCGGCTCCTCTTCGTCTCCGGAATCAATCTCCAGCACTTCCTCTTCGACGACTATGCCTTCCTCGTCGCCGCCCGTTTCACCCGTTTCTTCTTCCTCTTCGTATCCCGGAATCTCGTTCTCTTCTTCGTGGTCGTCGAACTTCATTTCGAACATGTGTTTTCCTCCGTGGGTGGTGGCTCAGCGGCGATTCCCCACTCGAATTCTTTTAACTGTACTCGCCGAAGTTTGTCAAGGCGCAACTGCAACACTACAGGATTGCTTCCCGAAAGCTGCAGCTTCGCCGTCCCAAAGCTCTATTTTTCACATTTGAGGGAGTTTACAACTACCGAGGCGTGACGCTAAGCCGGTCTCCAACCTCTAATTCGCGCGTCGCCAGGAACGGATTTGCCGCTTTCAGCGCGTCCACCGTGGTTCCGTACATGTGGGCGATAGACCACAGCGTCTCGCCGGAACGTACTCGGTGCATAACCGTCTCTCCGGACGCCGTTTCCACTCGCGCGCTCTTCTTTCCCGCCGTCTCGCGCGCTTCCGCGTGCTCATCGGGCTCCGCAAAGTACCCGTGCTCGTAAACCCGCAGCAAGTGCCCCTGATAAATGGCATTCCCGCGCATGTGATTCCACTCGCGCAGCTCGCTGACGGTCACATGATGCCGCACCGCAACGCTCCTCAGCGTATCGCCCCGGCGGACGCGATACCATGTCAGCCGGATCGCTGGTGGTGCCGGCACAATCAGCATTTTCCCCGCATCCGGAGGATCGTCCGGATGAAGTTCGTTCGCGTCTTCCAGTGCCGCCAGTTTTACGTGATATCTCCGCGCCACCTCATCCAACGTGTCGCCTTGCGCGAATTTCACCAGCCGCCACGAAGTCAGCTTGTCTGTCGGAATCCCCGCAATTTCAGTTTTCAACTGCTCCGCTGTGCCCTTCGGCACATTGAATGCAAATCCCTCCGGCGCAATTCCACGAATCAACTGTGGATTCATGGCCTGCAAATCGTCGAGCGTTGAACCTGTCGCATCCGCGGCAAGTTGCAGACTGATCGCATGGTCGAGTTTCACGGACTCCATCGGCGGCGCCACCTCTGGCGTCACCTGAATCCCATAGAGCCCCGGATCCTTGGCCACCATCGCCAGCGCCAAAATAATCGGCACATAATTCTTCGTCTGCAGCGGCAGCGCATTCATCGCCTGTAATTTCCAGAAGTCCGCATAGCCGGTGCGTTCGACTGCTCGCGTAACATTCATTGGCCCGGAGTTGTACGCGGCCATCGCCAAATACCAATCACCGAATGTCGAATACAAATCGCGCAGCATCTCGGCGGCCGATTGCGTGGCCTGTACCGGGTCGTCCCGCTCGTCCACCCAGAACGAATGATGCAGCCCGTAAATCTCGCCCGTATACGGCATGAACTGCCACACGCCCCGCGCGCCTGTCCGCGAAATCACTTGCGGCTTAAATGCCGACTCTGCCTGCGCCAAATAGATCAAATCCAGCGGTAAACCTTCCTTCTTCAAAGTCGCTTCAATCATCGCGCGGTAACGCCCGGCGCGCGCCAATCCCAACTCCACAATGTCTCGCCCGCGCGGCGACGCAAAAAAACTCAAATATTGCAAGACCGAAGCATTCACCGTCAGCGGCAGGTCATGCGGAACGGTAATCAGCTCTTTCTCCGCCAGCGCCGCCATCTTCGGATCCGTCGCCGGCAAGTTCTCCAGCTCCGCCACTTCTTCGATTGGCGCCGTAGGTTCCGGAGGCGCCGCCTGCTGATTCGCCTGGTCGGCATTCTGCGCGGCAGACTGGTCCGAATTATCCGCATTATCTCCGTTGTCTGCGTTGTCGGCGGCTTCTTCGTTCTCTTCCGCGGTCTGCTCGTCTTTCTGCTCCGCTTCCATTTCGTAGCTCTGCATCGTGTCCACGATGCGGTTGAAGAGCTCGCGCAGTCGCTGGTCCCCCGTCGCCGCCAGCTTGCTGTTCATCAGCATATGCGCGGCGGCGTTGAAGTCCTTCCGCGCCACGTCCGGCTGGCCCGCTTGATATGCCTGCTGTCCCGCGTCAAAGCGTGCCTGCGCCTCGGCCAGCAGCACGTCCACCGGCGTCTGCGGACGCGTTATAAGCTGAGAATATTGCTCGACGTTATTCGGGATGGGAAGGAATTGCACGGAAGATGAGCTGGTCGCGTTCGCCGCGCTCTGCGGCTGCGGCGTCGCCGCCGGCGGACGCACACGGACAGCGTGCTTAGCAGTATCCTGGCAGCCCGAAACCGCCGCCAGCGATGCGGCCAGGCCAACTGCCGCCAGCATCAGATCTCTGCGAATCCTCATTCCTTCTCCACGGCTTCCTGTTTAGACACTTACCTTCGGCCGGCCGTTGCATGACATACGGCGCATGCCAACACCACGCATGGCAACACTTCACCCGTAGGCCGGGAAGTACTTTTTCTGCCTAGCAGGCCAAATTGTACGAACACGAAACACCGCGGTCAACCGGCCATCCGGACAGGT
>DAIRCW010000101.1:501-9863 GCA_036796475.1 Candidatus Acidiferrales bacterium | reverse complement strand
GGAACCATCCGCATCGGAAATCCAGATACTCTCGTTCTCGACTCCGTTCAGATTCGAAAAGTACGCGATATGTTTTCCGTCGTGAGAATATGCAGGAGCAACTTGATTGCGTGCCGGATCCGTGGTGAGCAATTCGATCTTCTGCTGCCCTTTTGCCGTGAGATCCAGCCGGGCGATATTGGTGTTCGTGCGCCAGGTGGAAAATACGATGCTCTTCCCATCCGCCGAAACATCCAGTTCCGCATCGTCTCCCTGTCCCGCAGTGATTTGCTGTAGTGTCTCGCCTCGCAAGGAAGCTTCCCAGATATTTACTGTTCCGCCGCGGCTCGATGCAAAATAGATCGAGCGGCCGTCGGGAGCCCATGCGGGGGAAAGAGCCAGCACGCCTTCATGGATCACTTGATGCGCCTGACCGGAAGCCAAATCCGCGACACTCAGTTCGCCGCCAGGCCCTTGACTCCTCACCACGAAAGCAATCTTGCTACCATCTGGCGAGAAGCGTGGCTCCGTGTAGCGCGTGAGCCCGCCGGGAGCTGGAAGAATTCGATGCGCGTTCTCGCCCTGACTCCCGGAAATCCAAAGGTCATTGTCGGCTCCATTTTCGTACGCCAGCGAACGTCCATCGGGAGACCATGTCGGATCGGTCGCATTCAAAATCACGCGCCGTGGCGTGCCTCCAAGCGCGGGAACTTCCCAAATGTCCCACAGACCCGAATCATTGAGCCGAGCGTATGCGAGTGTGGCTCCATCGGGAGACCACATCGGCCGCGCTTTCAAATTTGAGTCGTTGGTAACCTGCACCAAGCTTCCGCCGCCGGTCAGGCCAACGTATATGTTGTAATGCCCATCGCGATTCGAGACGAATGCGACCGAGCGGCCATCCGGTGAAAACACCGGCTGTGCTTGAACACCCGCGAAATTGGTCACTGCGCTGAAATGCATCGGCGCGCCCGGCGCATGCGCGAAAATCTTCCAAGCGACGAGTCCAGCCAGTAAGACTCCCGCCAGCACGCCCGCTGCCCACGGCAGCACTCGACGGCCCAGTGAAAACTTGACGCCCGCCGCCGTAAAGGACTCCGGCGAGCCGGAGAGCACCTCCTCCAATGAAATTCGCGCGTCGCCAATGTCCCGCAGTCGCTGCCTCGGATCTTTTTGCAGACACCGCCGCAGCAGAACACGAACGTGCGGAGGCGTCGCGGAGGGAAGCTGTGACCAATCGGGCTCGCTCTTGAGTATCGCCGCCAGCGTGTCCGTGACCGTCTCTCCGCTGAACGCCATCTTGCCCGTCAGCATTTCAAAGAGCACGCACCCGAACGCCCAAATATCCGTGCGGCGATCCACCGGCTTGCCCTTGGCCTGCTCCGGCGACATGTACGCCGCCGTGCCAAGGATGATTCCCGCTTGCGTGGCCATCCGGCTGATGGTCGGAGAGGAAGAAATATCCATCGACGCAGGATCGCTCTCGATAGCCTTGGCCAGACCAAAATCCAGAATCTTTACCGCGTCGCTGTTCGTAAGTTTTATATTTCCGGGTTTCAAGTCGCGATGAACAATCCCGCGCTCGTGCGCGTACTCGAGCGCGTCGGCGATTTGCCGCGCAATCGGCAGCGCTTCTTCCACGGGAATGGCGCCCTGCTTGATGCGCGCCGAGAGCGTCGGCCCTTCGACGAGCTCCATGACCAGCGCGTGCGTTGCGTCCGAATCTTCGAATCCATAAATCGCCGCGATGTTGGAATGATTGAGCGATGCGAGCACTTGCGCTTCACGCCGCAAACGCGCCATGCGCTCCGCGTCGCGCGCAAACGCCTCCGGCAAAACTTTCAGGGCTACGTCGCGCCCCAGCCGGGTATCCCGCGCGCGGTACACCTCTCCCATTCCGCCCGCGCCAATCGCGCCGGCGACCTCATATGATCCGATCTTGGTCCCTGCACTCACCACCATAGATCCCTCGCAACTACCGCTCGGGATTTCGCCTGCAGGCTCCCGCTCTGCTCACGCCCGCAAAACGGCTCAACTTCGCCCATTCCGCCAGTGCCGAGCGCGCCGCTAACCTCATACGCGCCAGGCTTCGTCCGAGTTTGCTGCGCCATATTTGGCGCGCATTATATCCCAGCTCTCCCTCACGCAACTTCCCGCTCGTTTCATTGCCGATAGCCTTTTGAGCACGCCCTGGCCGCGCTTTGCTTGAACGCACGGCAGCGTTCACGCTACGCTCAATGCACTCAGCTTGGCACTAGCCGCCGCGTTCTGCGCGGCACAACTTTTTGCTTCCCGGGGTGTTCTAAAGATTGCCCGGCAAATGTCGCTTTCGAGGTGACACTATGACGCGTAAATCTGTCATTGCGCTGATCCTTCTGGTAGTGGTAACGCTGGCAGTCGTAACTCTGGCGATTCCCGCCGTTTCCCAAGCGCAGGTTGCTGTGGGCGTTTCCATTCGCATCGGCCCGCCTCCACTTCCGGTCTATGCGCAGCCAATTTGCCCCGGCCCGCGCTACATCTGGGCGCCGGGCTACTGGGCGTATGGCCCGGACGGTTACTACTGGGTTCCCGGAACATGGGTCTTCGCGCCGGAGCCCGGGCTGCTCTGGACTCCCGGTTACTGGGCGTTCGACGACGGCTTCTACGTTTGGCACCGCGGCTATTGGGGACCGCACGTCGGCTTCTATGGCGGCATTAACTATGGCTACGGCTATCCGGGTGTCGGCTTCTACGGCGGCGAATGGCGTCGCGGCGAATTTTTCTACAATCGCTCCGTGACCAATATCAACGTAACCGTCGTCCACAATGTCTACGAGCGCCGCGTTGTTGTTCGCAACGATTCCCGCTTCAGCTTCAATGGTGATGGCGGCGTTCGCGCCCGGCCCAATCGCGATGAGGAGCGCTGGGAGCACGAGCGCCATTGGGATCCCACGCCAGATCAAGACCGGCATCGCGCAGAAGCCGGCCATAATCGTGACCAATGGCAGTCGGTGAATCATGGCCGGCCCGCTTTCGCAGCCACTCAGCGTCCAGGCGAATTCGACCGTCGCGACATGAATCGCCGCGATGGCGACAATCGCTTCAATGACAACGGGCGCGGGAACGATCGGCGTGACCTTCAAAACGGTCATCGCGACAATGGACGCGATAATCGAGACAACAGAATGGATCGCTCGAATCGCGGGCAGGGCAACCGCCCCAATCGCGATATGGACAATCGCCGCGGCGGCCAAGGTAACCGAGGTGATCGGGGCGACAAGGGCCGTCCCGGCAAACCTGGTAAGCCCGACCGGGACCAAGGCCGTCCGCACGGTCCTGGAGGACGAGGGCTTTAGACTTGAAGATCAGCTCTGCCCGAAATCGCCGTTCCGAATCTCCGGCGCACTGAAGATTCGGAACGGCTTTTTTGCGAAACTTTCCCTATTTCTCGCTCCTCTCAACCGGTTACATTTATACCCCGCTGAAAATCGTCGTCCCACAAGCCCTCCGGTCTTTCTGCCGTAAGCTCTTGCGTGTCAATGGCTTCCACAACACCCCATTTGGCTACGCACATGCTCTTTTCCCATCCGGACGCCAGCTATGCAGCTCGTGGAGGTTGCCGTCCCCAACGGGAATATGGAATCGCCTATGAATCCGAAACTCATCTCGCGCTCGCGCACCGCCGGCTTTTCACTGGTCGAATTGATGATCGTTGTGGCCATCGCCTTTGTCATCGCGGCTGTCGGCATCCCTCAGGCCATGGGCGCTTACCGCACTTATCAGCTCAATAACGCTGCGACCAAGGTCGCCGGAATTCTCAGATTCACGCGCCTCGAAGCTATCCGCCAGAACAAGCCGGTCACGTGCCGTGGCCAGGCAGGTCCCGGCGGCGGGGTGCTGATTTGGGCGGATGAGCCCGCGCCCGGATTTCCAAACGGCGACAGCATACCCCAGCCTACCGAGACTCAAACCCTGCTCACGCCGAACGCAGACACTGTGCCTGCCGCGGGCGTTCCAGGCACCGCCGCGATCGCTGCGAGCCTGGGGGTTGGCGCTCTCACGGACGCCACCGTCGGTGCCGGCGGGGTCCAATTCGACCAGCGCGGTGCCGTGAACCCCGTTGGTGTCTTCTACATCATTTGCATCCAGAACACCGTCGTGCCCACGGCAGGCTACCGCGCCGTCATCGTCATGCCTTCTGGAGCGACTCAGATTTGGTCGACCAACCCTGCGGGCAACTGGATCCGAGCCAACTAAGAACGACTATTTATGGAGACCCCAGCCATGCAGCACGTTAAACGAATTCACAATCAGTGCACTGGCTTCACGCTGATGGAAGTCCTCGTTGCTACCGTCGTCCTGCTCATCGGCATCGTTGCGGTCGCGCAGCTCGTTCCGGTGTCTGTCGGTCTTGACTCGCGCAACCTCCGTGATACGACCGCCCTCGTCATCGCCCAGCGCGAAATGGACGCGCTGATGTCCCAGCCGGTCACCACCACGACATTTACTGACCCTCAGGGCCTCACGTGCCCTGCCGCGACAGTCTGCAATCTCGGAAATCCAGCAACTCCTCTCGTTCCTGTCGGCAGCACGGTTATCCCGAACATCGGAGGCCGCCCTTACATCAACTACAACGCCGCCACCGTCGCTGGTTACAATTTTCTTTACTCGGATCCAAACGATCCTTCCGGCTCATACGACATCCGCTGGGCCGTCATCACGTACGCTAACGCCGGAGTCGCTTATGGTAAGCGCATCATCCTCGGCGTGCGCAAAACCGAAGGCAACGGCTCCTTTGTACCGATCAGCCTCGACAGCATGGTGGAAAAATGACAACCCCGCACAGTAGGCAGCGCAACGGATTCACCCTCATCGAAACCATGGTCGCTCTCGCGGTATTCGTGGTGATTTGCGCCGGCATTTTCAAGTTGCTAAGTAGTTCCCAGCAGCGCTATCGCACCGAATCACAGGTCCTCGGTTCACTTCAAGACGCGCGCCTGGGCCTGGATCAAATTGTTCGCGACGCCGGAGATGCCGGCTATCCGCCATACATGAACTTTGGCCCCCTCCTGCCAGCCTCAGGCTGTGTCGCGGCAGCTCCTTGCAGGCTCTACGTGAATTCACCGGTCGCTTGGACTCCCGGCTACGTGGCCCTCAATCCCTGCCTGATCGGCACAGCTGGCGGCGGTACTTGCACTTCGCCCGGCGACTTTGATGTCATCTTTGAAGAGCAGCCCGACAATAGCGCGAACGTCCAGTGGATCCGCTACACCCTGCAGGGCACCACGCTCTTCCGCGGCGCTACCAACAAATTAACGGCCGCGAGCGCCAACGCCACCCTCAGTATCGCCGCCGGCAACATGTACCCTTACATTTACAACGTCGTGAACAACGACACCCCGGCGAATATCGCCACCTACCGGGCTGCCGTCGCAACAATGTTCCCGGGCGGCAATCCCGTGCCGATTTTCCAGTTTTATTGCCCGAACCCTGCCGGTGCGCCGCCTACGGTCCTTTGCCAAAACGCGGGCGCCAATAACTCGCCCAGTCAGGTCACGGATATCGAAATCACCTTAATCATCAATACGCCAGAACGTGACAAGCAGAACCGTAATCTGCACCTCGTTGAACTGAACGGTCGCGGGCACGTTATTAACCCGCTTTAGTCCTCACAAGGAGCCATTCACATGCACACGCCCAACCCTCAATCCAATCGCCGGCAGGCCGGAGCAGCCCTGATTATTGCCATGTTCACTTTGCTCCTCATCAGCGCTGTCGCGCTTTCGCTGGTCATGGCTTCCGGCACGGAAACATCCCTTGCCGGCAATTACCGCAGTTCCACCAGCGCCTACTACGCCGCGCTCGCGGGTATCGAAGAGGCTCGCGGCCGATTGCTTCCTACCAATCCCAATTTCTTTAACGCCAATCCGGCGACTCCCAACTTTGTCGGAACAGTTGGACCACTTCCCACTCTTGCTGCCGGGCAGGTCCACTACATCATTAACAATCTGCCCAACGAAGTCGTCGATCCGGTTAACGCCGGCAATCAATACTTCGACAGAGAATACGGACTCGAATGCTGCGGCGCAGCCGGAGCTCCTCCTCCCGCCCTTGGTGCGGGAACGCAATACACCGCTTCTGTGTCAACCCAAGCCGGCATCCAGGGCCCTATGTTCAAATGGGTTCGTATAACACCAGCGACCGAACAAACGCTCGGTATTGACGTCAACGGCGACGGTGTTAAGAATCCCGCTACGCTCGTTTACTATGACCCCTCTGGCACGAACGCGACGGGTCAAAACAAGGCCCTCACCCTGGTGCAGACCGCGAGCACCGCGCAAGTCTTCCAAATCACCGCCGACGCTGTTATGCCTGGCACTGGCGCACAGCGCCTCATGCAGTACGTCGTTGCGCCTTTCACCTTTAACCTGAACCTGCCCTCGGCCCTGACCATGCCCGGCCCCATCGGCAGTTTCAATCCGCCAAACTCGGCTGGCTACTGCATGGACGGAAACGATACTTCCCAAGTGACCACCAACGGCATCACCGCAGGAAGCGCGCACTGCTCCTTCACGCCGGCGCCGCCCGTCGCGGGCTGCAACACCACTTCGCCGGCTGTACCCGCCGTCGGCGTTTCACAGGGACTTGACAACGCCGGAAGCCAAACCAATACCGGCTACGTAGACACGCAGATTCCGTGCCAGAGTCCCGGCAGCTGCCGCGATGCCAACTATACCGGCTCGACCGGCACCACGCCGAGTGTCAGCACTCCCCCACTTCCGCCAAATCTGAGCAATCCTCAGCAGCTTGAGCAGGAGCTTAGCCTCATTCAGCAGAACGCCAATGTCTGCCTGGGATGCTCCGGCCCGGGTGGCGGAACCTACTCATTCTCGAGCCTTGACACTGCTCCGGGCAGCCTGTGGGGTTCTTGCGGCACGAGCTGCGGAACCACTCCTCAAATCACTTACGTCAACGGCAACCTCGACATCACCGGTTCGACAACTGGCTCGGGCATTCTCGTCGTCACCGGCAACCTGACCTACGACGGTAACTCCAGCTGGAACGGGATTATCCTCGTCGTCGGCAATGGTCTTACGATTTATCAGCAGAACGGCGGCGGCAACGGCCAGTTCAATGGCGGTATTTTCGTCGCCAACACCGCTGGTAACCCGCCGAATACCTACGGCCCGTCCGACTTCACCATCAACGGCGGCGGCGGCAACGGGATCTACTACAACAGCTGCTGGATCGCGAACTCGCAAAAACCGCCGAGGCTCCAGGTTTTGTCGTACCGCGAGATTCCCAACCCATGAGGCGGAGAGACACTATGACCATGAAATCGTTCCTGAGAATCTCGACTCTTGCGGCGCTGGCGCTTCCGCTGGCCGCCTCCGCGCAGCAAGCGCCGCCAGCTCAGCAGTCGCAGGCTAATTCTGCAACAACGAAAACTGCGCCGGCCAAGCCAGCGCCCGCAAAAAAGGCTGTCGTCTGGAACGACGACAATATCGGCTCCATTCGCTCCTCCGCCGATAATTACCAGATGGCCCAGGCCCAGCAGGAAGAGGCGCAAAAAGCCGCCGCGGCAAAACAAGGCGCCACAAATCAACCGGCCGCGAATTCCTCGGGCAAAACTGCGGAGCAATTGGACAGCATGATTGCCTCCAAGTCTCACGAACTCGCCGGCGAACAGGACTATCTGAAGAATCTTCAAAAGCAGGTCAACGATCCGACCGTAACCGGAACGGATCGGCAGCGTCTCGAATGGCGACTGAAGTCTCACAGCGTCACCGAGCAGACGCTGCAATCCGACATCAAGCAGTTGCAAGCCGATAAAGACGCGCTGGCAAAAAAACAGGGCGCGAGCAGTTCTTCCTCGCAGCCCCAATCACAATAATCTAGGCCTGACCGCGGGACTGCTTTAAGTCCCGCGCTCTCGCCTCAACCGCATCTCTCCAGCCATTCCTTCAAAATCTTTGCAGCCTCATCTTTTATTTCCGTAAACGCTACTCCCATACCCATATTTGCCATCACATAAATCACTTTGCCCACTGCGCGAAACACCTGCTCGTTGTGCTCGATCGTCACCGTAATTTGTGTCTGCTCGGGAAACGGATTCAGCGTGTCGATGAAGCAGCCGTTCTCGCTGATTTCAGAAACGCGTCCCGGCAACTCTGTGCTGGTCGCGATATCCACTTCCCTGGCCGATGCGATGAATGCGTAACGAGGCACACGACGCTTCTCGCGCCGCTCGGGCGGGCCCGGCTGGGATGGGCCACTCTGTTCAGGCATGTCTTGAAGTCTTGACCAGAGTCTGCTCCTGATTGGCTTCCCTTCGCAAGCCTTTTGGGGCCGCCGTTGGCTTTACCTTCACTTTCAACAGTCCGCTCGCTGATCATCGAATTTCCAACGCGACTGACTCCCTCATCGCCTCTCTTCACTGGCGCGTTTCCCGCCATTCGCGCTAAACTCCGCGCCATGTCTAATCCATTTCCTCTCTTAAGCCGGACTCGCTTTCTCATCCTCGCCTTGTCTCTGGTTTTTCTGTTGCCACCTGTCGAATTGGCTCAATCCTCCGCTCCGAAGCATCCGATCGGCTCAACGCCTTCTGCAACTCGCGTTAATTCCGCTCCGCCATCCGCAAAATCAAAATCCCTCGCAGAGCCTTTAACCCACGCCCAACTCGCTTCCCTCCTCCGCCGCAAAATCAAGTATCTCTTCGTCATTTATCAGGAGAACCGCTCCTTCGACTCGTATTTCGGCACTTTCCCCGGCGCCGACGGCATTTTCTCCCGCCCACCCGTGCAAACTGCCGGCTTTTCGCAGCCGCTCCTCGACACTCACGGTTCCACCGTCTCCATCCAGCCCTTCCGCATCGGCCCCGAGCAATTCGCCGCCGACACCGACGACGTGGACCACTCCCATCCCATGCTCGTCGCCAAAATGAATATCGTCTCCGGCGTGCCGCGCATGGACCGCTTCGCCCTCAGCGAAGAGCGCAAGCGCCTCAAGCCCGGCGAAAATCCCTCGCTCGCCGCCAAACAATTAGGCGAACTCGCCATGGCCTATGAAGATTGCGACACCATTCCGCTGCTCTGGCGCTATGCGCAGCGCTTCGTCCTCTTCGACCACATTTTTCAGGAAATGACCGGCCCTTCCACGCTCGGCAATCTCTCGATCATCGCCGCGCAAACCGGGCAGACGCAGTGGGTCCTGCATCCTAACCAAGCCTACAAGGGCGACGGCGCGCGCGGCCCGGGCGTGCCCGTGATGAACGACGCCGACCCCTTCTGGGGCTCGCAACTCGACACCACTCCCGACACGCAAAAAATGCCCGTCAATCCGCGCGATTTCCGCGGCGGCAAGGAATACGAGACCCAGCTCAACCTAACCTTCGCTTCCTTGCC
>DAIRCW010000101.1:0-491 GCA_036796475.1 Candidatus Acidiferrales bacterium | reverse complement strand
CGACCGCGACCCTGTGCGCGACCTCGCCGACATCCAGCACGACATTGCCTACATTCCCAAACACAATCGCGCTTCGATTCCCTTCGCCTGGTTCCAGGAAGGTTACGATGATGAAAGCGCCGCCGCTGAATCCGCCACCAAAAAGAATTCTGCCGCCAGTGACGGTGACGGTGATGATGACGATCCCGTTGATGCCAACGGCCTGCACGCCTCCTACATTACGCATCACAACGGCCCGCAATACTTCGGCTACATTGCCAACAATCCTAAAATGCGCGGCGAAGTGCACGGCATACACGATTTCTTCAACGCGCTAGCCTCGCACGCGCTTCCCGCGCAAGGCGGCATGTTTTTCATCAAAGGCGGCAGCTCAAATATTTTCGGACTCAAGCCCTCCGATCCCGATTCGGCCGTGCAGAAGAAATTCAATGGCGATGACGACCATCCCGCCTACTCCGACGCCCAAATCAGCGAAGCCCTCGTCGCCAAAG
>DAIRCW010000100.1:0-9873 GCA_036796475.1 Candidatus Acidiferrales bacterium | reverse complement strand
CGGAGCTGGCCGTGGTGACTATCGGGGGCGGCGAAAAACTCGAAGAGCCGCTGGTAATTCGTCCCACTTCGGAAACGATCATCGGGCACGCGTACGCCAAATGGATTCAGTCCTATCGCGATCTGCCCGTTCTGATTAACCAGTGGAACAGCGTCGTGCGCTGGGAATTGCGCACCAAACTTTTCCTGCGCACCCTCGAATTTTTCTGGCAGGAAGGCCACACCGCGCATGCCACGCTCGAAGAAGCGGAAGCCGAAACGCGTCAAATGCTCGATATTTACGCGGACTTTGCGATGCGCGACGCGGCCATTCCGGTCATCGCGGGACGAAAATCGGATTCCGAGAAATTCGCCGGCGCGGACATTACCTATTCCATCGAAGCAATGATGGGCGATGGGAAGGCGCTGCAATCGGGCACTTCGCACAATCTCGGCCAGAATTTCGCGAAGGCGTTCGAAATTAAATACCTCGATAAAAGTGGCGTGCACCAATTTTGCTGGACAACTTCCTGGGGACTTTCGACGCGCTTCGTTGGCGCGATTGTCATGGTGCATGGTGATGATCAGGGGCTGATCCTGCCGCCCCGTCTGGCGCCGTATCAGGTAGTGATCGTGCCGATTTTCAAGTCGGAGGACGAAAAGCGCACCGTCTTCGAAGCGGCACGAAAAATTCGCGAGCAGCTTGTGTCTGCGGATATCAGGGTGAAACTCGACGAGCGCGATGGAATGAGCCCCGGATTCAAATTCAACGACTGGGAGATGCGCGGAGTGCCTTTGCGCGTCGAATTGGGACCCAAAGATGTGGCCAGCGGAAATGTTGTGCTCGCGCGTCGCGATAAGCCGGGGCGCGAAGGCAAGACGTCCGTCTCGCAGCAGGGAATCGCCGCAGTGGTGGCCGAAACGCTGGAACAAATTCAGAATGCGCTTTTCCAGCGCGCGCTGGAGTTTCGCAAGACCAATACTGTCGAGCCAAAAGACTACGGCGAGTTCAAAGCCGCCGTCGAAAAAGGCTTTGCGCTCTCGCACTGGTGCGGCAGCGCCGATTGCGAAGCAAAAATCAAAGAAGAAACCAAGGCTACGATGCGCTGCATTCCGCTGGAACAGGCCGGCAGAGCAGGGAAGTGCATCTACTGCGGCAAATCAGCCCCCGAGCAAGCTATTTTTGCGCGAGCATATTAGGCGGTCGCTTCGCGCCAGTTGGAATGGGAGAGTTCTCATGATCGGACGTCCGCAAGAGTCTGAAGCTGCGCCGTACTACTTCACCTACATCAATCAAGTGGAGGGCGACGATCCTGTCGCCGCGATGGAAAGTCAGTTGGACGAATCGCTGAAATTCTTTTCGGGAATTTCCGAACAGAAATCGTTGCACCGTTATGCGCCGGAGAAATGGAGCATCCGCCAAACGCTCAGTCACGTCAGCGACGCAGAGCGCCTATTTGCATTTCGTGCCATGTGGTTCGCCCGCGGATTCGATTCGCCTCTGCCGAGTTTTGATCAAAATGTGGCCGTAGCTTCAGCCGGCGCAGATAACATCCCTTGGGCTAAGCACATCGAGGAATTCCGCACCGTGCGTCAAGCCAGCATTTCGCTTTTTCGCAACGTGCCCGCTGACGCTTGGATGCACAAGGGTATAGCCAGTGGCAACCCCTTCACAGTGCGCGCGCTGGCATTCATGGTCGCAGGTCACTCGCAGCATCACGTCAAAATCCTTCGCGAACGCTACCTGTAACCTCACCGGAATCATCGCAATCCGGCCCTTCCCTTTGCCCGTCCGTACAGGTTACTTGCCTGAAACGCACGCCGAATCGGCAGTCCACATCCTACTTCCTGCAGTGCTAGGATTTTGAAGGGGAAAGCAGAAGTTTGTCTGGAGGTTCCGTGGCTAATACATGGTGCAGGGGTGAAAAAGGGGGTTCGCGGCTCAAGACCGTGATGGCCCTGGCGATACTCTTCGCCATGGTCTTTTCTGGGATTAAGATCGTTCCTATCTACGTGAACAATTACGAGTTGCAAGACTCCATGCAGGAGGAGGCCACCTACGCCTCGGTGAACCGCAAGTCCGCAGACGACATCCGGGCGGACATCCAGAAAAAGCTTCAGGACATAAATGTGGCAGTGGATCCGGGAAGCATCCAGGTCAGCTCGTTTCAGGGGAACGTGAAAATCTCCCTGGAGTACACCGTGCCGGTGGATCTTGCTGTTTACCAACTCCAATTGCATTTTCATCCACACGCAGACAACGCTTCCATCTAAAATAGCAATCGGAGTAAGTGAGGCTCTGGAGAGCTTTCGGGGAACGGCCAAGTTTTGCGGGCCATCCCAGCCTCCGATTTTGCATCTCCGGAGAGACAGGGAATCGGAGGAACGTTGCGTCTACGGCTGGCGCGCGGTTTTTGGACATCACGGGTTGGGCTGGCAATCTTAGCGACCGCTCTGGGCGTTTTTCTGGTCGCTGCGGGTGTTTATACCTATTATTGGGTTCATTTCAGCCATTTGATTGACGAGCGGCTCGGCGGCCAGGTCTTCGGCCACACTTCCCACATCTTTTCCGCGCCTGAAAAAATATTCGTAGGCGAACAGACGTCTCCGGGCAACCTCGCCGGATACCTCATTAACAACGGCTATAGCGAAGCGGACGTGCCCGGCGCGGCGGGGCATTTCGAAGCCACCGCCTCCTCCATCCAGATTTATCCCTCGGACGGTTCTTACTTTCAGGAACACAACTCCATTCGCGTGGACTTCTCGCCGGATAAAATCTCGAGCATCCATCTGCTTTCGAATGAGCTTTCGGTCAGTTCGGCGGAAATTGAGCCGGAGCTGCTGACCAATCTTTTCGACGATACGCGCGAGAAAAGGCGCGTGGTGCGCTACGAAGACTTGCCTCCGATCCTCGTGCACGCGGTGCTCGCGGCGGAGGACAAGCGCTTCTTCGAGCATGGCGGGCTTGACCCCATACGCGTGCTGGGCGCGGCGGTTGCCGACCTGCGAAGGGACTCGCACGGCTCCGGCATGCTCGAGGGCGCGAGCACCATTGACATGCAAGTGGCGCGCAGCTTTTTCTTCACCACGCAGCGCATCTGGCGCCGCAAGCTGGCGGAAACGATGGTGGCGCTCGAGCTCGATCATCGCTTCAGCAAGCAGCGCATTTTTGAACTGTATGCCAACGAGATTTACCTCGGGAACCGTGGCAGCTTCGCCATCCGGGGATTTGGCGAGGCCGCTGAGGCATACTTCGGAAAGGACGTTCGCGATTTGGACCTCGCGGAATCCGCGTTCCTCGCGGGGATCATTCGTTCGCCCAATCGCTACGCGTCTGTCGAGCGGCATCCTGAGCGCGTCAATGAACCGCGCGATCGCGTTCTGAAACAGATGGTCGAGGACGGCTACATTACCGCGGCGCAAGCCAATGAGGCGCGCGAAGAACTCCTGAATTTTGTCGGCGGCGGTACCTCCAGCCGCGCGGCGCCCTATTTTGTGGATATGGTGCGCGATTCGCTGCTGAACCAGTTCTCGCAAGCGGATCTCAGCACCCAGAGCTTTCACATTTACACGACTCTGGACCCCGCGCTGCAAGCGGCTGCTGACGAAGGCGTCGCCGCCGGCATGCAAATTGTTGACAAGAACCTGGCTCGCCGGTACGCCGCCGAGAAGCGCAAGCACGAGCAAGTCGTGAAGCCCCAGGTCGCCCTCGTCGCGCTTGACCCGCGAACTGGAGCGATCCTCGCGCTTGTCGGCGGACGAAACTACGGCGAGAGCCAGCTCAATCACGCTCTGGCACGGCGCCAGCCGGGCTCTTCGTTCAAGCCATTTGTTTATGCCGCGGCGTTCGATGATGCGTTGGCCGGCGTGCAGCCCATCATCACCACGGAAACAACCGTCGAGGACGAGCCGACCACGTTCACCTTCGATGGCAAAGACTACACGCCGGACAACGACGAAGGGCAGTTCTACGGAACAGTAACCGCGCGCGACGCCTTGATTCATTCTTTGAACGTGGCCACGGTGAAGATCGCGGAGATGGTCGGCTACGACCGCGTCCGCCAGTTCGCGCTGCAAATGGGACTCGATCCTGACATTCAAGCCACTCCCGCGATGGCGCTGGGTTCCTACGTAATGACCCCCATCGAAGTGGCCGAGGGCTACACGATTTTTGCGGACGATGGCGTGCGCGCCGAAGCGCGCTTCATCAATCAGGTGGTGAACGCGGACGGGCAGGTGGTTCAAAAGTCAGCGCCGCAAACCAAGCCTGTGCTGGACCCGCGCGTCAATTATCTCGTGACCAATGTTTTGCAGGACGTGGTCAATCACGGCACCGGCTATACCGTGCGGCTCATGGGTTTCGATGCGCCGGCCGCCGGAAAAACGGGAACTTCGCACGATGGCTGGTTCGCGGGCTACACGTCGAATCTGGTTTGCGTGGTTTGGGTCGGCTACGACGATAATCGCGATCTGGATTTCACCGGAGCGCAAACCGCCGCGCCCGTGTGGGCCGAATTCATGAAGCGCGCCGAGAAGCTGCCCGCTTATCAGGACATGCAAAATTTCGCGGAGCCGTCCGGGCTTGTGCACGTGATGGTTGATCCCGCATCCGGAGACCTGGCCACTCCGAACTGCCCAACCACCAAAGAGGAAATTTTCATCGCCGGGACGCAGCCCACGGATTTCTGCCCGTTGCACGGCGGCGAAAAGCTGTCGCAGGTTCCTCCCGTGTCATGGCTGTCGAACCTGTTCGGTAAAGGCTCGAACCCGCCGCCTCCGTCTTCGACCGCCGCAGCCATTGCGCGCGAAAAAGGCCTTCCCAACAGGCCGGCGGGAACGCCTGCTGCGCCGGTTATAGCTCCTCCGCAGCAGCCCCCTTCGCCGACTGCCGCCCAGCCGGACGACAAGAAAAAAGGGATACTCAGCAAGATATTTGGTGGTATCTTTGGGAGCAGCAAGAAGCCGCCGGCCAAGAAACCGGATTCCTAGACCGGGTTGGCATTGCGGAGGTCAATATGAAGCGCCTCACGCTCCCTGCCTGTTTTCTTTCCTTGATTTTCGCGATTCCTGCGCACGCGCAAACCGTTCAGAACGTCGCGTTACGCGCAGTGGTCACTCCCGCGCCGCAGCCTGGGCCGTCGCCGCAGCCGGCCATGACTCCGTTCCAAATCGCTGAGATGCGCGCGGACATCCTCGTCGCGCGCAAGATGTATCCCGACGCCATCAAAGAGTATCTGAAGCTCGCCAAGGAGCAGCCGAAGAATACCGCTGTGCTGAATAAGCTTGGCGAAGCTTACGAAAGCTTGCAGGACGAAGGCCATGCGGAACATTGGTTCAAGCAGGCCATCAAAGTCGACAAAAATTACGCCAGCGCCTACAACAACGTCGGTACCGTGGAGTACGCCAAGCACCATTATAAAAATGCGGTCGACTGGTACGAGAAAACACTGAACCTCGATCCCGATGCTTCCATCGGCGCGCCCACATATTCCAACTTGGGCTACGCTTATTTTGCCTGGAAGAAATATCCCGAAGCGATGAGCGCGTTTCAAAAAGCCATCCAGCTCGACCCGCAGATTATGACCGAGCATGGCGACTCCGGCCCGATGGTGCAGCAACGCGGCACGTCCGATCCGGGCCTGTTTTATTTCTTCGTCGCGCGAACCTACGCGCAACTCAAAGACCCGGTCCGCGCCGCCCATTATTTGAAAATGTCGCGCGACGTCGGCTACAAAAAATTGGACGACGCGAAGACCGATCCCGCATTCGCCAACGTCATCAAAGACCCGCGCGTGCAGGCTGTTTTTCAGCCTGTGCCGGTGCTGGTGAACTCCAAACAGCCCTGAAGTTGGGAAAACGGCACCCAAGATTGCTAGGCCAGAGGCCGAGCTAGAAGCTAAACTGGAGCTATGAACCTCGAACGTCTCCGTCGTATTACCATCGAAGAAGGCAAGTGTGGCGGCCGGCCCTGCATCCGAGGGCAGCGAATTCGTGTCACTGATGTTCTCGAGTTACTCGGAGCTGGGTCTTCATTCGACGAAATCCTCGCCGACTATCCCTCGCTGGAGTTGGAAGATATTCTTGCCGCGATCGATTACGCTGCTTATCAGACCGATCACGTTGTGCTACGGCATTCGTGAAATTCTTGGTCGATAACCAACTGCCACTGGTGCTCTCAAGATACCTACAGAAGCGCGGCTTCGAATGTGAACATGTCCTTGATGTGGGATTGGGCGATTGCCTGGATGTGGAGATCTGCCGTTACGCGGAAACTCATGATCAGATCATAATCAGCAAGGATGAGGATTTTTTTTACATTGCCAGCCAATCTAGGGCAAGATCAGGCTTCTGTGGGTGAGGCTCGGAAATTGCCGGACCGCACCACTCCTCGCCGCATTCGACCGATTGTGGCCATCGATCGAAGCTTCGCTGCTCTCCGGCGACCGAGTGGTTGAAATTCGCTAACGAGGATCGCCGACTAGCGCGCGCGAACAAACTCCCTGCTATAATGCGCCTATCCATGGGTAAAGCTCAGAAGCGGCGTAATGCTCTGCGCGGCCTGGCGCACCCGCTGATTGCTGGCGCGATCCTGTCCGCAATCTTCCTTTTCGCGCCGTCGTTCTTTGTAAACGCTGCCGCTCCTTCGGCGTCACCCTCAGGCGTTTACGAGTTGCAAATCAACGGCGAAATTGAGCCTATCCTCGCCGAGTACGTCGTCAACGGCATCGCTGCCGCAAACCAGCAGAACTCCGATCTCATTCTCATCACCATCGACACGCCCGGCGGGCTCGATTCCTCCATGCGCGACATCATCGCGGCGATTCTGCATTCGCGCGTGCCGGTGGTCACTTACGTAACGCCGTCCGGCTCGCGCGCGGCCTCTGCCGGATTTTTCATCTTGATCTCCGCCGATGTTGCGGCCATGTCTCCCGGAACAGACACGGGCGCAGCTTCTCCGCTGATGGAATTGGGCGGTTCTCCTGTGAAGATTGACGACACGCTCGCGCGCAAAATCATGAATGAGGCTACTGCTTATCTGCGCAGCTACGCCTCGCGCCGCGGCCGCAATGTCACGCTGGCCGTTACTGCCGTCACCGACGCGAAGGCATTCAGCGAAAAAGAAGCGGTCGATGGCAACCTCGTCAATCTCATTGCTCCGAGTACGCCGGCGCTCCTCGCGCAACTCAATGGCCGCACCATTACGCGGCTCGATGGCTCGCAGCAAACCATCCGCCTCTCGAATCCTGCAGTGACGCTGCACCTGATGACCGGCCGCGAGAAATTTCTCGACCGCATCGTCCAGCCCGACGCCTTCTTCATTCTTCTGATTCTCGGCGTGCTCGGGTTGTACGTCGAATTCACTCATCCCGGGCTTGTTGCTCCCGGAGTGATCGGCGGCATCGCGCTGGTCCTCGCGCTTTTCGCCATGCACATGCTGCCAGTGAATTTCGCGGGCCTGCTGCTCATAATTCTTGCGCTCGTGCTGTTTGTCCTGGAGGCGAAGTATCCCACGCACGGCGTATTGGGCGTCGGCGGCGCCATTTCCATGCTGCTTGGCGCGCTGATGCTCGTTCATTCGCCGATTACGCCAGGCGGCGTGCATCCGGGGATTGCGCTGGGAATCACCATTCCCGTGGCGCTGATCGCGATTTTCCTGATGCGCCTGGTGCTGCGCTCGCATCGCTGGAAACGCACCACGGGAGCCGAGCAGTTGATCGGCTCGGTCGGCGAAGTCACCGAGCCGCTCGAATCCGCGGGCCTGAAAGGGATGGTTCTGATTCATGGCGAATTGTGGCGCGCCGCAGCGAGCGAGCCGATTGGCAAAGGCGCGCAGGTGCGCGTAAATAGAATTCAGGGGCTTACGCTTTTCGTCGAGCCGGTGCGCGCGGAGACGCCGGTTCACTGATTTCAAGTTCAAAAATGCACGGTGGAGGGTAACGATGGATTTCGCGATGGCCGTGATTGGCATTGCCATCTTTATTTTTCTCATCTGGATTTTCAACTGCATCAACGTAATCAAAGAATGGGAGCGCGGCGTCGTGCTTCGCCTTGGCAGAATGCTCCCCGCGCCGAAAGGTCCCGGCCTGGTTCTGATTTTTTCGCCGATTGACAAGCTGATCCGCGTCTCGCTGCGTATCGAAACGCTCGACGTTCCGGCGCAGGACGTCATCACCCGCGACAACGTCTCCGCAAAAGTAAACGCGGTGTGCTATTTCCGCGTAGTGGACTCGAATCTGGCGATTTCGCAGGTGCAAAATTATCTCTACGCCACTTCTCAGCTCGCGCAGACCAACCTCCGCAGCGTCATCGGCCAGTTCCAGCTCGACGACGTTTTGTCGGAGCGCGAAAAGGTAAACGAAAAGTTGCAAACAATACTTGACCAGGATACCGAACCATGGGGTATTAAGGTGACGAAGGTTGAGGTGAAACAGGTCGATATTCCCGAGAATATGCAGCGCGCCATTGCGCGCCAGGCGGAGGCGGAGCGCGAGCGCCGCGCGAAAATCATCAACGCGGACGGCGAGTTGCAAGCTTCGGCAAAACTGGCGGAAGCCGCGGCAGCGCTGCAAGCTCAGCCCATTTCTGTGCAGCTTCGATATTTGCAGACGCTGCAGGAAATCGGCACGGAAAAGAATACGACTGTGATTTTTCCGGTGCCGATTGATTTGGTCGGCCAGTGGATAAAAGGCTTGCCCTCCGCGACCAAGTAAGCGGCGGCAATAACGGCAGCAAGTAACAGTGGTAAGTAAATTTCGGGGGAATGTGAAACGATGAGCGGTTCGCGGCGCGGTGGCGAGCGCGTTTTGGAAAGCCGTCATTTGATTGGATTGTTTTTGGGCGTGGTGCTGCTCTGCTGCGTCTTTTTCACGCTCGGCTACGTCATGGGCGAAACGCAATACGGCAACACGCCTGTGCAGGCCGCATCTTTGAACTCCGTGAAATCGCTCCCGCAAGCGGCCAAGCCTGCGGCGCAGGCGCCTTCCTCTCCTGAGTGGGATTTTTACACCGAGAAGAAGACCACCGATGTTCCTCTCAAGGCGCAGCCAGCAAAGTCCTCTGCGACAAGAGTTGTCGCGCCTTCGGTTAACGCCGCATCGCGCGTTTCTTCGAACCCGCCTGCATCGCCGAACAATTCCATCTCCACGCGGCCCTCGCGCGTCGCGGCTGCGATTCCTCCGGCGCGTTACCGCGCGCCGCGCATGTCGCGTAACGCCATTGTCCTGCAGGTCGGCGCGCTCCGCAGCGAGAGCGACGCGCTGGCGATGACTGATGCATTACAGCGCAAGGGTTTCCCGGCGTTTGTCGTCGTTCCCTCATCCGATTCGTTTTACCGCGTGCAGGTCGGGCCGTTTCCCACCCAAGCCGTCGGCGAAAAGGCCAAGCAATCGCTCGAACGCGAGGGATTCAAAGCCATCTATCGGCGCTGAATGAAGCTGTCGTTTCCTGCTCGCCTTCGCCTCGCCATCGCTTCGGGACTCGCTCTGGCGTTTGCCTTTCCCAATTACAATCTGCCGCTGCTCGCGTGGGTTGCTGTTGCGCTTCTGATGCTCGCCTCCATCGGCGCGCGCACGCGTGAAGCCGTGCTCTTTGGATTCATCAACGGCGCGCTTTTTTATCCGCTGAGCCTTCCATGGATCGCCACCGTGATGCGGCAGTACGGCAACAACATCAGCTGGCCTGCGGCTGCGGGCATCCTTGCACTGATGACGCTAGCCGGCTGCATTTTTCCAATCGTATTTTGCGTGCTCATTTGCCGCGCCGCGCGCAAAAACGCCGCCTTGGCCTGCGCGCTCGCGCCATTTCTCTGGGTCACGCTCGAATTCGCGCGCGAACATCTGCCGATCATCGGCTTTCCGTGGAATCTCATCGGCTACGCCGCCTCCGGCAATCTCGC
>DAIRCW010000099.1:0-9972 GCA_036796475.1 Candidatus Acidiferrales bacterium | reverse complement strand
CTGAGCGCCGAGAGCCATGCGCACGCCAATTTCGCGAGTGCGCTGCGTCACGCTGTAAGAAATCACGCCGTAAATTCCTACCATGGCGAGAATCAGTCCCAGCGCGCCGAACGAGCCGAGCAAGACGGCCTGATAGCGCGGCTCAGCCACGGAATCGGAGACGATCTGGTCCATGGTGTACACGTCATTGATGGGCGCGTTTTTGTCCACTGACCATATCGCCCGTCGCAGCGCTGGAATCATGATGGCCGGATTTCCCTGTGTGCGAGCAATGAAATTGGGGGCTTCAAAATGATCAATCTGTACCGATGGCTGATAGATTTCACCGGTCAGAGTTAGCGAGTTTTGAAGGTACGTGTCGCGCGCGGGTGCAACCACGCCGATAACCTGCATCCACTTGGGCTGGTTGTTCTTGTCCGTGTCGTCGCTAATGCGGCGGCCGAGTGCGTGATCGCCAAGATACTGTTTCGCAAATGTTTGATCGACGATTGCCACTGGCTGGCTGCTCGCCGTGTCGACGTCGGAAAAGCTGCGGCCTTCGAGCAATGGAATGCCGAACGTCTGGAAGTATCCGGGAGATACCCTGCGACTGCCGATGATCTGGCCAGAACTTAGTGAAAAGCCGTGCGCCGAATCGTCGATCTTGAGTTCAGTGAGGATACCCCAACCCATTAACGGAATGTTGGAAGCGATCGCAGCGCTTTGCACACCGGGGATGCCACGGATGCGTTCGAGTGCATCAGAAATTGCTCCCTTGCAGGCCGAAAGAGTCTTTGGATTGCCGCGGTTGCAGACGGTTGTGCTGAAGTTCGCATTCATGGTGATGATGTGATCGGTGCGAAAGCCGAGTTTCACGCTGGTCAGTTTTTGAAAGCTGCGCGCGACGAGTGTAGCGCCGACAACGAGAATCACCGCGAGGGCAATTTCAAAGACAACAAGTGCGCCGCGCAAACGGCGCGGGCGGCGCGAAGAGGTTCCTGCGAGCGAGCCAAAGCCGTCACGAATCGCCGCGCCAACTCGGCGGCTCGAGGCTTGAAGCGCGGGTGCGAGGCCGAACAGAATTCCGGTGAACAGCGAAACGGCGAGCGTGAACCATAAAATGTTAGCGTTCAAATCGAAATGGCCGTGCTCCGGCAAATCCACAGGCGTCACCGCGCGCAGCACGCGCACGCCCCAATAAGAAAAGAGAAGGCCGAGCGCACCACCGGCGAGCGCGAGCAAGATACTTTCCGTCAAAAACTGGCGAATGATTCTGAAACGCGTTGCGCCCAAAGCTTCGCGAATGGCGATTTCGCGCTGGCGTCCCCAGCCGCGCGCAAGGAGCAAGCCGCTGACGTTCACGCACGCAATCAGCAGGACGAATCCCACGGCCCCCAACAGGATCAAGAGCGCGCTATCGAGGTCGCTGAAATTTTTCTCGAGCGCGCGCGCGCGAAATTCGCCGCCCGCCATCCATCCCTTGAATTCGGATGACATTCGCGCGGAGACGGACTTGAGTTGCGCGTTGGCGCTTTCCACCCTGACGCCGGTTTTCAAACGCGCGATCGGAGAGCCTTCCAGGTCACTTTCTTTCTGGCCGGGCTGCAAAACCAGCGGCAGCCAAACGCCCTCGCCGCCGTTTTGCACTGTGGAAATCGGATAGTTGAACCCGGGCGGCATCACTCCGACGATTGCGTAGTTCTTGTTGTCGAGGGTAATCGTTTGCTTCAAAGCGGTGCCGGGATCGGGCCAGCGTGCGCGCCAGAAAGCGTAGCTCACCACGGCCACGGGCTTTGCGCCGGGCTGTGTGTCTCCCGGAAGAATCGGACGCCCTGCCAGCGGCTTCACGCCCATCAATGGAAAGAATTCGCTGGTTACATTCGCAGCGCTGATCAGTTGCGGCGCACTTTCGCCGGTGAGCGTTTCTTCACCGCGCGTCCAAAAGGCCATTTGCGCGATAGCGGGCGTTTGCGATTGGACTTTGCGCCAGAGGTCTGGCGAAAAAATCATCGAGCCTTGTACGTGTCCACCCTGAAAAGTTTTAATCGCTAGAAGATCCACTAATTGGGGAGATCTGGCATACGGCAGCGGCTTGAGGATGATTCCGTTCACGGCGGAAAAAATCGCGGAGTTTGCGCCGATGCCGAGCGCGAGCGTGATGATGGCGATGGCAGTGAAAGCCGGCGCCTTCGCCAGCATACGCAGCGCATAGCGAAGGTCTTGAAGGAGGGTGGTCACGAGCTAATAGTTGGCGGATTACCCCGCAGAGTCAAGACCTCACGAAGCAAGGACTCACACGACGAATTATTCGTATCGCAACGCGACAATCGGATCGACCTTCATCGCGCGCCGTGCGGGAATGTAGCACGCGCCGAGCGCCACGACAATGAGCAGCGCCGCAGTGGTCAGGAAGCTCGCCGCGTCAAACATGCCAATGCCGTAGAGCAGGGTATTCATGCTTTTCGCCAGTAGAACGGAAAATGCCAGTCCCGCGCAGATGCCGGCGATGACCATGGCCATGCCATTGCCTAAGACCAGCCGCAGAACGTTCGAGGGCTGCGCGCCAAGCGCCATGCGAATGCCGATTTCGCTCCGGCGCTGGCTGACGGAGTACGACATCACGCCGTAGGTCCCGATGGCCGCGAGAATCAGCGCCAGCAGGCCGAACGTGCCGAGCAGTTCCGCCCCCATGCGCGGTGCGGTCAGCGATTGCACCAGCACCTGATCCATCGTTTGGACGCCGACGAGCGGCACCGATGGCGCGAGTGATTTCATCACGCTGCGCACGCTCGGGATTGCGCTGGATGGACTTGCTTTGCTGCGCACGAAGAGCATCACCGCCGGCGAGTAATGCTGCTTCAAGGGCATGTAAATGACGGCCTGCGGCGCCTCGCCCAGCGTCGCGTACTTCACCGTATTCACTTCGCCGACCACGGTCACGTCCCACGTTTCGCCGAGGAAGTGCAGATGCTGCCCGATGGGATTCTTGCCCGGCCAGAAACCCTCCGCCGCGGTGCGATTGACGATGCCCACCATGTTGCTTTTCGCGTCGTCCGCTTCGGTAAAGTCGCGGCCTTGTTGCAGGCTGATCACTGCCGCGGAAAAATATCCCGGCGCGGTAGCCACAACCGGAGTGAGCTTGCCGTTGCGGGGGTCGCTGCTGTCCACGCCGTCGGTGAACGTTGTCCGCGCGAGCCCTCCTCCGAGGGGGGGCGTATCCGCGAGGCTCGCATCAGCAATTCCGGGCGTCGCGTCAAGGCGCTGCACCAAATCGCGATAAAGCGCTTCAGCGCGCGGCTGGTCGTAATTCTCGGGGCCCACGTTCACGAACGCGACCATTTCGTGCTGTACTTCGAATCCGGGATTGATCGCTTCAGCGTTGCGCAGGCTGTGAATGAAAAGCCCCGCGCCGACCAGCGCCACCAGTGAGAGCGCCACCTGCACCATCACCAGCACGCCGCGCAAACCGTACCAGCGCCCGCTCCCCGTGGGCGCGCCGGTGCGGTCCTTCAACGCTACGACCGTATCGCCGCGCGACGCTTGCAGCGCGGGCATAAGTCCAAAAATCAATGTGGCTACAACCGCCAGCCCCAGCGTGTATATGAACACCTTCGCGTCCAGCGTGAAATCCAAAGTGCGCGTCAGAAATGGCGGCAGGAGCGAAACCAGCAGCGATTTAGCCCAGTAGGCGCAGAAAATTCCCAGGCCGCCGGCGAGCAGGGCAATCAGCAAACTCTCGGTGAGCAACTGCCGGATCAGCCGCGAACGTGAAGCGCCCAGCGCCAAGCGCACTGCAATTTCCCGCTGGCGTTGCGTGGCGCGAGACAGCAACAAATTCGCGACGTTCGCGCAGGCAATCAGCAGCACCAATCCCACAATTCCCATCAGCAACGCGCCGGCCAGCGAAAACACGCTATGCAGCGCCGGAGGGATGGTCGTGAAATTGATTGGCACAACCTCTTCATTCCGGCCGTGATTGTCGTTTGGAAATTGCTTCTCCAGTTGCAATCCCAGTGCGTGAACCTCCGCGCTCGCCTGGGCCACCGTCACGCCCGGTTTCAGGCGCGCCACCATGTTCATCCCCCGGAACCCACGTTGGTGAAGAAACTGCTTGGCAATGCCGGTAAGAACGTCATCCCCGACCGTAATCGGCACCCACACTTCCGGGCTGCCCAAATTCCCGACGCCGCGAAAACTGACCGGCATCACACCGATGACCGAGTATTGGTTCTGGTCCAGCTGAATCGTTTTGCCGATGATGTTGCGGTCGGCGCCGAACTGCGTGTTCCACAAGTCGTAGCTCAGCACGGCGACAAACCGCGGCGCGGTGTCTTCTTCCGGTATGAATGTACGCCCCAGAAAAGGCGGCACGCCCAGCACGTCGAAGAAATTTGCGGTCACCAACTGCGCCGGAACCTGCACTTTTTTACCGGAAATGGTCAGGTTAAATCCGTTCGGAAAGGAAATTGCGGCGCCGGAAAACGATTTGATGTTGTCGCGATAATCGATCGCGTTGGGGTAGGGCGTCTGAAGATATTCCTGCAACTTGCCACTGCGGTCGAGCGCCGTGGAGTACAGAATCACCACACTCGACGGATCCTTCACCGGTATTGAATGCAGGAAAATGGCTTTGGCCAGCGTGAAGATGGTTGTGTTCGCGCCAATGCCAAGGGTCAGAGAGAGAACTGCGACAGTGGTGAAGCCCGGGGACTTGAACAGCATGCGTATGCCGTATCGCAGGTCTTGCAGGAAAGTGTTCATAGGCACACCTCGCGTTGGATGAACCAGGCATTATGGCACATTCGATGCCGAACCTCTCGGGTGCAAGTGTTTCGTAATCAGCAGCTTATGCCAGTGCTCTCAGGTGAACGCTACGCAGCAGTGTCCGTTTGCGGGACGCCTTCGCCGGAAACGGGCAGATTGAATTCTGGACCACCTTGTTTGTTTCGAGATGGTTCTCGAGATTAGGACTCGTTGCCTTGAACGCATCCCTAACGTCAGCATGCCTGCGCAGCGCGGTGGCGTTGCATTCGCGGGCGGGATCGCGCGCGTCGGTGTACTGCCCATCGATATCTAAGGCGTTTACCCCACTGTGCACGCAAGGCGGGACGGCTACAATCGCTCGTACCCGAGATTCTCGACGAAGGAACGACATGCTGAGTGATCACAGTTTAGAGTTTTTGGGAGGTAGCTATGAGCGCGGAGGAACGCAAATCGAAACCCGGCGAGGAGTTGGAGACGGAAACCGAAGAGCGCGACGTGAATCGCCGCGAACACGAAGTGATGCTCCAGAAAGAAGTCAATCAGGACGTGCAGACCGGCACAAATGACGCCCGTCATCCGAAAATAAAGTGGGGCGCCTCCTATACCACCAAGAAAAGGAAAAAAGCCAAGAAGTCCTAACTTGCTCACGTTGCCGCGGTTCCTGCTACTTCGCGGCTGTATGCGGCAAGCACTCCGTTACGCCGCCCGTCGTCCAGCTCCCAGGCGGGCGACGATTTCGTCAGTACCTCGACTTTACTTTCTTTCTGCGGGAGCGCGTCGTTTGAGATCGTCCGCCCAGTTGAGTACTACATTCAACTCGTTGGGCGTCGCGTTCGTGTCCTCTTGCGTGATCATCACGAAGTGTTGGCCGTCCGCCGCAACGTCGTAGTTTCCGAGGCCGCCATAGCTTGGGTTCTCGAACAGCAACCGCGGCGTACCGGCCTTGAAGGTCGGTTTCGTTTCTACCGCGACGTCCATCACTTTGTACCCGTTTAAGTAAAACAGTTCGCGACCATCCCTCGACCATCGTGGATACGCGCCGCCGCTGTTTGAAACCATCCACTTTCCTCCGGGCCCGGGGTACGGCTGTACATAAACTTCTTCTCGACCGGATTCATTCGAAGAGTACGCGACCCAATTTCCGCCAGGTGAAAAGCTGGAGCCTGTCATTTGGTTCGTTGACTGCGAGTACGGATGACTCGTCGCGCGCCCATCGAGAGAAAGAGCATAGGTTACAGCCATACCTGCCGGGCCAGTGTGGCTATACAACAGGGTTTTGCCGTCAGGAGAAACCGAGAATGGCACAGCAGCCATCGCGTCTAAGCCGAGGGCCAGGAGCGTCTGTTCGGAACCGCTCCCATCAGCAGCTCTCCACTGGAAAGAAGGAACACCCCTAATTGCGCGATAAATCAACCGGTGTCCGTCCGCTGTCCACACGGGACTGGAGTTGTTGCCGGCAAACGTCAGGCGCGTCAGGGTGTTTCGAGCGAAGTCATATACCCACACGTCGGATGGCCCGCCGGAATGGATTTGCACAGCCATGAGTTTGCCGTCCGGAGAGATTCGCGGATTCGAATAGTTGTTCAGAGGAGCCGGCAATTTCTGGGCAACTCCTCGGCGATCCACCCACACGAGAGAACTTTCCGGTGTGCGCGCTGTCCCCGGTACGTACGCAAGCATCCCTGTTGGCGCGACGTCGTATTCGGCGCCGCCGCTGGTGACCGTCGTGGTCACCAACCCTTCCACTACCGGTACCGGTTCTCCAGAGAGTTCGAGTCGCCGCAGATTAAAAGGCACAGCCATCAGTGAGCCCGCTCGGGCGTACACGATATGACCAGAGGTCACGTAGCGCGCATACGAGCCACCTTCCAGTAGCGTGTGCCACTTGCCTGTTTGAAGGGAAAGCACGGCGATTCGGGAATCGTCATAGGTTGTCTGCGTGGTCAGTTGGATGGTGAACAGAACGGCCGTGCCACCGGGAAGAACTTGTGGCCAGCGGTGACTCACTTCATTTTGTTTAGGGTCGGGGGAGGTCAGTGACTGCGGTGCGCCTCCGCCGGCAGCAACTCGCATGAGGCCGGAGCCGAAGTTCGGCGCATAGACAATGGAGCTATCCGCAGCCCAGTTCGCTCCATGGGGAACGGGCGCATCGCCGAGGTCAATCGCGGGACCGCCACGAAGCGACACCTTACGCATTTTGCCGAGAGCGAAAAAGCCGACCCACTGTCCGTCCGGTGAAAAGAATGGCTGAACTGCATTTTCGGTGCCCGGCACCGGCACCGCGGTGCGTTGATCGAGCGAGAGCAAGAATAGTTGCGGCGGCTTTCCCGGTTGAGAGGCGACGAATGCAATTTGCGATCCATCCGAAGAAATTGCAAAAGGCGAGCCGGGATTTGGGTCGAGGATGCCGGAAATAGGTACAGGCAGGGCCAGAGATAGTTGCATCACTTGGCGTATTTCCTGTGCCGGGCGCCAATATGCTGAAGCCAATGCTACGAGAATCGCGGCTGCTGTGAGCGCCCACGGCAGCAGCGCCCTCCACAGCGGCCGCTCAACCGCAGGATGGCTAATTGGCGTGGCGTGCTCTGGAACACTGGAAATCGCTTCTTCGAGCGCTATGCGCGCGTCGCCAATCGATTGCAACCGTTGGCGAGCATCTTTCTTCAAGCAGCGCTGCAACAATTCGCGAATGCGCGGCGGCGTGTACGATGGAAGCAGCGACCAGTCGGGCTCCATCTTCAACACTTCTGCCAGCGTGTCTGAGGTCGTCTCTCCAACGAATAGGCGCTTGCCGCTGAGCATCTCGAACAGCACCACGCCAAACGCCCAAATATCGCTGCGCCGATCGGCGTTTTTGCCGCGCGCTTGCTCCGGCGACATGTAGGCCGCCGTGCCCAAAATGATTCCCGCCTGCGTCGCCATACGGCTGATGGTCGGGGAACTGGAAATGTCCCCCGCTGCCGAATCGCCTTCGAGCGCCTTCGCCAGTCCGAAATCCAGAATCTTCGCCGCGCCGCCCTGTGTGATTTTCACGTTTGCTGGCTTCAAGTCGCGATGAATTACGCTGCGCTCGTGTGCGTATTCCAGCGCCTCGCAGACCTGCTTCGCAATCGGCAGGGCATCATCCAGTGGAACCGCACCCTGGTTGATTCGCTCCGCCAGCGTCGGCCCGTCCACGAGTTCCATCACCAGCGCATGAACACCACTCGCATCCTCGAATCCGTAAATCGCCGCAATGTTCGGATGATTTAGCGAGGCCAGCACCTGCGCCTCACGTCGAAATCTTCCCAGCCGCTCCGTGTCTCGCGCAAACGCTTCCGGCAAAACTTTCACCGCCACGTCGCGACCGAGCCGCGTATCGCGCGCGCGGTACACTTCGCCCATTCCGCCCGCTCCAATGGGCGACAAAATCTCGTACGGCCCGAGTTTGCTATTGGCTGCGAGATTCATTCATGTGTTCCGGGAAAACACTATCATGCGGTTCTACTGTAGATGTGATTTATCACGGATGTAGCCGGCGAGGGAAGATTTTCGCGCAGCTTTTATCGCAGACGCACAGAGCGCGTCCTTGCTGCGGGGAGGCCGCTCACCGTATCAAATCAATGGCACTCGCGACGCTACGGCGTGCGGCTGCTCGGTACGTTCGCTGCGGCGCGAAGCGCCTCTCTGCTTCTTTTTCAATTCTGTCTCAATCACGTGCCCCAACGTCAGAATGCCGCGCGCGATGTCTTTCTCTTCCACGCCCGCAAATCCAAGGCGCAGCGTATTCGGCAGGGGACTGCCCACATAAAAATATCTTCCCGGCACGAACAGCACGCCTTTTTCGCGCGCGTGAATCAGCAGTTCCGCCGCGTCGAGCCCGGGCGGCAGCGTAATCCACACCGACATGCCGCCTTCCGGACGCGTCCATTCCACGCCCGCCGGCAGATGCCGCTCCATGGATTTTTCGAGCGCCTCCAAACGCCGTGCGTAAATGCCGATCATGCGTTTCAAATGTTTCTCGAGCATTCCTGTCTTGGCAAACTCCGCCAGCGTCGCCTGCGAAAGCTGGTCCGTGTGCAAATCGCTCACCTGCTTCAACTGCCGTAGCCGCTCGATGACGCGCTCCGGCCCCACGCACCAGCCCACGCGCAATCCCGGGAAAGCCATCTTCGAAAAACTGTCAATCTGAATCACGATGCCGTTGCGATCCATAGCCTTCAGCGAAGGCACCGCCGTCCCGCGCAGCCGCAAACGCGCGTAAATGTGATCCTCGACAATCGGGACCTGAAAGTAGGACGCCACGTCGAGCAATTTCTTCCGCGCCTCGGCGGGCAGCGTCGTTCCCGTCGGATTCTGAAAGTCCGGCGTGACCACGATCAGCTTCACGCGATTTTGTTCGAGCGCCGACTCCACCGCATTCACGTCCAGTCCGGCGTACGGCTGCCCAAAACGATGCGTGTCCACCGGAGCGGGCAAGCAGCGCACGCGCGCATTCGACAGCACGGAAAGCACTCCGGGGTACGTTGGATTCTCCACGATCACCGCATCGCCCGTGCGGAGAAAGGCCTTCGCCAGCAGATCGAGTGACTGCTGGCAGCCGTCCGTCACAAGAAGATTGCCTTCTTTCGCGGCGATGCCTTCGGCGCGCAGATTCGTCAGCAGCTCTTGCCGCAGCGGCTCATATCCATCCGACGAACCAAGCTGCAAAATCGTGCGCCCCTCGCGCTTGAGCACATCGTTCGCGCATTTGCGCACTTCTTCCACCGGGAACGAATTTTCCGACGGCTTCGCATTCACGAATGCGATCGTGTCGTCGGCCACCTGCGGCATCAGACGGCTCAAGCTGTCGCCCGCGCGCTCATCCGCAAAAAGCGATTCCCAACGCAACGCGCCTCCGTGCTGCCGCGGCGCAGGCGTGAATTCGCGCGCGCCGTTTTTCACGCTGATGTAAGTCCCTTTGCCGACGAATCCTTCGATCAGTCCCTCGGATTCGAGCTCCGCGTACGCGGTCGCCACAGTGGTGCGGTGAATCTTAAGTTCCGCGGCAAGTTCGCGGCTCGCGGGAATGCGGTCGCCGGGACGCAGCTCGCCGGAATGCACCAGCGCGCGCATCTGATCGCGCAACTGTGCGTACAGCGGAATATCGCTTTGTGGTTGCAAATGCAGCGGCATGAATGAGCGGCTCATAATGGCCCAATCATAGCCCCAAAAAGATGCCCCAAAAGAGCCAATTTGTCTCTTTGTCTT
>DAIRCW010000098.1:0-9990 GCA_036796475.1 Candidatus Acidiferrales bacterium | reverse complement strand
TCTTCCGTCGTAAGCTGCAAGAAAATTTCCTCGAGGCTCACGCTTTCGCCGCGAAGTTCATACAGCGGCCAGCCCTGCCCCACAATTTTCGCGGCAATCTGGCTGCGCAGGTCCGCTCCCTGTCCTGCCTCCACCAGCGCAATCATTCGCCCGCCGGAGCCCAGCGACTCCACCTGCACTTTTTGCGCACCGGGAATTTTTTGCAGCGCATCCCGCAGCGGCTGCTCCGGCGCCTGCGCTTCCACCCGGATGCGCTCTCCGCCTTTCAGCTGAACCTGTGGGCCGCGGCCCTGATCGGCCTGGTCGTCGGCCTGGCGACCATGGCGGGCGATCTTTGGGAGTCGGCGTGAGGTTTTCCGGTGTATCCACCGCCACAATCTTTCCGTTATTGATGATAATCACGCGGTCGCACGTCATGCTCACTTCCGGCAAAATGTGCGTCGACAATATGATCGTGTGGTTTCCCGCGAGCCCTTTGATCAAATGACGCACTTCGATGATCTGCTTGGGATCAAGCCCCACAGTCGGCTCGTCGAGAATGATCACGTCCGGATCGTGCACAATCGCTTGCGCCAATCCGACGCGCTGCTTGTACCCGCGCGACAGCCTCTTGATCAGCTCATCCCTCTTGTCCGCGATTTTCGTCATTTCCATCGCGGACTCCACGCTCTGGGCGCGCTTCTCCGGCGCAACATTCTTGATACGCGCCACAAAGTCGAGATACGAAGCGACCGTCATGTCGAAATAAAGCGGCGGATTTTCCGGCAGGTAGCCGATTCGCCGGCGCACTTCCATCGAATCGTCGAACACGTCGAAGCCGGCAATCTTCGCCGTGCCCTGCGTCGCCGGCAGATAGCCGGTCAGCACGCGCATAGTTGTAGTCTTTCCTGCGCCGTTCGGGCCAAGGAACCCTAGGATTTCGCCTTTGTTTACCGAGAAGGTGATGCCGTCAACTGCGGTTTTTTCGCCAAACGCCTTCGTCAAATCCTGAACTTCTATCAATCCTCCCCCTCCAAATAAATAAAAAATGCATATCCGCTATGAAATTCACCCAGCAGAGCCGCCAAAATGAATCAGTGGAACCGATATTTATACTAAATTCGCGCGCGCACGCCAACCCTCAGACGTACTTCAAGCATAAAGAACTCTCTTGCGCGGTACATCGCAGAGAATCCATTTGTGGCGAGAAGGTTGCCTTCGTTTCCTGCCACCAGAGATTTCCTCCATTGACTTGCCCGTCCGAGAGGAATAAGTTTCCCCGCCAGTGACGCACACCTCCATTTCCCAAACGCGCGTTCTCGCAGGTTTTCTGATCGTATGCGCGGTGGCCGCTATTCTGTCGTTCTCATCGCACGCGAACATCCTTCACGTTCCAATCACCGCGCTGATCATCATCCGTTGGATCGCCATCGCGCTTCTTTCAGTCTACGCATTTCAGCGCCGCTCCCTCACCTTGTGGATCGTCGTCGGACTCCTCGCGGGCCTCGAGCTCGGCCATGACGCTCCTGCCACCGCGATGCGTTTTCAAATCCTCGGCGCAATTTTTCTCCGTCTCATCAAAGTCATCATCGCTCCGCTGCTCTTTGGCACGCTCGTTGTCGGCATCGCCGGACACGCCGAACTGAAAAAAGTCGGACGCATGGCCGTCAAAGCGCTCGTCTTTTTCGAAGTCGTCTCCACCATAGCGCTGATTATCGGCGTCATCGCCATCAATCTCAGCCAGGCCGGCACAGGCGTTCATCTCGCCTCAGCCGCCGCTCAACAGCAAACCGGACTATCGTCCTCGATGCACGCCAGCGATCTCATCCTCAACATATTTCCCGAAAACATCGCCAAATCCGTCGCCGAAGGCCAAATCCTTCAAGTCGTCGTTTTCAGCATTCTCTTCGCTATGGGACTGGCGCTGGTCAAAGAACCAAAGCGCCGGCCCATGGTCGCCTTCGCCGAAAGCCTCTCCGAGACGATGTTCAAGTTCACAAACATCGTCATGTACCTCGCGCCCGTCGGCGTCTTCGGCGCCCTCGCCTACACCACTGGACGCCTCGGCCTCGGCGTTATGCTCCCGCTGCTCAAACTCCTCGCAACTCTTTACGTCGCCTTGGTCGTCTTCGTTCTGCTAGTCCTTTTGCCCGTCGCTCTCCTCGCCCGCATCCCGCTGCGAGAATTTCTGCGCGCTATTGCCAAGCCGTCCACAATCGCGTTTGGCACCAGCAGCTCCGAAGCGGCGCTCCCCAGCGCAATGGAAAACATGGAAGCGCTCGGCGTTCCGCGCGGCACCGTCGCTTTTGTAATGCCCACCGGCTACAGCTTCAATCTCACCGGTTCGAGCCTTTACCAGTCGCTTGGATTAATTTTTATCGCGCAAGCCTCAGGCATTCATTTGTCCATTGCGCAGCAATCAGTGATGATGCTGACTCTGCTTCTGACCAGCAAAGGAACCGCCGGCGTGGCGCGAGCGAGCTTGGTGATCGTGCTGGCAGCAGCAAATTCCTTCCACCTTCCCACAGATTCTTTCTATTTGCTCTTCGCCGTCGACCCGCTCATGGACATGGTGCGCACAACCGTCAACGTCGTGGGCAATTGCCTCGCGACCGTAGTCATTGGCCGTTGGGAGCACGAACTTCCCGCCGAAGGCCTCCACTTCCGCAGCGAAGCTTGAAAAAAATACTCCCCTATTCCGCTCTCACTTCTGGATTCGCTCCAAAAAATTGGAAGTACATGGCCAGACTCACACCGACCAGCACCGCATACGCATAAAACGGCAGCGCAATTTCCGCCGTCTCAAAAATATATCCGGTCAGCGTCACCGCTCCGCTCGAAGCTGCAAGCCGCGCCACCTGATTCATCGCCAGCGCCCGCCCCATTTCGCCCCTCTTCACCATCGCGGTGAATGCCGTTTGCTGCGCAGGGACCGCCAGCACGCGCAGTGCCGGCGTCAGCATGTAAATGATCGCAGCCAGAATGAAAATCCGCGTCCACGGCAGCAGCAGAAGCAGCACCGCGCCCAAACCGCGCGTCAACGCCACGCTCTTGACGAATCCAAAGCGCCGCTCCAGTTGCGGCGCAATCAAAATTGCCACCGCAGCAACCAGTTCGCTGCCAAAACCGTAAAACGACATGGTCTTTTTCGGTGTGTGATAGACCAGCACAAAAAACGGAATTAGGAACGGCATAATGATTCCCTGCGAAAGCCCATTCACCGCCGCCGTGAGTGAGAATTTTCCAATCACGCCGTGGCTGCGAATGCGCGTCCGTTCTCCGTTATTCGCGGGATGCACAGGCAGCAGGAAAAAAAGCCCCGCGCCGCTGGCGATCAGCGCCACCAGAAATCCCTCGCGCGCGCTAAAAATCCTCGCCGCCAGCATTCCCGCCGCTCCGCATATTCCGCTTAAAAATGTGAACAGCGAAAACCAAAATGTCCGGTTCCCTACCGTCGTGAATTCCGCGATCACCGCGCTCTGAATCGGCTGCGCTGCTCCTCCCACGCTGCCCGCCGCGCGCGAACCGGTCGCCGAAAACCCGCCCAAAATCGCGCCCACAAAAAGAAACGCGAGCGTGTTTGAAGAAAACGCCACCAGCGACCCGATCGGCAGCAGGGCTCCGGCGAGAAACAAAGTTCCTTTGCGTCCCCAGAGATCCGTCAAAAATCCAAAGAGCAGCGCGAATCCCGCCGTTCCAATCGTCGCCGCCGTATAGACCAGCCCAAGCACAAACGGCCCATAGTGCAGGTCCTGCAGTACGTAATACGGCAGAATCAATACGATCATTCCCGCGGCGAAACTTCGCGTCAGACGAAAGAGGACCAGCCAGAGCAACTGGCGCGATTCGTTGTTCACGTTCACAGTCTAGCGGAATTCCGCCGCGCCTAAATCGCGAACATGCCGCCATCATGTTCGCGATTTCCGCACGGGCAACGGCAATTTCCTTCCCAGCATCCACAAACCTGTGCCAAACGGCCCTTCGCGCCCACCCGTTTCGCGGGAAATGCCTGCGCGCAGATTGGGTGCTGTGTCCTAAGATGACGGTTCAAGTTGCGCGTTGACACCACGGAGTCATTTTGTTATTCAACCTGTTTGCGTTGTGCGCGGCAAAGTCCGGAGTCTGCCTTGCTTTTGATTCAACTGGCTTGCTTCACCCCAGAATCGCGCAAAGGAGCACGCTGCTGACTCCTCGAAGGATTCCTGCGCTTTGCCGCTTCCGAGGTCCGGCCACATGCTAAGAGCAGCGGCGCGCCGTCTCGCGCTTACAGGGACGCTCCTGCCTCTTTTCGCCACGCTTTTTCTGAGCGCTTGCGGCGGCGGCTCTACAAGTCTCTTTATCGTTCTGAACCCCAGCACCAATCAGTCGGTGGACGTCGGCCAGTCCGTCACTTTCACCGCCTTTGTACCCAACGACACTAAAAACGCCGGCGTCACCTGGACTGTGACCGGGCAACATTGCAAGGGGCCCAATTGCGGTACCTTGACGTCGACAACCTCATCAACCACATACCTTGCGCCGAAGTCCACGCCCACTGGCAACCTGCTGACCGTTACTCTCACTGCCACATCCATCGCCGACAAGCGCGCCACCGCTACCCTCAACATCGCTGTAACCCCCGCTCCCGTCATTCAAACGGCTACCCTGCCCGGCCTCCTGAACGGCGCAAA
The DNA here is from genome assembly GCA_036796475.1 of Candidatus Acidiferrales bacterium. Taxonomy (GTDB): domain Bacteria; phylum Acidobacteriota; class Terriglobia; order Acidiferrales; family UBA7541; genus DAHUXN01. The sequence goes on along the minus strand of DAIRCW010000098.1, from coordinate 5,341 downwards.
TTACAGCCAGCAAATCGTCGCCACTGGCGGCGTCGCTCCGCTGATTTTCAAAGTTACTGCCGGCAATCTTCCGCCTGGGCTAAATCTGAACACCAACGGCGCCATCACCGGCCGCACGACCTCCAACGGCGGCACATTCGATTTCACCGTTACCGTCACCGACCAGGGCACTCCTCCGCTCACCGCGATGCATGATTTCACGCTTATCGTCGCCCCCGCTCCCGCCCTATCAATCACCACCACATCGCTCAACGGCGCCGTGCAAGCCACTCCCTACAACCAGGGCCTAACCGCCACTGGCGGCGTTCCGCCGCTCACTTGGAGCATCTCCTCCGGCGCGCTTCCGCCCGGCCTTACACTCGATGCTTCCACCGGCCAAATTTCCGGCACGCCGACAACGCAGGGCACCACATCATTCACCGTCACGGTCAAAGACTCATCCCTGCTGCCACCCAACAATCAGCCGCAAACCGCCTCGCAAGCGTTGAGCATCACCGTCGGCCCTCCGGGCCCTCTCACCATCGTCACCACTTCCCTTCCCGAAGCCAACAGCGCCACTCTTTACAGCCAGCAAATCCACACCACCGGGGGAATCGGCCCCTTCAACTGGAAGCTCACTTCCGGCATCCTTCCGTCCGGACTTTCTCTCGACCCAGCCACCGGCGTAATCTCCGGCACCGTCACCGCCGTCTCCACCAACACATTCAGCGTTCAGGTCACCGATTCGCAAAATGCGCAAGCTTCCGCCACTTTCACTATTAACGTTGTCGCCTCGACCAACAACAACGAGCTCCTCAACGGCCTCTACGCTTTCGTCTTCAACGGCTACAACTCCTCCGGCCCGGTCGTCTTCGGTGGCACTCTCTTCGCCAGCGGCACGGGCCTTATTGAAGGCGCCGAGGATAGCAACAACAACAATCCTACCGGCTCAACCGATAACGCCGGCCCCGGTCCCACCCAGAACAACGCCATGGCCGGCACTTACACCATCACCTCCGACGGCCGCGGCAGCATGAATCTCGCGGTCGGCTCGGTGACCTCCACCTACAATTTCGTTTTGGATGGCAACGGCAATGGCACGTTCATCGAAGGCGATCAGACTGGTACGCACGGCACGGGCATTCTCCGCAAGCAGCCCACGCCCAATTTCACCGCCGCAAGCTTCAAAGGCAATTATGCTTTCGAACTGGCCGGCATTGATTCCGCAGGCAAACGCGACGCAGTTGCCGGCGTTTTCCACGCCGATGGCAACAGCCTCTTTGATACGGGCACGCTCGACACGAACGATGGCGGCGCCGTCGCCTCAAATCTCAGCGGCCTAAACGGAACCTTCCTCGTCGCGCAAAACGGCCGCTGCAACGCCTCTCTCACCATTCCCAGCGGCCCCACGCTGAACTTCGTCTGCTACATGATCACGCCCTCCGACGTTTTCTTCGTCGGCCTCGACAAATTTGACTCTACCCATCCCATGACCACCGGCGAAGCCGTTCTGCAAACGCAGTCCTCATTCGATGCCGGCGCGCTCAACGGAGCAGGCGTAGTCACCGAAACAGGTCAAACCTCCGGCGGCAATTCTTCCGCGCTCGTCGGACTCCTCTCCGGCAATGGCTCCAGCTCCATCAGCGCCACCACTGACAGCAACAGCGGCGGCTCCATCGCTCCAAACGTCAGCGCCAACGGTACCTACTCCGTCGCTTCCAATGGACGCGCGCAAACCACCGGAATCGGCAATCAGCTCGCCGTAATCTATTTCGTTTCGCCAAACCAGGGATTTGTTATCGGACAGGATTCCTCGGCCTCGCTCGGCGTTCTCGAACCGCAAACTTTCGCCGGCCCGTACAACGCCGCTTCCTTCAACAGCTACTTCACCTTCGGCCCGCCGGAATCCGGCTCCTCTTTCACCGGCAGCAAATCAACCGCCGACTTCGCCGGCACAATTCTCTCCGACGGCGTGTCCTCCATCACCGGCAAGCTCGACACAACAAATTCCGCCGGGCAGGCCAACACCAATCTCGCCATGAAGGGTACCTACAACATCGCGGCTAACGGTCGCGGAACCATGGCCTTTGGCTCGCCGACCGCTCTGCCCTCGCAATTCGTCTTTTACATGCTTTCGCCCACGCAACTGCGCGCCATCTCCGCCGTGCCCTCAGACACGCAGCCCATGGTCTTCTTCCTGAATCACTAATTTTCTGCGATTCGATATACCGAATTTCCCGCTTCGTCCCACTCGGCTTCGCTTTCGCCCTTGTAGCGCAGAGTCGCGCCTCCCTGCGACTCTGCGGCTTTTGCCTTTTCTGACCACCTTCAACCGGGCACCCTTCGCCTTTTTCGGACTGCGGCGGCTCGACGCCGCTTTGCCTCACAACCCAATCCCACTCCGAGCCGTTGGCTCGACTGGCTCGTTCGCTCCTTCGCTTTTCGCAACCGCCGCGTTCCTCGCCTCCTCGTTTGTACCGCCCGCCTTCTGGCGGGCAGCCTTCGCTTTCGGCACCCATACTCATTCGCCAAACCTGTCCTCTCGATTAACTCTTATGCACCCTCCCCTCACTTTCATCGGCAGGCATTTCCCGTGAATGCTAGTCTAGGAAAACGCCCCTGAGGAGTGCGCGTTGTCCGAATCATTGCCATCGAACGATCCTGAAGTACAGAAGCGTCGAAGCACGCGCATCGCGCAATCTGTACCCATCACCGTGATTGGTGTGGATGCACTAGGGCAGGCCTTCAAAGAACGCACCTCCACCGTTTCCGTGAACTGCCACGGCTGCAAATATCAGTCCAAGCATTACGTCCCCAAAACCGCGCAGGTGACCATTGAGATTGCGCGCGGCGAAGCCGATGCTCCTCCGCGCATGGTCGAAGGGCGCGTCGCCTGGGTCCAACGTCCCCGCACCGTTCGCGAACTTTTCCAGATCGGCGTCGAGTTCACCACTCCCGGCAACGTCTGGGGCATCGCTTTCCCACCCGCGGACTGGTTCCCTCTCCCCGGTGATGCCGAGAAGGACCTCGAGATCCCGCTGCCCGCCGCTTCGGCGCATGCGCCCAAGAAAGAAGAACCGTCACCCGCCGCTTTAGATTCCGCCGCCGCGCCGAAAAAATCCGAACCCGCGAAGCCCGCTGAAATCCAAGCGACTCCGCAGGTAGAGACCAGCAAAGTTCGCGTCCTGCCCACGCCCACACCGGCTGCCGCGCACTCGCAAGAAACCCCGCACGAAACCATGTCTGCCGCGCGGCAGATGGCCCGTTTGCTCGCCGAAGCCAAGCAGCATCTCCGCCGCACCATGGAAACCGGCGCCGCCGAAGCTGTCACCAAAGAAGTCCGCACCGCGCGGGAGCAGGTCGAACTTCATCTGCGCACCGCGGTCAATGACGCCGTCGAAAATTCTGTTGCCAAGGTGGCGGAGAAGTCCGTCGAAGCTGCCGTGCAAACTGCCGTTGAAAAATCGCTGCACAAACTCGTCGAACAGGCTACTCAGCAGGTCGTGCACAATGCGCTCGCCGCTTTCGAAAAAGCGCGCGCCGCCAGCACGCCGAAGCCCGAAGATATGGACGCCAACGTTCGCGCCGCCGTCGAGCGTGTGGTGAAGACTTCCGCCGCAAAACTCGCGGAAGAAACCATTCACCAAAGCGTGCAGCACAGCGTCGAGCAGGCGGTGAAGCAGGCCACCGCCAATCTGCCCCTCCAAACGGCAACCGCCGCCGCTTCCACCGAAGAAGCTCTGCGACAGCTCGACCAAGCCGCTCAGTCGCGCTTCGAAAATTGGCGCAAGGAATTCGAGCAGACCGCTTCCGATTTCCGCACGAAATCTCTCGAACAGCTCGCGCACGAATCAAGCTCGGCAACGCAGAAGTGGCGCGAGCAATTCGATGCCGCGCTCACCGGCGCTTCCGAGCAGATGAACGAAAAACTCAATCAGCTTTCGCAAGCCGCGACGGTCCGCGCCGAACAGGAAATTTCCGCGCGCGGCGCTTCCCTGCAAACTCTATTGAACGACGCCGCGCTCGAAGCGCAGAAAAATCTCGATTCCCTCGGCGCGGGCCTCGAGGAAAAACGCCAGCTTGCCGAATCCGCCGCTGTGAAAGCGGAAGAGACCGCGCGCCGCGCCGAAGAAACCTCCGCGCAGATCGAAGCCATGTCCCGCGCTAGCTACGATGAAGCGCGCAAGCGGCTCGACGATCTGCTCACTTCTCAATCCGGCGAACTCGACCGTCGCGCCGATGAACTCATTCAGCAAAAAGCCGACCAGTCGCTGCAAACGCTCACGCAAAAACTCGAAGAGCAGCTAGCCCCGCATTACCAGCGCGCGCAGGAAATGAGCGAGCAACTGCAAACTTCCAACCGCCAGGCCGAAGGCGCGCTGCAGCAATTCCGTTCGCAAATGCACGAAGTTTCCGAGCAGGCCCTCTCCGCCGCGCTCGACCGCATGCGCCAGCAAACTGCGGAATTGCCCGCCGAGTTCGAGCAAAAGTGCCACGCGGCGCTCTCCAAACTCGAAGAAGAATTGGAAACCAAGAGCACCGACGCGTCGCACACCACTTTCGAGGCGCTCTATAAGGCCTCCGAGTGGTACCAGAAAAAAGCGCAGGCCGGAATGCAGTCCGCGCTCGAAAAAGTTCTCGAACAATCCACCGGCAACATGCGCGACCGCGCCGCGGAACTTTCGCGCATGTTCGCCTCCGAGCTCGATCATTGCAGCCGCAGCTACGTCGAACACGCTCAGGGCATGATGGAGGAGAGCGCCAAAGAAATTAATGAGCGCACTCGCCAGAATCTGACGGAAATTGTGCAAACCATTTCCGCCACGGCCACTGACGAACTCAGCCGCATCGCCCGCGAAAATCTCACGCGCTTCGAAGAAGCCGCCGGCGCCTCGGCGCAGGATGCCAAGGCGCACATGCGCGCGCAGTCAGATCAGGCCATGGCCGAGTTCGAAAACCGCCTCGAAGAGCGCATGGTGCAGGGCGCCGCGCAGGCGCGCCGCGATCTCGAAGAGCAGTTGAAACCGCTCGTGCAGCAGTTCTATTCCGCGCGCGACGAGGAACAGGGCGCCTGGCTCGAACGCATGAAGGCCACCGTCGAAGAGTCCATCGTGCAATATAAAGACCGCCTCGAAAATGCGTCAAATTCATGGCTGCTGGCCTCGGCGACCATGCTGGGGCAGCACTCCAAGGGCGTCCTCGACACTCTTTCCCACGCCGCCGAAGAACGCTTGCGCGACACCTGCTCCGACGTCTTCGCCAATCTCGGCGAAACCCTTCGCGCCCGCCTCCTCGGCCTCTCCACCGACGTAGCCCCGCCCAAAAAGCCCCCCGAGAAGAAGTAGCTGGCCTTCTGGGTTCT
>DAIRCW010000097.1:0-10124 GCA_036796475.1 Candidatus Acidiferrales bacterium | reverse complement strand
GGGTTCAATTTTGCGTTTATCGGAGACGTGGCGCATTACCACACGCCGCTTGACAACGTGAAGAATGCGAGCGCGGCGAGCATTCAAGAAGAAGGCGAAAGCGGATTGGCGATGACACAGGCGTTAGCGAATTCGGATTTGAATTTCGGGGCACCTTCGGATGCGGTTTATTCGGATGTGCTCGGCTGGAAAACGATCTGGTGGCCGGCGCGATGGACCATGTGGTTTGCGTTGCTGGCGCTGATTCTTTTGGCCAGCGAAATTGTCGCGCTGGTGCGGCGCGGACAAATGAAAATGAAAGAATTTGGACTGGGACTAGCCGCGTGGCCGGTGATTCTGATTGTTGCGGGAATCCTGGGATGGGTTTTGCAAACGCTTTTGCGTGTGACGGGCGCGATGCCGACGAACTGGGTAGCGCACCCCGAGGGGATGCTCGTAGCTGCGTGGGCGCTTGCTTTTGGAATAATGGGATTGACCGGCGTTCTATTTGGATCGCGCGCGAGATTCTTTGGTCTGTGGAGCGGCATTTGGGTTTGGTGGGGAGTTGTGGCGCTCGGTCTCGGCATTGCTGCTCCCGGACTGAGTTTTATTTTTATTGTGCCCGCGCTCGCGGCGGGGATCTTCGGCCTTGCGATTGTGCTCATGAGGCGCGGAGCGTCGAGCGTAGTATGGGTCGCAGGCGTGATTCCGGCGGTCGTGACTGCAATCGTGGGCGTTTACGCGCTTTGGTTTCTCTATGGTGCCCTCGGCGGAGTTTTTCTCGCCGGCATTATGGTGTGTGTGGCATTGATTTCGGCGCCGCTGATTCCACTTGCGGGCAGTCTACAGGCCCCGAGACGTTGGGTTTTCCCCGGAATAGCATTAGCCAGTGCTGTAATCGCAGGTGTCGCAGCGCTTTTACTTCCTGCATTTTCAGCGAGCTCGCCGCAGGCGATGAACGTCGAGTATCAGGAAAATGCCGATACGGCAGAATCGCAGTGGCTGGTTGCCGCAAGTTCACGACAACTGCCGTTGAACATCGGCAATGCGGCGCATTTTGCGAAGACAACGAGCAAGTTTTTTCCATGGGACTCCGGACATCCATTCGTGGCGGCAGCGCCTGCATTGAATTTGCCGGCTCCCTCGATGACCTTAAAGCAAGTTTCAGTCGAAGGCGCAAAAAGCAGTTACGACGTGCTATTGAAATCAAATCGCGGGGCGCCGGTCGTGATCCTTGCGTTTTCACCCGATGCCGCGCCGGAAGCCGTGATGATCAATGGTCATGAAGTACCGGAAGTGAGCCAACGCATGCTCGGCTACACGCACGGCTGGCGAATCTATGGCTGCGTGGATGTGCCGCCAGAAGGCTTCGAGATGACCTTCGCGCTTTCTGGCGTCAAGCCCGTTCCGGCGATTCTGTTTGACGAGAGCTATAGTCTTCCGGAGCAAGGGATGGGTTTGCAGAGAGCGCGACCTTCCAATGCAACAGCGATTCAAAGCGGTGATGTTACCATCGTGAAGCGAAACGTATCGCTTGCATCCGAATAATCTCGAAAAACTGTGCCACACATCTTTGCGGAGCTGAGCTAGGCTCGGTTAGAATGGCTGTTCTTGGGCGCGGAGTTTTCATTGTCTCTCGCGCCATAGAAGGCCGGGACCATCCAGCATTTCAATTCAAGTTTGAAGTCGAGATTCAATGGCTGAAATACTGCTCGAAAACACACTGACCAACCGCAAAGAAGCGTTCACACCGCTGCACGCAGGCGAAGTGCGGATGTACACGTGCGGACCGACGGTCTACGATTACGCGCACATCGGAAATTACCGCACGTTCATTTTTCAGGATATTTTGCGGCGTTTTCTCGAGTCGCGCGGATTTCGCATGATGCACGTCATGAATTTGACCGATGTGGACGACCGGATCATTCAAAACGCCGCCGCGAAAGGCGTCAGTATTTTCGATTACACGGCGCAGTACATTCAGGCGTTCAAAGAGGACATGAGCGCGCTCGGCTGCGAAACTCCGGAGCACTTGGTAAGAGCGACGGACCATATCGGCGACATGGTGAGATTGATCGAGCGTCTCGAAGCAAAAGGCTTGACCTATCGCAGCGATGGCTCGATTTACTACCGCATTTCGAAGTTCCCGTCATACGGAAAGCTCTCCAAAGTCGACCTGAGTGGCATTCAAGCGGGCGCGCGCGTGGAAGTGGACCGCTACGAAAAAGCGGATGCGCGTGACTTCGCGCTGTGGAAGGCGCCGAAGCCGGGCGAACATTTTTGGGAAACGGAGATAGGTCCGGGCAGGCCCGGGTGGCACATTGAATGCTCGGCGATGGCCATGAAGTATCTGGGCGACACGCTGGACATTCATACCGGCGGCGTGGATTTGGCGTTTCCCCATCACGAAAACGAAATCGCGCAGAGCGAGGCTGCGACGGGGCATCCCTTTGTGCGCTATTGGCTGCACGCGGAACACTTGATTATTGATGGCGAGAAAATGTCCAAGTCGCTGGGAAATTTTTATACCCTGCGCGATTTATTCAAAAAAGGGCACAAGCCTTCAACAATGCGCTATCTGCTCGCGTCGGTGCCGTACAGACGTCAGCTGAATTTTACCGCAGACAGCATTCAGCAAGCGGCGAGCTCAGTGGAACGCCTGCGGAATTTTGCGGTGCGGCTGAAAGAAGGGAAATTCCCCGCGGGCGCGAATCAGGAAATGGACGCGAGAGCACAAAAGGCCATCGCTGATTTCGATGCGGGTCTGGCGGATGATTTAAATACTGCCGTTGCGCTGGCGGCGATTTTTGATCTGGTGCGCGACGCGAATACGGCGATGGATCGCGACGAATTCAGGCAAGGGAATGTGCAGGCAGTCTTCGAGGCCATCCGGAAATTCGACCGGATTTTCGCCGTAATTGAGGACACTGATGAGGCGAAGCTGCGCGCGCTGGGGTTTGGGTCTGCCAGCCGGGAAATATCGGCTCAAGAAATCGAGGTGCTCGTCGCCGAACGCCAAGAAGCCCGAAAACAGCGGAACTTCAAACGTTCTGACGAAATCCGCCAAGAGCTCGCAGAACGTGGTATTCTTCTCGAAGATACCCGCGATGGCGCGGTGCGCTGGAAAAGAAAATGAATCTACAGTTTCGAAAAGCTGCCTCTTGGAATTGCCTGCCTTCGCATCAGCGCCCCAGTCTGTTCGGCGTCGACTAACTTCCTTCCTCCTCCACAGCACGGCCAAGCGTTGCGTTTGCAACGCACAATAAATTCACATTCGGAGGAAGGTCATGAAGAAAGCGATTGATTGGAAACTCCCGCGCCTTTCCGGTTCTCTGCCCGGACCGAAGGCGAAGAAGTTGGTTGCGCTCGACAGCAAGTTCATCTCTCCGTCGTACACGCGAGGTTATCCGCTTGTCGCGCAAACAGGACGTGGAGCGGTTATCGAAGACGTCGACGGGAACAGATTTTTGGATTTCGCCGCGGGAATTGCAGTGGTTGCGACAGGGCATTGCCATCCCGATGTGGTTGCAGCGATTCAAAAGCAAGCCGGCGAGCTAATCCACATGTCCGGCACAGATTTTTATTACGAGAACATGGTGGAACTTGCGGAAAAACTCGCCGAGATTGCTCCGGGAAACGGCGAGAGACGCGTTTACTTCGGAAATTCCGGTACGGAAGCGATTGAAGCGGCGATGAAGCTCGCGCGGTATTACACCAAGCGCGACAAGTTCATCGCGTTTTATGGATGCTTCCACGGACGCACCATGGGCTCGCTCTCGCTCACCGCGAGCAAAGCGGTGCAGCGCAAGGGATTCGGGCCGCTGCTTGGCGGTGTGGTTCACATGCCGTATCCGGACACGTACCGCGCCTTGGGGCAGAATGCCGATGAATGCACGGCGCAATGCCTCGATTTTCTGGAGAACCAGATATTCCATCGGCTCGCGGATCCGGCTGATGTCGCCGCAATTTTCATCGAGCCCATTCAGGGCGAGGGAGGCTATGTCGCGGCGCCGCATGCCTTCCTGCAGAAATTGCAGAAAATTTGCCGGCAGCACGGAATTCTCCTGGTTGCCGATGAAGTGCAATGCGGCATGGGCCGCACGGGCAAATGGTGGGCGAGCGACCATGCGAATATCGATCCAGATATCATTTGCGTGGCAAAGGGAATCGCCTCCGGCATGCCGCTGGGCGCGATGATCGCGCGCTCAAGCGTCATGAATTGGGAGCCTGGCGCGCACGCGTCCACGTTCGGAGGCAATCCGGTGTGCGTGGCCGCGTCTTTGGCGACCATTGACCTGCTCGAGAAAAAATACATGGAGAACGCCCGCAAAATGGGCGAATTCATTCTCGCGAAAATCGCGGACTGGCCGGAGAAGTACCGGATCGTCGGCGACGTTCGAGGCAAAGGCCTGATGATTGGGGTGGAGATCGTTCAGGATAAGAAGACCAAAGAGCGCGCGCCGGCGCTGCGCAACAAAATCGTTGACCGCGCGTTCCTTAAAGGCCTGCTGATCCTCGGTGCCGGCGAAAATACGATTCGCTTGGCGCCGCCTCTTGTCATTGACGAGGAACAGGCGGAATATGCTGTGCGTGCGCTCGGCGAATGCATTGCCGAAGTGGAGCGTGCGCGCTAACGCAGTTTCAGTGGAGGAAGATTGCGGATTCTTGACGTGGGCTGCGGTCCGCGGAAGTACCCGGGTTCGATTGGAATTGACATGAATCCGAACACCGCAGCCGACGTTCTCTGCAATTTGGACGCGGGCGCGCTGCCGTTTCGCGATGATTCATTCGATCAGGTTCGCGCCGTTCACCTGATCGAACACGTGGAAAACGTGATTCGCACGATGGAAGAATTTCATCGTGTAACGCGCGGCGGCGGCACGATTTATCTGGTTACGCCGCACTACACGGATTTCAGTTCGTTTTGCGATCCGACGCACCGCTGGCACTTGAACAGTTTCTCTTTCTGGTATTTTTATCCGGAAGGCCTGCACGGAGAGGCTTCGTGGTATACGCGCGCGCGTTTGAGGCAACGGCGTCTGCGTGTCCGTTTGCTGCAAGTATGGCGCTATTTGGGATTCGAATTCCTGGTCAATCATTCTCTGCGCTTCAGGAGGTTCTGGGAATTTTATTTGTGCTATGTGATTCGCGGCAAAGTCATGGAGTTTGAATTGGAAGTGTTGAAGTAGAAGAATAGCCATTCCTTTTCTCAGATTGCGCAGTGTTTTGAGAGAGGTTGAGCATGCCCGCCGTCCACTTCACCTTTATGGGGTACGCGCTGGCAGGTCTGGCGCTCGCGGTGGTCGTACTGTATTTCGCTGCAATAGCGCTCCTGCAGAGCCTCTTCATGCCGAAGCCCACGGTAGTCACACGATATGAGCCTCCCGCGAATATTCCCCCCGGAGTCGCCGCGTGGCTCTTGGAGCGCGGTAAGCTTCCGCGGGCAATGGCCAGCGCGATCGTTAACATGGCTGCAAAATCCTACGTCAAAATTGAGCAGGATGGCGATCTCTACTCAGTGACGCAGCTCGGCCCGGACGTTTCGCTCGACTTGTCTCCTGAGGAGGATGCTCTGGCGCGAACGCTGTTCAAGAGCTACGACTGTTTTGACTTCGATGAGCCGAGCCCGAAGCTCGGCGAAGCGCTCGACGCGTTCGAGTGCGCCCTGATGGACACGACTTACTTCTCAAAACACACCTTGTTATCCGTTCCGGCATGGATGATCTCGGGCGTGGGAATTCTTTTCGCTCTTGCTCAGGGAAATTTTTTCACGTGGCTCGGGGAATCTCGAATCAACATTCGGATTGCGGTGTTGCTCGCCATTGCTTTCGCCTGCTTCATCGTTGCTGTGCGCTCCTTGCCAGATACTTTCGAAAAACTTGCGAGCCGTTTACCCGGCGCCACCGCGCCCAAACGGCCCTGGTCCGGCAGCGACAGCATGACCTTCACTCTCTTTGTCGCAGGAATCGCGGGAGTCGCGGCTCTTGCTTTGGTCTCCACGTACGTTGCGGCCATTTTTACGGCGTGCTTCCTTGCGGTGAATGCGATTTTTTATCATTCTCTTCAGGGCCCCACTGCGGCCGGCAAGAGAGCTCTTGTTCAGATAGCAGAGTACAAAACTTTTTTGGCGGGTGTTGAAGGTGATCGCATCAGTCGCGCAAACGAAAGCACGAGCATGCCTCCAAGCCTCACCAAGGAGCATGCGTACGTTATCGCATTTCACGCTGATCTGGGCTGGGGCGAACAGTTTGTGGGCGCCATCACCAGCCTGGTTGAGCGCACTGAGATTCTCGGCAAAATGGTCAAGCAGCCCGCTCTGTAGAACGAGGCGGAATCGGTGCCGTATCTGTGGGACGCCTTCAATTACATGCGAACGGAGTAGCTGAATGCCCTTGCTAGCGCACGTGATTTTTGGAGTTGTCCGATTGCGGTGTCGCCGTGGCCTGGGTGCCGCGAAAACAGCAGAAACTAAGAAGGAAGGAGCGCGGCTTCGTGGCATGGCTGGAGAGACGTACGCCTACTGGTATTTGCGGCGGCACGGTTACGTATTTGTCGCGCGAAATTATCGCGTTCCCGAAGATAAAGCTGAGATTGATCTGATTGGCTATGATGATGGCGTGCTTGCGTTTGTTGAAGTGAAGACGCGCAGCGGCACAGATGAGCGGCCGGGCTTGCCAGAAGAGGCCGTCACTGGCGCGAAAAGATTCTACATCGAGCGCGTGGCACGAAGATTTCTTGCGGAGCGCAGAACTCCTGAGACTTCGTGGCGCTTCGACGTCGTGGCCATCGAAAATCGGCCCGGCCGACCACCAGATATTCGCCTCTACAAGAATGCCTTCGCGGTCGCGCATTGAGCGAAAACCCAGGAATGATCCCTTTTTCAGCTCACCACTGGACGCGCAGGATAAAATAGAAAACTGTTTGAAGGCCGTACAAGCCATTTGGAGGAGAAAAGATTGCCTGATCTGCGTAAGGATCCCATCACCGGCCGCTGGGTGATTATTTCCACGGAACGTGGCAAGCGGCCATCGGATTTTGCCGGCGAAGGTGTGAAGATGAAAGGAGGCTCGTTTTGCCCGTTTTGCCCCGGGAATGAGAGCCGCACCCCTCCTGAAATTCTGGCGTATGGACGGAACGGCAGCGGCAGGGACACACCGGGCTGGAGCGTGCGCGTTGTGCCCAACAAATTCCCAGCGCTCGGAATCGAGGGCAATCTCGACCGCCAAGGCGAGGGCCTTTTTGATCGCATGAACGGAGTCGGCGCGCACGAAGTGATCATCGAAACGCCTAATCACCAAAACACCCTTGCTTCTCTTCCTGAAAGATCCATCGAAGAAGTTCTGTGGGCGTATCGTGACCGCGTACTCGATCTGAAGAATGACCGTCGCTTCCGATACATTCTGCTTTTTAAAAATCACGGCGAGGCCGCGGGCGCTTCTCTCGAACACACTCATTCGCAACTAATCGCTTTGCCGATTGTTCCCAAGCGCGTGCGCGAGGAAGTCGATAATTCAAAGCGCTATTTCGATGTGAAGGAGCGCTGCATTTTCTGCGACGTCGTCCGACAGGAAGTCGAAACGGGAACTCGCGTGATCCTTGAGAACGACCAGTTCATCGCGTTGGCTCCGTATGCGCCGCGGTTTCCTTTCGAGAGCTGGATTTTGCCGCGCCAGCACAGCTCTTCGTTTGAGAATCAGGCAAGCCCCGTATATGCCAGCCTTGCGAAATTGATGCGCGATTTTCTATTACGCCTGGATAACGTGCTGAATTGCCCCGCATACAACTACGTGATACACACGTCGCCCATCGGCGAGGAAATTAACGATCACTATCATTGGCATTTGGAAGTGATGCCGAAGCTCACGCGCGTGGCTGGCTTCGAGTGGGGAACGGGATTTTACATCAATCCGACGCCTCCCGAAGAGGCCGCGCGTTTCTTGCGCGAAGCTGAAGTTCCGACGAAAAGTTAGACAAGCACTTCAGGTACTTCCATTCGTCCGCCGCGGAATGCGGACTCGAACGCGGCAACCACCTTGGGATCAAAATCAGTTCCCGCGCCCTTGGAGATGATATCGCGGGCTTCGAAGGGCGACATCGCCTTCCGGTAAGGCCGATCGCTGACCAGCGCATCGTAAACGTCGGCCACAGAGATAATGCGCGCCTCAACAGGAATGTCCTCTCCCTTCGTGGCGTGATAGCCGGAGCCATCGAACTTATCGTGATGCGCCAGAATTATGGGCAGCACGCGGCGCAGAGTTCCACCGACAGCCACTGGCCTGAGTGCCTCGACTCCGCGCGGCAAATGGGCTTGCACCTCAGCAATTTCGTCTTCGGAAAGGCGTGCTGATTTGTACAGAATATTTCGGCTGACTTCCAGCTTGCCAATGTCGTGAAGTAGAGCTGCCGCGCGCACGTCTTCGACCTGATCCTCGGGCAAGCCCATCTCCGCAGCGAGCCGAGCCGCATAGACGGAAACGCGATACGAGTGGTTCTGGGTGTACTTGTCGTTTGAAATGACCTGGCAGAGGATTTGGAGCACGCCGAAATAAGTTTCCCGGAGCTCGGCCATGCCTTTTTCTTTCACTTCGTAAAGCGTGCCCATCGCGTATGCCGTGATGAGCAGGAAGCCGCCCCAGATGGTTACATCAGCCCACCCGATCAAGTGGCGCATGCTCGTACCAATACCTGCGGCGAGGGCGACAGGATTCATGATGTTGAGCCAGGCAACGATCAGTACCGAAGCAATTGCGGTCTGAACCGCGCGCGACCTCCCAAAATAGTACGCGGCGAAGAGCGTCGGGAGGTTGTAGAAGGTCAGCACCAGCCGCTGGCCCGACACGAAAAAGTTGATTACGGCTGCAAAGAGAATAATAGAGAGGATCAGCCAAAGCTCTTTATTGATCTCCAGAAGCCTGGAAACGAGAGGTTTTTTCACGTTGCGGCTCCTCTAGTCAAACTCGTGCGAATGGGGCTTAACTTAGGAATTTTAACAACAGTCCGCTGGCCTCCTAGGCCTGCCGTCGAACTGTTTGCCTATCCGAATAACTGTACCTGGCAAAGGGTGCGCCTGTACTAGCGTACAGGGTCGTTGAAAGCGGCAGGTCAAACAACGAAGAAACAAGGTACAAAGAGAAGCGATTCGGTTCTCCGGCGAAATTATGCTCGCGACAAAACTCGGAGCAGGTAATCGCTGGCTGCCGTTCGGCAAGTTCGCTATACTAGCAGTTCTCACGGCGCGGTACCCAAGTGGTAAGGGAGAGGTCTGCAAAACCTTTATACGTGGGTTCGATTCCCACCCGCGCCTCCAAAAATCTCCCGACTCGGACCGTTACCAATCCAAATCGTGCGCCCGTGTATCCGTGCGGCTGGAAACGGGTTTCTAACAGCGCAGCAGCTTCACAATGCTGAGCTGCAGCTTACGCGGACTTCACTGCGTGCGTTGATGGAATTGCCGAAGGCCGCAGGCAGTAGCGCGATAACCAATTTGATACAGACTGCGTCGTATTATCATCGAATCGAAAACTGATTGAATGTTTTGGTTTCCAGAGAATCGTGATTCAACTGTGAGGAGACGCGCCATGGACAAACAGAGGCGGCTTTTCCTGAGGGCATTGGCTCCGGTGGCGCTGGTAGCCGGAGCAAGCGTTACTGCTCTGAATTCGGCGCTTGGCCTGCCTCAGCAGAGCTCCAACCCGCCAAATCATCTGCCTCCAACAAATCCAAACCCAAGTGTCCCGGTGGCGCCGCCTCCTTTTCGCACTCCCACCCATGCGGAGCTGCGCAAAAATCAGCAGGAAATCACCAAAGATGTGAATGAGCTTTTTACTTTGGCGCAGCAGCTCAAGCGTCAGGCGGACAAGAGCGACGCTTCCGAGGAACTCTCGGTCGCGCTTATTGATAAAACCGAGCAGATTGAAAAGCTCGCCAAGAAAATTAGTGAACTGGCGCGATCGTAATTTTCATTCGAGTCCAAATTCCTCGAACTTTCAGTGTTATCCAGATGCTTGCGTCGAAGCCATCGCGAACTGCGGGCCGCACAACGCAATTCTAAGGCGTGATAGGATATTCCCGTGGCCTCTGCGCCACAACCACCGCGCGCCTGTAGCTCAGTTGGATTAGAGCGTGTGCCTCCGGAGCACAAGGTC
>DAIRCW010000096.1:6483-10259 GCA_036796475.1 Candidatus Acidiferrales bacterium | reverse complement strand
CATCCGCCGCTACTCGATCCGTGGACGCCGCTTGACTCGAAGCGCCGCGCCTGGGCCATCGTCGCGCTCATTATTTTTTTGCTGTGCTTCACGCCGCTGCCGTTGAGCGCGCCGCACTGAACAGTGCGGTAATCTCCTCGGCCGTGCCACGCGAAAAGCAAATTCCTCGGGCACAAAACGCCCTTGGAATGAAAACGTAAAGGAAAACTACAGCAAGCTGATCGGATCGACGTCGACGATCACTGCGGTTTCCGGAATTTGTTTTTCCGCGCAGAACGCCAGGCAGCCCTCCAGAAGTTTTCCAAGCAGCTTGCGGTTCGGCGACTTGAGCAAAATCTGAAAACGAAAATCGCGCCGCAATTTTGATAATGCTGCAGCGGCGGGCCCTAGCACCTTCACGTCGCCTCCTCCAGGCTCCCCTTGCCGGGGACCTGGGAGCCCTTTCTGGCGCGAATCGAAATAGGCGGCGATGGCGCGCGACCAGCGAATCGCATTTTCAATTTTCTTGTCGCGCACCAGCACGTTGGCCAGCGCGACAAACGGCGGATAATGCATCATTCTGCGAAAGTAGACTTCGCGCTCGAAAAATGCGCGATAGTCCTGGTCCACCGCATGCTGGATGGCGTAGTGCTCGGGATAATACGTTTCGATGAGGACTTCGCCGGGAAAGCGTCCGCGACCGGCGCGTCCCGCAACTTGCGTGAGCAACTGAAAGGTGCGCTCCGCTGCGCGAAAATCCGGACGGCCGAGCGCTAAATCCGCAGCGACAACTCCGACGAGCGTGACGCGCTCGAAATCGTGGCCCTTCGCGACCATTTGCGTGCCCACGAGTAAATCGAGATCGCCGCGCGCGAACGCTCCCAAAACCTTCTGATATTCGCGCTTGGTGCGCACCGTGTCGCGGTCGAGCCTTCCGATGCGCGCGGCCGGAAATTGCTCGCGCAAAAATTCCTCGACGCGCTCGGCGCCGTCTCCAACGAAATGCAGATACTTCGAAGTGCATTTCGGACACAGCTTCGGCACTGCGATTGAGTAACCGCAATAATGGCATTCCAGCCGCGCGCGGCGCTTGTGGTAGCTGAGCGCGATGCTGCAATTCTTGCATTCGATGCCCGCGCCGCAACTGCGGCACAACACGTACCAGGAATATCCTCGGCGATTGATGAGCACGAGCGCCTGAGTGCCTTCAGCGAGGCGTTTTTTAATTTCGCCGACAAGCGGCGCGGAAACGGCGTCGGTGCGATGCGTGCGCTTGAATTCCTCGCGCAGATCCACGAGCCGCACACGCGCCAGCGGACGGTCTTCCACGCGCGTTTTCAATTCCAGGAGCCGGTATTTCCCCGCGCGCGTGTTCTGATAACTTTCGAGCGAAGGCGTAGCCGAGCCGAGCAACGCGACGGCGTTTGCCAGCCGCGCGCGCATCACCGCCGTATCGCGTCCGTGATAGCGCGGAGTTTCTTCCTGCTTGTAACTTCCCTCCTGCTCCTCATCGACGATAATGATTCCCAAATTTTCGACGGGCGCAAAAACCGCAGAGCGCGTTCCCACCACGACGCGCGCTTCGCCGTGCCGCACGCGCCACCACTCGCTGGAACGTTCGTTATCCCCGAGCCCGCTGTGCAAAACAGCTACCGACGCGCCGAATCGAGCGCGAACCAAACGGCTGAGCCACAGCGTCAGCGCAATCTCCGGAACGAGCACGATCGCCGCGCGCTGCTGTTCGAGCGCCGCTTTCACCGCGGCGAGATACACTTCCGTTTTTCCGCTTCCCGTAACTCCGTGCAGCAGCGCCGCCGTAAATGTCCGCGCGTCCAGCCATTGCTGAACGCATGATGCCGCTTGTTGCTGCTCCGCGTTGAGTACATTCGCGGGCGGAGTGAAATTCATTTCCCACGGATCTTCTTCCTCCGTGAATGGCTCGTCCCAAACGGTAATTTTCTGCTGCTTCCCGAGACGTGCCAGAACTGCGCGCGAAATTCCCTGCTGCACCAGCGCCGCGACGGGCATCGGGCCGCGCGTGCCGCTCAGAATTTCGCGAATTTTCTCCTCGCGCTCGCCTTCTGCGGAAGCTTCCGCATTCCACGAAACGATTTTTTGCACGCGGTCGCGCTTGCGGACAATGCTTTCGCGCGAGGCAATTAGGCCGCGGCGGGCAAGGCGTCGCGCCGTAGCTTCGCCATCCTCGATGCGCTTCAGTTTGGCGGAAGAAATTGCTCCGTGCGCGATACCGAGCCGTTCGATGGACTCCAAATCCGCGGATTCGGCCGCATCGGCAACTCCGCGCTCGCTCAACTGCGCGACAAATTCGCGCCCGCTGTCGGTCAAAACATATTCGCGCTTCTCACGCAGTCCGGCGAGCGGCGGCAGCATGGTGCGCAGCGTTTCGCCGATGGGCGCGGCGTAATACTGGCTCACCCATTCGCCGAGCTCGAGCAATTCCGGAGTAAGCGCGGGAACTTCGTCCACCAGCTCGACAATTTCCTTTATGTTTTTCAGGGCCGCCGGCTTGGCGGCCAGCTTCGCCACCACGCCGACCATCGCGCGCCGGCCAAACGGCACGACCACACGGCTGCCAACCATTTCCGCGTCGCGCAATCGGGCAGGAATGGCGTAAGTGAAGGTCGAGCGCAGCGGCACCGGCAGCGCCACTTCGCAAAACTGTGGATTCATGTTCGCGCTAGTTTAGCAGCAACTTGTCTAGCAGCAACTCGCAACGCGCTACACGCTGATGAGAACAACGCCCAAAAAAATCAGCGCCACGCCGAGCCATTGCGTGCGGCCGAGCCGTTCGCGCAGAAATACTGCGGCGAGCAGCAGCGTAACGGCGCCGTAAAGCGAAGCAAGCACAGTGGCGATGGCGATCTGTTCCTGTTTGAATGCGCGATTATTGCAGACGAATCCGGCAGTGTCGGTGAGGCCGATGAAGAAAATCAACAGCGCGGTCGAGCCTCTTGGAATCGCGAACGACTGTCCGAGGGGCCTGAAGAGCAGAGCGAGAATCGCAAACGTAATCAGCCGGATCACCCACACCGAGGCGAATGCGCCGAAAACGGGCAGCACGCGGAAACCGAGAATCCAGTAATTGATGCCGAAGCCCAGCGATGCGGCCAGCGCCCATGGGACTCCTCGGAGCAAGTGCCGGCGATGGTGCCCGGGCGTCAAGTGCTCGGTCTGCGCTTCTGTTTGTGAAGGCAGAGCGAGCGCCGCGAGAATTACGCCGATGATTGCGGCGAGAATTCCCAAGGCGTGGGCGCGTGTGAGCCGTTCCCCGGAGAGCATCGCGAAGATGACAGTGAGCGCGGGATAGCTGGCGGCCAGCGGGGAAACCAGCGCGAGAATTCCAATTTCAAATGAGCGGTATAGGGCCAGCGAGCTGAACGCGCTCAAAATCGCGGCCAGCGCGAGCCAGAGCCAATTCGCCAGGCGGAAAGTTGGAAAGAAATTCGCCCAACTGCCCGTCGCGAGCATGAGTGCGGCGAGCGCAGCGAGTCCGACGGCCTGCATGAACATCAGCGCGCGCAGCGAACCGATGCGCCGGGTCGCAAATCGCGCCATGTAGTCCGCCACGCCCCAGTTCAGCGCCGCGGTCAAACCCAGCAAAACGCCCACTCATCGCTCCCGAACAAAAATTACCGCGCGATGCACGCGCGTCCGCGATCGAATTGCGTGCTTTACTGTAGCAGGAAATCGCGCGCTCACGGCAAGCACACGAGCGAACGAGCGACCGTGTGATGTGATTCAGTTTTTACGCGGGCATGCGCACGCACTGTTTTGTA
>DAIRCW010000096.1:0-6383 GCA_036796475.1 Candidatus Acidiferrales bacterium | reverse complement strand
TTTCAATCCGAGGTGCGCCATCACTTTTTTCAAGTCTTCCCAGACGTCGCCCTTGGCGTTTGGATTGCGCAGCAAATACGCGGGATGATACGTGCCCATCATCGGAATGCCGCGGAATACAAGCCACTGTCCGCGCAGCCGCGAAATCGATTGCTTCTGGCCATAAATCGCCTGAAAAGCAATCGCGCCGAGGCACACGATGGCTTTGGGATTGATGACCGCAAGCTGCCGGTACAAAAATGGCGAGCAGGTTTCCATTTCGTCCGGCTCCGGCGCGCGATTTTCCGGCGGACGGCATTTCACCACGTTGCAGATGTAAACGTCTTCGCGCTTGAGGCCCATCGCTTCGATCATTTGCGTGAGCAATTTTCCGGCGCGCCCCACGAACGGCAATCCTTGAATATCTTCGTCGCGCCCCGGCCCTTCGCCGATGAACACCAATTCCGCGCGCGGATTGCCGCTGCCGAAGACAATGGTATTGCGCTGCTTACAAAGCTTGCATCGCTGGCAATCCCCGATATCCTCGCGGATTATCTCCAGCGAATCGTTTGTGACGCGCTCGCCCGCTTCGAAGAGCGAAGCCGATTTGATTGCCGGGAGGGGTGCTACGGTTTGCGCTTTCGGCTGCGCCACAAATGGATTTGGCGCGACGCGGCGGAGTTCAGCAGTTGTGGGTCGCGCGGATGCGGGCGAATTTTCCGCTGAACCAGCGGCGCCTGCATGCGCAACATTTTCGGATGAGGAAGATCGGTCCAAATAAAACGGGGCGATTTTCAGGTCAGAGAAATATTCGAGCCACGCTTCGGCTTTGGCGCGCGCTTGGGGCTTCATCATTTACACGCCGCGCGCAAGTTCACTTCGCCGCCTTTTGCAGATCGGCAATCTTATCGAGAATGCGATTGGCCACTTCGAATTTCGACATTTTCGGCAGGGGAATTTCGCGTCCGTCGCGCAAAAAGAGCGTGACGATGTTTGTGTCCGTATCAAAGCCTGCGCCTTCTTGTGTCACGTCATTGGCAACAATCATGTCCGCGCCTTTGGACGCCAGCTTACGCCGCGCGTTCTCTGCAACGCCCTCCGTCTCCGCCGCGAATCCCACGAGAACTTTCGCAGCTCGCTCGCGGCCTAATTCCGCCAGAATGTCCGCCGTCGGTTCCAACTCCAAACTCAGCCGCCCTTCCGCGCGTTTGATCTTCTGCGTACCCGCGACCGCCGGACGATAATCCGCGACGGCTGCCGCCATGATGACCGCATCCGCTCCGTGCGCATGTTCCTGAACGGCGCGATGCATCTCTTCGGTCGAGCGCACGGGAATCCAGTCTGCTTCATTCGGCGCGCGCAATTCCGTCGGCCCGCTGATGAGCGTCACACGCGCGCCACGCCGCGCCGCTGCATCCGCCAGCGCATATCCCATTTTCCCCGACGAGCGATTGGTCAATACGCGCACCGGATCAATATCCTCAACCGTCGGCCCGGCCGTAATCACCACATGCATTCCGTCAAAATCGTGCCGCAGCCCAAGCGCTTCGCAAACCGCTCCGGCAATCGCTTCGTTTCCGGCGAGCCGTCCAGGGCCGGTCATTCCGCACGCGAGATAACCTTCATCCGGCTGCACGATGCGCACTCCGCGCGCGCGCAGCGTCTCCAGATTTTTTTGCGTGGCGGGATGCTCCCACATATTGACGTTCATCGCCGGCGCGACAATCACCGGCGCTTTGGTGGCGAGATACAATGTGGTGAGAAAATCGTCCGCGATTCCGTTGGCCAGTTTCGCCAGAATGTCCGCCGTCGCCGGCGCGATGAGCAGCAGATCAATTCGCTGCGCGACGGCGATGTGCTCGATAGCGCTTTCGAGGTTCGCGCCTCGTTCCGCATCGCCAAAAAGCCCGGTGATGACTTTTTCGCCCGTTAGCGCAGCAAAAGTGAGCGGTGTGACAAATTCCTGGGCACTGCGCGTCATCACCACCTGGACGGCAAGCTTCTCCTGCTGCAGCCGGCGCACCAGTTCGGCCGCCTTGTAGGCCGCAACGCCTCCCGAAACTCCCAACGCGACGCGCATTTCTCGTCCTCAGTTCAAAACGAACGCTGACGCGCTACTTCTTGCGCTTCCCGTCCTGGTTTTCGTCCGTGTCTTTTTCCGGCTGCTCGAATTCGAGCAAGCCTTTCCGCAGCTCTTCCTCGGCGACGCGGGTGTATTTGTGGTTCTTCGGGTTATCGACGAGCGGACGCCCTCCGGCCATGAGCTGCCGGGCGCGCCGCGCGACGAGTACCACGTACGCAAACTTGCTGTCAGGTGGCTGGTTCGAAACCGCCATGAGTGCTTTATCCTCCGAAGGATTTCAATATGTGATGGACGCGCTGGCGATTGCGTTTCGTTTCGCACCGCGCGGATTGCGCAATGGCCCGGACCGCCTCGCCTGCGCGGTCCACATCCTCGTTGATGATTACATAGTCGTATTGTACATACCGTTCCATCTCGACGCGAGCCTGTTCCAGCCGCCGCGCAATTTCGTCCGGACGGTCCTGATTCCGCGCGCGAATGCGCTTTTCCAGTTCCTCGCGCGATGGCGGCACGATGAAAATGGCCACGGATTCCGGCAACTTGCGCCGCACCTGCTCCGCACCCTGCACATCAATCTCAAGCACCAGGTCCAATTGCCGCGCGCGCGCTTCCTCCAGCGACTTTTTCGGTGTCCCGTAGCTGTGCTTTCCGAAAACGCAGGCGTGCTCGAGAAATTCCCCGTGCTCCACCATTCCGCGGAATTCCTCGTCCGATACAAAATGATACCACTTGCCTTCGCTTTCCTTCGCTCTCGGCGGGCGCGTGGTTGCGGAAATCGACAGCATGGTGCCCGGCAGTTCCAAAAGCTTTTTCACCAGCGTGGATTTCCCCGAGCCGGACGGGCCTGAGATGATGAAAATGATTGGTTCGAAGCAGTCGGCCATTGGCTATTCGACGTTTTGCACCTGCTCCCGCAATTTTTCGATCTCCGACTTCAATTCCAGGCCCAGCTGCGTGATCTGCAATCCTTCACTGTCCGCGCCGCTCGCTTTCGAGAGCAGCGTATTCGATTCGCGCTGCATTTCCTGCAGCAGGAAGTCCAGTTTCTTGCCCGCTTCGCCACCGCCGGCGAGCAGCGCGCGAAACTGCTTCACGTGGCTGCGCAGACGGGCCAGCTCTTCGGTCGCGTCGCTGCGTTCGGCGATGAACGCCGCCTCCTGCGCCACCCGCGCGGGATCCAATTCGAACGAGCCGATCAGTTCCTTCACGCGCGCTTCGAGCTTCTGCGCATAAGCCGGACGCACGCGTTCAGCGAGGATCTCCACCTGCGCGGTCGCGTGCTCCACAGCATTCAAACGCCGCGTCAACTCCTCGCAAAGCGCTTGCCCTTCCGCGCAGCGCATCTGATCCATCTGCTGCATGGCGCGCTCGAGACCGTTGCGCACCGCTTCGGCAAGCGATTCAAGCTCCTCTTGCGCCGGAGCCGAAGACGCTACGCCGGGCAAGCGCAAAATCGCCGCAATGTCCGGCTCCGCTTTCACTGAAAATTCCTCACCGAGCGCCTTCGCCGCTTCCAAATACGACGCCGCCACTTCGCGGTTGATGGACACGGCATGATTCTTCGCCGCCTGCACCTGCACGGTGACTTCCACGTGCAGGTGAAAACGCTCCTGCAAGCCTTTGCGAATCTCCGTCTCCAGCGCCTCCCAACCCTCCGGCAATCGCACACGCATGTCCAAAAAACGGTGATTCACACTTCGCAAGCTCAATTGCACCGCCCAGCCATTTTTCTCCGCGCGCGTCTGCGCGTACCCGGTCATCGATCTCAACGGAGCGGCAGTCATTCTAGGGGCAGACATTTTACACGGGTCCAGCCGGCATCGGCGGCTCAATTTCTTGGAACTGCAGGTTGTACAGCCGCGCGTACGCGCCATTCCGGACCAGCAACTCTTCATGCGTGCCGCGCTCGCGAATCGTGCCGTCTTCGAGCACCACAATCAAATCCGCGCGCCGCACCGTCGAAAGGCGGTGCGCAATCACGAAGACCGTGCGGTTCTCCATCAGATTATTCAGCGCGCGCTGCACGAGCATCTCCGATTCCGAATCCAGCTCCGATGTAGCCTCGTCTAAAATGAGAATCGGCGCATCCTTCAGCAACGCTCGCGCAATCGCCAGCCGCTGCCGCTGGCCTCCCGAGAGCCGCTGGCCGCGGTCCCCGATTCGCGTCTGATAACCCTGCGGCAATTGCGTAATGAATTCGTGCGCCAGCGCCGCCTTTGCTGCTGCGACCACGCGGCCTTCCGGCAAATCCGGACGCCCGTAGCACAAATTGTTCCACACTGTGTCATTGAACAGGATCGTCTCCTGCGTCACGATAGCCATCTGCTCGCGCAACGATTTCAGACTGACTTCACAGATGTTCTGTCCATCGATGGAAACTTTCCCCGCCGCCGGATTGTGAAAGCGCGGCAGCAGATTCACCAGCGTTGTTTTTCCCGCGCCGCTCGAGCCCACAATCGCAATCACGCTGCCCGCCGGAACGCGCAAATTTATATTGTGCAGAATGGTCGGTCCGCTTTCGTAAGCGAAGCCGACCTCATCGAAGTCAATCTCACTCGAGAACGGCGGCAAAACAGGCGCGCCCGGTGCTTCTGCGGCCTCTTCCTTCAATTGCAAAAATCCCTGCACTTCCACCGACGCTCCCGCGGCCAGTTGAAACTGATGGTACAGGCTGCCGATGCGCTTCACCGGCGTGTACGAATTGAACAGCGCGTAAATGAAGCTCACCACCATGCCACTGGTCATTACGTTCCGCAGAATCTCCTCGCGCGCGTACCACAGCAGCACCACGAACACCACGGCGCCCAGCAAATCCATCATCGGCGACGTCACCACGTAAGCCCTCACCCAGCGCATGTTTTCGCGCAACAGCCGCTGCGCCGTCTCGCGGAATTTGCGAATTTCAAAATTCTCCATGCCGAAGGCTTTCACCACGCGGTTGCCGCTCACCGTCTCTTGTAAAATCTGACTCAAGTCCGCGACGCGCACGCGCGTGTTTTGCACCGATTTCCTGATCCTCTTGCCCAATTTGCCGACGGGATAAACCACCAGAGGAATCACGATGGCCGAGCCGATTGCCAGCCGCCAATTCACCACCAGCATCACGCACACAAACGCCGCCAGCGCGAAAATCTGCTGGAAAAAATCCGCCAGATGCTCGGAAAGCGCGCTGCGCACCTGATCCACATCGCTGATGGCCGCCGACATCACGCGCCCCGTGGGATTATGCTGAAAAAACCCAATCGGCTGCCGCACCAGCTTTTCGTAAACTTTGTTTCGCAGGTCGGTCACGCCGGCGTGCCCCGCATATTGAATCATCGTGCTGCCGAAAAATTCCGCCAGCGCTTTAGAGAAGAAAATCACCACCAGGCAGATTGCGAATACCGTCCACACATAATGAATGCTCGATGGCAGAAAGGAATTGAGGTAAATCACGTGATGGCTGTGCGGCAAGGTGATGAGCTTCACTTTCGTGGCCGTGCTGTGCGGATTCAAAACCACATCCCACGCTGGAATGATCATCAGCGCGATCAATCCCTGGCACAGTCCGACCACTCCCAGCAACACCACTCCTGCTATCAGCCGCAGCCGGTACGGCCGGACAAATTGAAACAGCCCGCGAAGCTCCGCCGAAATTCTCACGCCGTGGAACGCTCCAAATCCCGGTGCTCCATCTTGGTCATGTACCCGCGCTTTTCGAGCGACTTCCCCACCGCTTCGGCCATGGCCACCGAGCGATGCCGTCCCGCCGTGCATCCGAACGCAATCGTCAGATAGCTTTTTCCTTCGCGAATGTAATGCGGAATCAGATACTCCAGCAATCCCTCAATCCGCCGCAAAAATTCTCCGGTCT
Organism: Candidatus Acidiferrales bacterium; assembly: GCA_036796475.1. Lineage (GTDB taxonomy): Bacteria > Acidobacteriota > Terriglobia > Acidiferrales > UBA7541 > DAHUXN01. The sequence goes on along the minus strand of DAIRCW010000096.1, from coordinate 468 downwards.
GCTTGAACGACCGTATATACCGCGCCACCCGCGGATTCTTCCCGCTGTACGGCCGCAGCTTGGCCACAAAATGCGGATTGGGCAAAAATCTCACGTCGAAAACCAGGTCCGCGTCCGCCGGCAATCCGTAACGGTAGCCGAAGCTCACGAGCGACACCAGCAGCGGCCGATGCCCTGCTTTCTCGAACTGATCGATGATAAACCGCCGCAGCTCATGCACCGTGAATTTCGTGGTGTCAATTACCACGTCGGCAATCTCGCGAATCGGCGCCATTCGTTCCCGTTCCATGCGGATTCCTTCAGCCACCGACAGATCCGCGCCCAGCGGATGGGGCCTGCGCGTTTCGCTGAATCGCCGCGCCAGAGCTTCGTTGCTGGCCTCGATGAACACCAGCGTCGCCGGATAATCCCGCCGCAGCTTGCGATAAACATCCGGCAATTTTTTCAGTTGCTCGCCCTCGCGCGCGT
>DAIRCW010000095.1:0-10262 GCA_036796475.1 Candidatus Acidiferrales bacterium | reverse complement strand
CTGTGGGTCGGCGGCTTCGACGTGCTCTACGCCTGCCAGGACGTTGAATTCGACCAGCGCGTCGGCCTCTTTTCCATTCCCAAAAAATTCGGCATCGCCCGCGCGCTCATCATCGCCCGCATTTTGCACGTTTTCGTCGTTCTTCTCCTCGCCTGGCTCGCATGGAGCTTTCATCTCGCCTGGCCAGCATGGGTGGGAATCATCGTCGTCGCGCTGCTTCTCGCTTACGAGCATTCGCTCGTCAAACCGAACGACCTCAGCAAAATCAATGCTGCGTTTTTCACCATCAACGGCTATATTAGTCTGTTGTTCCTGATTTTTTGGGGAACAGCGATTTTCATTACGAATTTCTAGCGCACTTCGCACATGAACGCACAACTCCACATCACCGACACCCGTCTCCAGCCCATCGCTGAGAAAATCCTCGCCGGCGAACGCCTCTCCGCCGACGACGGCCTGGCGCTCTACGCCTCCAGCGACCTGCTCTCCATCGGTTGGCTCGCCAATCATGTCCGCGAACAGCGCCACGGCAACGTCTGCTACTTCAACGTCAATCGCCACATCAATCCTACGAACGTTTGCGGCGCGCACTGCAAACTCTGCGCCTTCGGCCGCGACAACAACGCGAACGGTGCGTACACCTATTCTCTCGACGAAATCTGGCATCGCGCCGCGCAGGGCGTCACCGAGGGCGCCACCGAATTCCACATCGTCGGCGGACTGCATCCCGACCTGCCTTTCGATTTCTATCTCGACATGATTCGCGGCCTCAAGCAGCGCTTCCCGCAAGTCCATCTCAAAGCCTTCACCATGGTGGAAGTCGGCTTCTACTCGCGCATCTCCAAACTTTCCATCCGCGACACGCTTTTCGCCATGAAAAACGCCGGCGTGGACTCGCTCCCCGGCGGCGGCGCCGAAATTTTCAATCCCCGCGTCCGCAAAATCATCTGCGACCACAAAACCAGCGGACGCATGTGGCTCGACATCGCCCGCACCGCGCATCAAATCGGTCTGCGCTCCAACGCCACCATGCTCTACGGCCACATCGAAACCGCCGAAGAGCGCGTCGAGCACCTTCTCCTTCTTCGCGCGTTGCAGGACGAAACCAAAGGCTTTCAAACCTTCATCCCTCTCGCCTTTCATCCTGACAACACCGGCCTCGACTTCTGTCCCAAGCCCACCGGCTTCGATGATCTGAAGACCATGGCCATCGCGCGCCTGCTGCTCGATAATTTCGGCCACATCAAGGCCTACTGGATCATGCTCACGCCCAGCATCGCGCAAATCGCTCTGCGTTTCGGCGCCGACGACATCGACGGCACCGTCATCGAAGAAAAAATTTATCACGACGCTGGAGCCACCACTCCCCAGCACATGACCCGCGCGGATCTCGAGCGCCTCATCCGCGCCGCCGGCCGCGTCCCCGTGGAACGCGACACTCTCTACAATCCCGTCGACCGCGCCAAAATGCCCCCCGCCCCCAACGCCAACCGCACCTCCACCTTCATCCCCGAAACTTCCCTCACCCTCAACGTCTAAGCGCCGAAATGGCTACGATGGTGTTTCACCGGCGCTGGATAAGCGTAAAAGATGCACCCAGCAATCTGCGCGTTGGTGTCCACTATTGGGTCGGCTGGCTCCCGTTTTGTTTCGTACTGATTTGGACGACTGCCTCTATTTTGGGCACGCGTGCGCAATGGTTGATCGTTAAAGGGGGAGCAACCGACCCTTTGGAATGGACCCGCTTGTATTTCGGGGAGGTCTGTTGCTTCCTGGGTACGATCGCAATAATCTGGCTGGTAAGCGGAAGAGAAGTTCTCACATTTGAGAACGGAACTCTGATCTGGCGCAGAGAGACTTTAGGAATCGGCTGGTCCCGAAAGTTCGTTCTGGCTGACGTTCGAGACATAAGAGTTGGCACGTACCTTGACCCCGTCGCGAAAGGAAAATGGAAAGACTCAGCCGTTCATGCGTCCATCTGCTTTGAGTCCCGAGGAAAGTCGTGGCTCTTGGGGAACTTTCTAGGCACAGACGAAGCAAGGAGAATCCTGGGAGTGATCCGGCAACGACACCCAGAGATCTTCCCGGATACGGTACAATTGTCGGGGTAATGGACTACCTTCTCAAAACTGAGCCTTCCGAATATTCCTTCGCCGATCTGCAGAAGGACAAAACTACGACCTGGGACGGTGTCCACAATCCCGTCGCGCTCCGCAACATGCGCGAAATGAAAACGGGCGACAACCTCATCATCTACGAAACCGGCGAACGCAAAGCCTGCGCTGGAACCGCTACCGTCGTTTCCCTCGACGCCGCCAATCCCAAAAATCCGCAACTCAAGATCAAAGCCGGCGCGCCGCTCAAAAAAGAAATCACCCTCGCCGAAATCAAATCCAACAAGCTCTTCGCCGATTCCCCTTTGGTTCGCCAGGGGCGCCTCAGCGTCGTCCCGCTGACGCAGGCGCAATACAAATTCCTCACAAACGGTTAGCTCCCTACATCGGAGATTCGAGCTTGGCTTTTCCTCGAACCAAGTCCCAGGCGAACCAACCGTAAAACGGCGCGTACTCCAGCGCAATTATTAGCGGACTCCAGTGCCATTCGCGCAAAATTCCATAACCAATCAGCACGTGGTACGACAAAAACTGCAAAATCGTCAGCAGCAGCCACGCCGGATTCGGGAAGAAGCACAGGAACGGAATGATCCAGGTGAAGTACCACGGATACGCATTCGTCGTGAACAGCAGCACCGCGCCAAAAATTAAATACGCCGCGCGCTCCGGCGTAATCCGCCGCGCCGCCGCCCACAGCGCAAACCCCGCCACAATTCCTTCGCCGATTCCGCTCGCCCACATCGGCATTCCGCTGAACGCATTCAGCGCCGCCCACAAACTCGCGTTGTTGTTCTGCCAGTGCGCTGTGAAATACGCGAGCGTCGCTGGAATTTTATCGAGCGCCCCGCGAAACGGCCAGAAGCACGCCACCGCCAATCCCGCGGAAGCGATCCCTGCCGCCCACGAACGCCAGGTCCGTGGCCATCCCGCGCGTCGCAGCCACAGGGGAAACAACAGCACCGGAAAAATTTTCAGCAGCGCCGCCGCAGCCAGCGTCAATGTTGATAAACCAATTCGCGACCTTGCAATCAGCACCGTCGCCAGCACCGCCGCAATCGCCAGGGCGTCGCTGTGTCCCGTTCCCGCGAATTCAACAATCACCAGCGGATTCCATGCGTAAATGGCCAGCCGGAATTCGCGATGCTCGGCGCGGCGCAGGAGAGCGGCCAGTAAAAAAACGCTCAGCACATCCGCCAGGAAAAACGGCAGCTTGAACGCAATGACTCCCGGCAAAAATCGCGCATCCATGCGAAACAGCAGCTCCATCAGCGGCGGATAGATATTAGGCATGTCGTGAGCGGGCAAGCGATGGCCGGTAGGCGTAACGTGCGAGCCAAGCGCCAGGGTATCGGGACTCACGATGTACGGATTGTAACCAGCCAGTTGCGCCTGGCCATCCCAATGGTAGCGGTATGGATCATTCGACAGCGTGGGAGCCAGCGGCAACAGCGTCAGACGGAACAGCAGCGCGCCGCCCAGCACAATCCAAATCGTCGCGCGATGTGCCCGCGAATGTTCAAGCAAATAAAGGCTAACGAAATAGATAACGCCAGCGCCCAACCCGGCCGCGATGGCCCCAACGATATGCGTTTCAAGATTGCCGAAATGGTATAGAATGGCGAACGTCGCTTCGAGGATTACCACCCCAGCCAGCGCAAAGATCGGTTGCAGTCTCGGCCGCGCGCCCTTCGAGTTTGCTCGCTCAGCTGTCGTGGCCGCACTCACGTGGACGCTCATCGGATGAATCGAGGACCAGCGGAAAAATGAATCTTCATTCCGTCGCGGCTCTGCTTATTACGCTGCAGATGAGTCCGCTTGCTTCCTATCTGCACCGGCTGCGAAATCATACTTTCAGCGGCATCTACCAAGCCAATTCGTTCGACTTGGCCATGATGATTCCTTATTTTCTGGTCCTCGCCGTTCTCGCCGCTTATGGAATTTATCGTTACGTCCTCGTCTACAATTTCTATCGTTATCGCGACAATGTTCCCGGCCCCGCGCCTGCGGTCAGCGAATGGCCAAAGGTTACCATACAGCTTCCTATCTTCAACGAACGCTACGTCGTCGATCGCCTGGTCGACTGCGTTGCGCAATTCGATTACCCGCGCGACAAATTCGAAATCCAGCTTCTTGATGACTCCACCGACGAAACTCAATCCGTAGCCCGCGCCTGCGTGGAACGCCAGCAAGCTCTCGGCATCCCGGTTCATTACATTCACCGCGACAATCGCGAAGGCTTCAAAGCCGGCGCGCTGCAAGAGGGATTAAAGACAGCAACCGGCGAACTCATCGCCATTTTCGACGCCGATTTCCTTCCGCCATCCGATTTTCTTCGCCGCACGGTTCCATACTTCGCCGATCCCAAATTGGCCATGGCTCAAACGCGCTGGAGCTACATCAATCGTGATTACTCAGCGCTAACCGAAGCGGAAGCTATTCTGCTCGACGGCCATTTTGTGATCGAACACGGCGCGCGTTTCCGCCGAGGCTCTTTTTTCAATTTCAACGGCACCGGCGGCGTGTGGCGCCGCACCGCCATCGAAGATGCCGGCGGCTGGCAGCACGACACGCTTACAGAAGACACCGATCTTTCCTATCGCGCGCAGCTTCGCGGCTGGAAATTCATTTATCTGCCGGAGGTGGATTGCCCTTCGGAATTGCCCGTGGAAATGAATGCTTTCAAATCGCAGCAAGCGCGCTGGGCCAAAGGCTTGATGCAAACGGCGCTGAAAATTCTGCCGCAGGTCCTTCGTTCCGACGAGCCCGGTTATGTGAAAGCGGAAGCTTTTTTTCATCTCACCGCAAACATCAGCTATCCGCTGATGGTTTTGCTCTCTGTAATTCTCCTGCCTGCCATGATCGTCCGTTTTTATCAGGGCTGGTTTCAGATGCTGCTAATTGACCTGCCGCTTTTCCTCGCCTCGACTTGTTCGATTTCCGCTTTTTATTTGGCGTCTCAGCGCGTTCTTTATCCGAAAACGTGGTGGCGCGCGATTGCTTACATGCCGTTCGTTATGGCCGTGGGCATCGGCGTCTCGGTGCGCAACGCGGTTGCCGTTATCGAAGCGCTTGCCGGAAAACAATCCGAATTCGTGCGCACTCCCAAGTACCGCATCGAAGGCCACGAGCGCGGCGCTTGGCTCAAGCGCAAGTACCGCAAGCGCGCGGGATGGATTCCTTACGCAGAAGTGGTGCTCGGAATCTATTTCGCCGCCACCGTTTTTTACGCCATCCAAAACGAAAACTACATCACCATTCCATTTCTTCTGCTTTTCGTCTGGGGCTATCTGTACACCGGCGTGATGTCGCTGGGTCAGGGCTTCTTCGAGCGCCTTCGCTCTGGCCGCGCGACCGAAGTGCCCGAAATTCGTCCCGCCGCCACCGGCGTCCCCGGCTTTTAGTTTTTTTGTTCGCCACTTTCTCCGAGGCGATGCATCTCAGGAAATTGTGTTGCGCGCGAGCACTGAATCGGGCATGGTATCGAAGCGCGCGCGGTTCCAATTCAAAGGGGACAACCTGTGAAAACCCTCGTTCGTCTTTCTGCCTTACTACTGATGGTCAGCTTTTCCTTAGTCATCACTCCTTCGAAACGAGTGACATTTGCGAAACAGCAAACGGCGCAAGCACAACCTGCACAGGACGCGAATGTTCAGGTGATCGACATGACCGCGAAGAAATATGTTTTCAATCCTTCGCCGATTCACGTGAAGAAGGGAACTAAAGTTCAGCTGCGCATAACTTCGACCGATCACACGCACGGATTCAAAATCAATCTCTACCCCGACGGAGGCGACACCAAAGGCGCGCCCGGTCTCGAATTCACCACGCCGGAAGATTGCTGGAAGCTGCCCAAGGGCCAAGCGATCACCATCGAATTCGTCGCCAAGACGCCGGGGCATTACCCGTTCAAGTGCTGCAAGTTTTGCGGCTTTGGGCACATGGGAATGAAGGGCGAGCTCATCGTCGACGAATAGATTGCGGTGTGGCGTAACACACAGCAGCGAATCAGGAACTCGCAAGCAGTTGAATTTGCGGTAGCGGTTGCGGCACGCAGCGTGGACGATTCGCCGGCGCATCCAGAAATTCGCGCATGGCGCGCCGCAAAACGCCGACATTCACTCCACCGTGGTCATTGGAGAATCCTTCGAGCTTTGCGCACGCCGCTTCCAGCAGTGAACGTGCGCCGTTGCGATTTCCGCGCGTGTAATGATGAAAAGCCGCCGCGCACTGAATCAGTCCTTGCAAGAAAGTTTTTTCCGGCTCTTCAGCGCCTAACCACAATTCTTCCCAGAGTTCATGCGCTTTGAAAAATTCCCGCGAATTAAAGAGCTGAATGCCTGCGCGGAATTTTTCATCAGTGTCGTGCGACACGTTAGTCAGCGTGCTCTCCTCATCTGAAATTTTCTTGGCTATGATAGCAAACTGCTTTCCGGCTGATATGGACATCGCGATTCAAATTCCGGGCGTGCGTTTAGGCATCGTTGAATGCGATGGCGTGACGGTTGCGCCGGCGGGTGCAGCGCTCGTCCGCGAGATAGACGAAGTCTGCGCGGCTATCCGGCAAAAATTCACGCTCGAATCGCTCGCGCAACACGAACCCATTCTCGCCGTGCGCGCCATGTTTCGCGCATGGGGTTTGGATCCGTCGAAATATCGTCCGTCATCGGAGGCGCTGCTTCGCCGCGTTGTGCAAGGCAAAGGCCTTTACCACGTTTCGAACGCCGTCGACAGTGGCAATCTCGGCTCGATCGAGACTGGATGGCCTTACGGAATTTACAACCGCGCGGCGATTCAAGGCTCTATCTCTCTACGACTCGGCGCGGCGAGCGAAAAATACGAAGGCATCGGCCGCCGCGTCTGGCATCTTGCGGGCCGCCCGGTCCTCGGCGATACGCTGGGCCCATTCGGCAGTCCGATCAGCGACTCCACGCGCACGCAAGTCATGGAAGCCGCCCGCGATATTTTGGCCATAATCTACGCGCCTGCCAACGCCTCCGCCGAATCGGTCAGAGCCGCGGCGGAAAAGCTCGCTCATCGGCTCGAAAGTCACGCCGGCGCGCAACCGGCGCTCATCCACGGTGCATCTTAATCACCTCCGCCAGCCTTCAGCGGACCCAGCCGCATACAGCAATTTTTACAATCTGTTCACTGGAAATAACCGAAGCGCAAAGGTATCGTTGATAGCCGCAGCGGCTCGGTGGCCGTCTGGCAGCAGAACCGTTCTTCATGAGTGGAGCGGGTGACCCACAGGATTCCGTTGCAGGGGAGAAATCCTCGAAGGAAAAACGTGAGAACGCGGCCGCCGCTCCGGGTGTTTCGCAAAAATTTGATTTATCGCGGGAGTGGTTTTCGTGAGCCGTTTTAATCTGGTGTTCATCATTCATGCTCATCAGCCGGTGGGAAATTTCGATGCGGTGATCGAGCACGCTTACCAGAAATCCTATCGGCCATTTCTGCAAGTGCTCTCGCGCCATCCATCGGTCCGCGTTGGATTGCACTATTCCGGCGGCTTGCTGGAATGGATTGGCAATGCGCATCCCGAGTATTTCGAAGAGTTGAACGGGTTGGTCAAGCGCGGGCAAGCCGAATTACTCGGCGGCGGATATTACGAGCCGATACTCGTGGCCATTCCCAAAGAGGACGCGCGCGAGCAGATCGATCGTCTCGCCGAATACCTCCACCAGCATTTTCGGAAGCGTCCGCGCGGCGCGTGGCTTGCGGAACGCGTCTGGGAGCCGCACTTGCCGTCGGTATTGGCTTCCGCGGGCGTGCAGTTCACGCTGGTTGACGACAATCATTTCCTGAACGCTGGATTCGAGCCGGCGGACCTCTACGGAACATTCGTCGCCGAGGATCAGGGTTCGTCCGTCGTTCTCTTTCCGGGACTGAAAGCGCTCCGCTATCTCATTCCGTACAAAACGCCGCAGGAGGTCATGAGCTTTGTCCGCGAAGCCGCGCGGGTACGTCCCGGCGGAATCGCAGCCATGGGCGACGATATGGAGAAATTCGGAGTGTGGCCGGGAACTTACGATCATTGCTACACGAACGGCTGGCTGGAGCGTTTCATCGCGGAGCTCGAAGCGAATCAGAACTGGGTGAGCACAGTCACGCCGAGCGAAGCGCTCGATTTTCAGCAGCCCTTGGGACGCGCCGATTTGCCGACGTGTTCGTACACCGAAATGACGGAATGGGCTTTGCCCACGGCGGCGCGACTGCGGCTTCAAGCGGTTGAAAAGGAGTTTGCCTCGCGGCCGGACGTTGAGGAATTTCTGCGCGGCGGCTCCTGGCGCGGCTTTCTTACAAAATATTCCGAAGCGAATCTTATGCAGAAGAAAGCGATGCTCGTTTCGCGCAAGCTACGCGATCTCGAAGCCAAATCGCACGCCGAGGGCGGTTTTCTTTCCGGCTTGCAGAACGCGAAAAACCAGCTGCTTTGCGGCCAGGCCAATGACGCGTACTGGCATGGCGTTTTCGGCGGGCTCTACGCGCCTCATCTACGCACAACGGTTTGGCGCTCGTTGATCCGCGCGGAGGCGTTCGCCGATGCCGCTGGACACAAGAAGCAGAAGTTCTCGGAACTCCGCCGGTTTGATTTGGACTCCGACGGCCGCGAAGAGCTTTACCTGACCACCGATCGCGCCGCTGTTTTGATTTCTCCGCACGATGGCGCAACGGTCGAAGCGATGGACTTTCGCCCGAGCGGCGTTGCTGTAATCAATTCCATGACGCGGCGGCCCGAGGCCTACCACAAGCGCCTCGGACAATCCGTCGGCGGAGGGCAAGTCGCTTCCATTCACGATCAGGTGCGCTCGAAGGAGCCGGGCCTCGAAAAGAAATTGAAATATGACCGCTGGCGGCGCAATTCGTTTCGCGTTCTGCTTTTTTCCTGCGCGTGCTCGCCCGAGGATTACGAGCATTTGCGCTTGAATGAGAATCCGGAAATCGCGGGCGGAAATTATCGCGTCAAAGAAGCCGGAGCTTCAAGAGTGAAGCTCGAACTATGCACCGCCGATAGCGAATGGAATGTGGAGAAATCTTTCTCGTTTGCACCCAGCGGCGCCGGATATCGAGTCGCATGCGACGTCTCGTTGGAGCGCGCGTCGAAGGAGCCGTTGCAGGTGTGTGTCGGCATCGAAACGGTTGTGAATTTGCTCGCGCCCGACGCGCCTGATCGTTACATAGAAGTGAGCGGCGCGAGACATCCATTGAAATGGGCCGGCGCTGCTCCGGCTTCAGAGCTGAAGCTGACGGATGAGTGGCAAAATATTCGCGTCACACTCAATGCGGAAAACGCCAGAGATTACTGGGTCGCGCCGATCGAAACCATTTCCGAATCGGAAGAGGGTTTCGAGCGCGTCTATCAGGGCTCGCAAGTTCTCGCGGTATGGTTTGTGGATTTTCGCGGCGAAGAGCCGTTCAAAGCCAGGCTGAATTTTACGATGGAAACCGCGCATACTTAGCGCTCGCGAGTTGCCGCTCGTCGCAATGGTTTGATACAGTGGCTCGCCGGAGGAATTCATGGCTGTAGCGAAGGAATTGCTCGATATTTTGGTATGTCCCATTTGTAAGACGCCCGTGAAACTCACCGGCGACCAGGCGGGACTCAAGTGCTCAACCTGCCGCCGTGTCTACCCGGTGCGCGATGATATTCCCGTGATGCTCGTGGACGAAGCCCGCATTGAACCCTCATGACGCTTCTCTGCTGAAAGACCTGCCGCGCGGCGCGGAGGTGCTGATTATCCGCCTGCGCTCGCTGGGCGATGTCGTTCTCCTCACTCCTGCACTTTCCGCTCTACATGACTGGCGTCCTGATTTGCGGTTGTGCGTGCTCGTGGAAAAATTCTGCGCGCCTGTGCTGAAAGGCAATCCCGCGGTCGCTGAAATCCTCATCATGGAGAATTTCGTCGCGACGGCGATGAAGCTCCGCGCACACAAATTTCCCGTAATTTACAACCAGCACGCTGGGCCAACCAGCGCGCTTTTGACCGCGGCGATTGGCGCGCCGAAACGAGTCTGCTGGACGCGCCGCCAGTTTTCGTTTCTCTATAACGTCCTCGTGCCCGATCCCGGAGATAAAATTCACACTGTCGAGCATCGCATCGAGCAGTTCTATGCCACAGGATTGCCGCGCGGGCCAATTCCTCCCGC
>DAIRCW010000094.1:0-10347 GCA_036796475.1 Candidatus Acidiferrales bacterium | reverse complement strand
ATTCGGCATCCCGGCGTACGGCACGCAAGCGCATTCCTGGATCATGGCCTTCGAGAGTGAATCCCAGGCTTTCGCCCGCTTCCTGGATATTTTTCCGCACCATGCCACGCTTCTGCTCGATACTTACGACACTCGCGCCGCGCTCGAAAAAATCATTGCGTCAGGACAAAAACCTGCCGGTGTGCGGTTGGACAGCGGTGACATGGCCGCGGACAGCCGCTGGGTGCGCCGCGAACTCGACCGCGCCGGCTGGCGCGACGTCCAAATTTTTGCTTCCGGCGATCTGAACGAACAGAAAATCGCAGCGCTGTTGAGACGCGGGGCAAAAATCGACGCCTTTGGCGTCGGCAGCGCGCTCGTAGCTCCTACGGACACGATGAATCTGAGCACCATATATAAGTTGGTCGAAGTCGAGCGCGGCGGCAAGACGCATGAAGCGGCAAAGTTCAGCGAAGCGAAGGCTACCTATCCTGGGCGCAAACAGGTTTTTCGTTTTAGCGATGCGCGCCGAAAATGGAAACACGACGAAATCGCGCTGGCGAACGAATCGTCAGACGGCGCGCCGCTGCTCGTGCCGGTCATGCGCGACGGAAAACGCATCGCGCCCGCCGAACCGCTGAAAGCCGCGCGCGCCCGTTGCGCTGAATCGCTGAAAGAAATCCCGGCGCGCCTGCTCTCCTTAGCTCCCGCGCAACCGTATCCGCTGCGCCACAGCAAATCGCTGCGCGCGCTCATGCAACAGGTCCGCAAGCGCATTCGCGCTCAACACTAATTCCCAGATTGTCAAAACGCCGTCCCATCGATTCGCTCCCGGGCCGCATACGCGATAAAATATTTATGGGGGTATTGAGTGTCTCAAGCAAACTACAAATCCGGCGTCGCCCTCTGGCAAGTGGATACCCAGGCTGATTTCATGCTGCCGGGAGGCAAGCTCTACGTCCCCGGCGCAGAAAAGCGTATTCCCAACATGCAGCGACTGCTCGATTCCGCCGCTTCAGCAGGAATTTTCATCATTTCCAGCACGGACCAGCACGCTCCAAACGATCCAGAATTCACGCGTTTCCCTCCGCATTGCGTCAAAGGCACTCCGGGCGCGGAAATCGTGTCCGAATTAATCATGCCAAAAGCAGTTCACGTGGAAAACGCGCCGGGCGCAAAACTTCCGTCCAACACTTTCGATTTTCAGCAGGTCGTGCTGGAAAAGCAGACGCTCGATGTCTTCGATAATCCTGCCACCGAAAAGCTCCTCCGCGAATTTGCTGCCGATTTCGAATTCCTCGTCTTCGGCGTGGTCACCGAATTTTGCGTGCGCCTCGCCGCCAAAGGACTGCTCGATCGCCATCGCCGCGTCGCATTGGTCACCGATGCCATCGAAACAATCGATCGCAAACAAGGCGACGCCGCCCTCGATGAACTTGCCCGTCGCAGCGCGCGCCTCATCAATACGGACGAGGCGTTGAGAACCTTCACGCAGTCCCCTCAAAAAGTGGGCCACTGAGCCGCTTCTGCAGCAGCGATTGCTCCCGCCGTGAAATCAGCCTAGAATGGAACTGTCTCCGATTCCTGCGGCCTTCGGGAGAGCAAACTCATGGCGCAGGAACGCTCCGGCGCACAAACGCCGGAAACGCGAGCGCCTCATTTCGCGCCGCGTTAGGGTTCGCGAGGAAACTCGCGCGCCTCCCGTGTTTGGAAAGGAGAAAGCCGCGCAAAAATGTACGCGGCCCTGTCGCCCGAATCCAAACACGGATCTCGGGCTTTTTATTTTTAGCTTTAGAAAAGTTTCTTGATGACGCAAAAAATGTCTCTGCCAGCACATTCAGCGGAAAAACTCGCCGACAAATTCGGCCGACAGATCACCGACCTGCGCATCTCCGTCACCGACCGCTGCAATTTTCGCTGCGTCTATTGCCGCTCTGCCGATCCCGAAAATCACGTCGCCGAACACAAATTGCTCTCCTGGGACGAATTCACGCGCCTCGCGCGCATTCTCGTGCATCTCGGCATCCGCAAAGTTCGCGTCACCGGCGGCGAACCGCTCGTCCGCCATGGCGTCGAGGAATTCATCTCCGCGCTCCGTGCGCTCGGCGTCGCCGATCTCTCGCTCACTACCAACGCCCATCTGCTCGCCGAACGCTGCGACAAACTCGTTTCCGCAGGCCTCAACCGCATCAACATTAGTCTCGATTCCCTCGACCGCGCCAAATTCGAAAAAATCACCCGCACCCGCTCCTTCGATCGCGTTATGGCCGGAATCGACGCCGCGCAAAACTCACCGCTGCGTCCGGTGAAAGTGAACGCCGTGCTCGTTCGCGGCATCAACGACGACGAAGTCGAGCGCTTCGCTGAATTCGCGCGCGACCGCGATTTGATTATGCGTTTCATCGAATTCATGCCGCTCGACGCCGACCATTCCTGGAGGCGCGACCTCATGGTTCCTGCCGCCGAGGTCAAGCGCCGCATCGAAGCCAAATGGCCGCTGGTGCCCGTTGCTCATGAACGCAGCGAAACCGCGCGCAAATACCGTTTCACTGACGGTCGCGGCGAGATTGGCCTCATCGCTCCGGTCACTCAGCCCTTTTGCGGATTCTGCTCCCGCATCCGCCTCACCGCCGACGGAAAACTTCGCACCTGCCTTTTCAGCAAAGATGATCACGACCTCAAGCCGTTCCTGCGCGGCGGTGCCACCGACACCGACATCGAAAACGAGATCCGCCGCATCGTCATGGAAAAAGAAGCCGGCCACCGCATCAACGATCCGGATTTTGTTCCGCCATCGCGCACGATGGTTTATATTGGCGGTTGAGGCCGCTCATGCAGGATGACGAACAGAAACTCTTCAGCCTCACCGAAGCCGAGCGCACGCGCGCCGAACTCGAGCCTGTCCTCCTCGAAGCCATGGACGCTCGCCGCCGCGCCAAAGCCATCAACGACAAAATGACTGAGCTCGCCACCCGCATTCAGCTCTCCGGCGGCATGCGCTTCGACTATCAAGCGGCCGGACAGCAGCGCCTCGAGCAGAATAATCTCGAGAGCTCCATTGCGCAGGCCCTCGAAAAAATTCATTCCACCGGCTGCGTGGTAAAGGACCTGGACACCGGCCTTCTCGATTTTCCCGCGCGGTTGAACGATGAAGATGTCTATTTCTGCTGGCGCGTGGGTGAAGATCGCATTCGTTTTTACCATCGCCAGGACGAAGGATTCGCCGGCCGGCGGCCGATTGACCCGCGCGACGCGGACTATCGCAACCCGATTCAGTAATCCAATTCCGGCTGCTCACCCCCCGGCCGGATACGAACGATCTCATTCCGCTGCGGTTTCGAGAGAAAGGGTTCCATTGAACGAACACGCCGCCAACCGCCTGAAAAATTCCGCCAGTCCCTATCTCCGTTCTGCCGCGCATCAGCCGGTGGATTGGCACGAATGGGGCGAAGCCGCCTTCGCCAAAGCTCGCGCCGAATCGAAACCCATTCTCCTCGACATCGGCGCCGTATGGTGCCACTGGTGCCATGTAATTGACCGTGAGAGCTACGAAAATCCCGGAATCGCCGCGCTCATCAATCAATTCTACGTCGCCGTGAAAGTGGACCGCGACGAACGTCCCGATGTGGACGCGCGTTATCAAGCCGCCGTCAGCGCCATCTCCGGACAGGGCGGCTGGCCGCTCACCGCTTTTCTCACGCCCGAGGGCAAGCCATTTTTCGGCGGCACTTATTTCCCGCCTGAGGACGCTATGGGCCGGCCCGGCTTCAAGCGCATCCTCGCCGCCGCCGCCGAAGCCTTTCGCTCCAAGCGCGCCGAAGTCGACAACTCCGCGGCGGCTCTCGAAGACGCCGTGCGCAACGCGGAACTCTTTTCCGGCGCTCGCGGCAAATTCGATGCCGGCGTTGTCAACGCTATGGCCGGCTCCATGCTCGAGCGCTTCGATTCGCGCAATGGCGGCTTCAGCCAGGCGCCGAAATTCCCCCACACCGCCGCGATTGACATGCTCCTCGAACTCGCGCAGCCGCCGCGCGATTCGCATCTTCTTTACATCGCGACCCGCACGCTCTCCAAAATGGCCCTCGGCGGCGTCTACGACCAGCTTGCCGGCGGCTTTCACCGCTATTCCGTGGACGAACGCTGGTGCGTGCCGCACTTCGAAAAAATGTCCTACGACAATTCCGAGCTCCTGAAAAATTACCTGCGCGCCTATCAGGTCGCGAATCTGCCCTCCGCGCGCGAATCCGATGAGGCCGGCCTCGCGCGCCTTTTTCGTGAAACCGCCGAAGGAATTATTTCCTGGGTGTTTGATACGCTCAGCGATCGTGAACGCGGCGGCTTTTATGCCAGCCAGGACGCGGACATTTCTCTCGACGATGACGGCGACTACTTCACCTGGACGCAAGCCGAATTGCGCGCCGCGCTCAGCGACGACGAAGCGCGCGTCATGGAGAAATATTATGACGTTGGTCCCGTCGGCGAAATGCACCACAATCCCGCGAAAAACGTCCTCTGGGTCGCCGCGAGTCCTGACGAGATCGCGAAGGAAGAAGGCCTGAGCTCCGACGACGTGAAGCTCCTCATCGCACGCGCTAAAGGCAAAATGCTCGCCGCTCGCGCGCAGCGTCAAACTCCCGCCATCGACCGCACCATCTACGTCAGTTGGAACGCCATGTTCGCGTCTGCATTCCTCGAAGCCGCACGCGTCCTTGCCCGCGTCGCGCTTCCAGCGCGCGAAACATATGATTGCCGCGCCTTCGCGCTGAAAACGCTCGACCGCATCATCGCCGAAGCATGGGACGACCGCGCCGGCTTTCAGCATCGCCTCGGCGGCGAAAAAATCGGCGGCTTGCTCGACGACCAGATTTTCATGGCCGCCGCTCTGCTCGATGCCTACGAATCCACGCTCAACCGAAAATATTTCGCTATCGCCGAACGCGCCATGCGCATCGCCATCGAAAAATACTCTGACGCCCAAAACGGCGGCTTCTTTGACCGCGCCGCCGACGCGCCTCCCATCGGCGGCCTCGACGTGCGCCGCAAACCTTTCCAGGATTCGCCCACGCCCGGGACAAATTCCGTCGCCGCCATCGTCCTCGAACGCCTCTACGCCTTCACTGGCGACGCGCTCTTCCGCGATTGGGCCGAGCGCACCCTCGAAGCCTTCGCTGGCATCGCCCCGCAGTACGGAATTTTCGCGGCCACCTACGGCCTCGCTGCGCTCCTCCACTCGCGCCATCCTCTGCAAGCTGTGATCACCGGAGCAGCCGTTGACAAATCCTCCTCCGCGCTCGAATCCGCCGCAAACTCTGTCTACCGCTTCGGCAAAGCTGTTCTGCGCGTCACGCCGGAAATCGCCGCCGCTGATGCTCTCGCTCCCGCGCTCAAAGAAACCATCCCACATCTGAACGCCGCCATTCCGCAAGCCTTCCTCTGCGCCGGAACATCCTGCCTTCCCCCCATCAGCGAACCCGAAAAATTGCTCGAAGCTCTATCGACCCACTCCGGCGAACACGCCGCCGCAAAATGAGCAAGCCACGTTTGCGCCCAAACAAAAAACGCGACCGCTCTCGCGCTCCTCGCGCGCCCAAAATTCCAACGCTCAAAACTTCCCGCCTGATTCTGCGCCCGGTGCGGCTCTCCGACGCCTCCCAAATCCAAAAACTGTTCCCGCACTGGGAGATCGTGCGCTATCTCCGCAACGTTGTTCCCTGGCCCTATCCCGCCGATGGCGCGATTCACTATCTTCGCGACATGGCTCTTCCCGCCATCGCGCGCGGCGAAGCCTGGCACTGGACTTTGCGCCTGAAAAGCAAGCCGCAACAACTCATCGGCTTCATCAGTCTGCTCAAAGGCGAAAAGGAAAATCGCGGCTTCTGGCTTGGCCTTCCCTGGCAGGGCCGCGGCCTCATGACCGAAGCCTGCGACGCCGTCACCGCCTATTGGTTCAACGTGTTGAAATTCCCTGTCCTTCGCGTGCCCAAAGCCGTCGCGAACACCGCCTCGCGCCGCATTTCCGAAAAGCAGGGCATGCGCGTCGTCGCCACCGAGGAGCGCGACTACGTCAGCGGCCGCTTCCCCAGCGAAATTTGGGAAATCACCGCCGAAGAGTGGCGCAACCGCCGCCCCGCTCTGCATCCAATTTCAGAACATATCGGGAAGAACAAACGCCGCTGAACCCCTCAGAAGGGAACTCTTCACAACGAGCGCTCTATCTCAAAGACGATTGGTACGTTTCGCAAAAGATCTGTGGTCCGCAATGGACGACCACCGGGTACTCGACGGTGCCGCCGTGCTCGCCTATTTCTTTCTGCTCGCGGTTTTCCCTGCGGCAATTTTCGTCCTCTCGCTCCTTCCTTCCCTGTCGATTCCGCACTTGCAGGAGGCCATCGTGGACCTTCTTCGCCAAATCCTGCCCCAGCAATCCGCAAATCTCTTCGAAGTAACCGTGCGCTACGTCGCCTCGGAAGCAACCGGAGGGCTGTTGACCTTCGGGCTGCTCTTCTCTCTCTGGTCGGCATCCACCGGCGCCTACACCATCATGGAACAGCTCGACATCATTCACGGTGTCAAAGACCGCAGATCCTTTTTGAAAGCGCGCGGCACCGCGATTCTCCTAATGCTGTTCTTCGTTCTTCTCGTATTCGGTTCTTTATCGCTGGTAATCTTCGCAGGAGTGCTCCAGGCGTGGGTGGCCTCGCTCATTGGATGGAGCCATCTGTTACGCATTTTTTTCGCGACTCTCCGCTGGATCATCATCATCGTCGCGTTGCTGCTCGCTCTCGCCGTAACCTACAAGTTCGGTCCCGATGCAAAGCTCAAATTCCACTTTATTTCGCGCGGCAATGTTGTCGCCGCCGTGCTAATCGCCCTCGCCTCGATCGGACTTCGCCTCTATGTATCGGAATTTGGAAACTACGGCGCCACATACGGTAATCTCGCCGCCATGATCATTCTCATGCTCTGGATGTATATGGCCGGTATCGCGCTTCTGGTGGGCTGCGAAATTAACGCCATGCACGCTCGCAAAACTCTGCGCAATCCGAGTTGAATGGTTCTTGCCGTTAGCTTCGGAATTCCGAGAACCATCATCTGCCACAGCTCCGGTTGCCGCGTGTGAGGCGCGATGCGATAATGAGCAGGCAATGATTTTTGCCGCGGCAACAGCCGCGCGCTTCGTATAGTTCCACTTCCAGCGGGAGAAAACTCATGGCGATAAGGGCTGAATGGATTGAAAAAAGACTGGCTACGGCGGGCGTGAACGGCAACCGAAACGTATCGCAGATGCATTACGCGCGCCTCGGCGTCGTCACCGAGGAAATGCAGTACGTCGCCAAGCGCGAAAAACTTTCTGCCGAACTGGTTCGCGACGAAGTTGCGCGCGGCCGCGCCATTATTCCCGCCAACATTCACCATACGAATCTCGAACCGATGGGCATAGGCGTAGCCTTCAAATGCAAAATCAACGCCAACATCGGAAATTCCGCCACCACCTCAAACATCAGCGAGGAATTGGAGAAACTGCATCGCGCCGTGCACTACGGCGCGGACACTGCCATGGACCTTTCCACCGGCGGCGCCATTCCCGAAATTCGCAAAGCCATCATTGACGCCTCGCCTGTGCCCATTGGCACCGTTCCAATTTACGAAGCGCTCTCCCGCGTGCGCCGCACCGAAGATTTGTCCATCGAGCTGATGCTCGAAGTCATCGAAGAGCAGGCCGAGCAGGGCGTGGATTACATGACCATTCACGCCGGCGTGCTGCGCGAATTTCTGCCCATGGTGCGCAACCGCATCACCGGAATCGTCAGCCGCGGCGGCTCTCTGCTCGCCGTCTGGATGAGCCATCACAAGAGGGAAAATTTTCTGTACGAGCACTTCGACGAAATTTGCAAAATTTTCAAGAAGCATGACGTCAGCTTTTCCCTGGGCGACGGCCTGCGCCCCGGCTCCATTGCCGACGCCAGCGACGAAGCCCAATTCGCCGAACTGAAAGTCCTCGGCGAGCTTACCCAGAAAGCCTGGGAGCACGATGTGCAGGTGATGATCGAAGGCCCCGGCCACATTCCTATGGACCAAATCGAATTGCAGGTCAAAAAAGAAAACGAATTGTGCTACGAGGCCCCGTTCTACACCCTGGGCCCGCTCGTCACGGACATTGCCCCCGGTTACGACCACATCACCAGCGCCATTGGCGCGGCAATGATCGGCTGGCACGGCGCTTCCATGCTTTGCTACGTCACGCCCAAAGAGCATCTCGGCCTGCCGAATGCCGACGACGTTCGCCAGGGCGTGATCGCTTACAAAATTGCCGCGCATGCCGCCGACGTGGCGCGTCATCGCCCGGGCGCCCGCGACCGCGACGACGCGCTCAGCTACGCGCGTTTTCTTTTCGACTGGAACAAGCAGTTCGAGCTTTCGCTCGATCCTGAAACGGCGCGCGCCATGCATGACGAAACTCTGCCCGACGATTTCTACAAAGACGCGAAATTCTGCTCCATGTGCGGCCCGAAATTCTGCTCCATGAATCAGACGCAGCTCGCGGAAGCGAACGACGGCCTGGACCAGCAAGCCCGCCAGGAAAAATTCGTCCAGCTCCTCGCAAAAGTGCAGGAGTAGCACTTGACCGCGGGCGGTACAGTTGGATTTTTTTGCGGATAAGACGAACTTATGGGCATGTTCAATGTGACCGTCCGGGTTGAGCAGCTTGACCGCGCCTGCGCGCAGTGAAGAAGTGTCGTTGATTGTGGACATCGGTGCGACGCTGTCGTGGATTCCACGTAAGATCCTGCAAAAGCTAGGCGTCCCGCCATTTTCACGGCTTCCTTTTTCGCTCGCGGATGGCCGCCGCCTCGAACGCGACGTCACCGCCGTTCTCCTCGCGATTGACGGAAGAAAAGCGCCGGTGCAAGTGGCTTTCGGCGAGCCTGGAGAGGAATCGGTTCTCGGCGCAACGGCGTTAGAAGGCTTGGGCTTTATGGTTGATCCCGTAGGAAAGAAATTGGTCCCGCGAGATCTGCTGGCGCTCTAGGGGCCTAAGAACTTGCGGGAACATTTTGGGGCTTTCAAGCGTAACATCAGATAGCGGCAGACAGTAAGTGTGTCTGCACGCGGAAGGATGCTAAAATGACGTTTTTCGCGCTCGGGATACTCATGTACTTCTTGCCCGCCATCATCGGGCATAATAAGCAGAATGCCATGGGCATCTTCCTGGTGAATTTTTTCCTCGGCTGGACGATCGTCGGCTGGGTCATCGCGCTCTTCTGGGCCTGCACCGCGGAAACCCGCATGCCCGTTATGCTCATCGCCGGGCCCGCAGGCGCGCATTTCTGCAGCAACTGTGGCCGGCCTGCGATTTCCGCCGCGCATTTTTGTTCCGCCTGCGGCCGCCCGGTTTAGAACGCGCTTCCCACGCAGTTGCGTTCCTCAGTTCCTCGATTTAAATTTGTTCTGCTTCCCGTATGCCGCTTAAGAAGACCATTTCATAATCTAAGGACACCTTCTGATGCCACAAACCGCTGCAAACGAAAATCTTCGCAAGGAATTCAACGCCTGGGCCGAGGAAGGCAAGGGCGAAAGCATGGAAAAAGAGCATCGTCCAATCGTCGATCCAACTCTCGCGCTCATGCACCTCGTCCCCGGTGAAAACATTCTCGACGTCGGCTGCGGCGGCGGCTGGCTGGTCCGCGAACTCGCTTCCCGCGCGCCAAAAGGACGCGTCGTGGGCATGGACATTTCCGACGAAATGCTGGCGCACGCGCGCGCGGCTTCTGCGAGCGCGCCCAACGCCGAATTCATTCTCGGCAGCGTCGACGCCATTCCCCGCGAAGCCAATTCCTTCGACAAAGTCATCTCCGTCGAATCTTCTTACTACTGGCCCGACGCACCCGCCGGCATTCGCGAAATTTTTCGCGTGCTGCGCCCCGGCGGCTCCGCCTGGATTCTCATCAACTATTTCCGCGACAATCCGTATTGCCATCAGTGGAGCAAGCTGCTGAAAATCCCGGCGCATCTATTCTCCGCCGAGGAATGGGCGGGGATGTTCCGCAAAGCTGGCTTCGTGAATGTCACGCATCGCCGCATCGTCGATCCCACGCCCGCGCCGGAAGTTTACTCAGGCCGCTGGTTCAAGGACGCCGCGGAACTCGCCGCCTTTCGCCGCGAAGGCGCGCTCCTGATTATTGGTACAAAGTAAGGTTTCCAGCCCGACAGAAATCCGCCGCATCGCCGCCTGTTTCACAGCATCTATTGCACATAAGCTGTTTCTGGCTTACATTAACCACAATTCCCGAGGAGAAAAATTTATGTTGCGTATCAATGACGAAGCGCCGAATTTCACGGCGGAAACCTCGTATGGAACGCTCAATT
>DAIRCW010000093.1:0-10382 GCA_036796475.1 Candidatus Acidiferrales bacterium | reverse complement strand
GCGCCGATAACAGATTTTCTCCGCGAGCCGCGCGGTCTTCTGCGGACATACGCAGATGCGCCTCAATTTCGGCGTTCAATTCTTCGCGTTTGCGGCTCCAAAAGAATTTCATGCGTTGCTCCGTTCGCGCGGCGCGATGATTCCGCCGATGGCATCGGAAATCTGCTCCCAGCGCGATTTTTCGTGCGCCAGCTGGCGTTTGCCCATCGGCGTGAGGCGATAGACGCGCACGCGCTGCTTGTTCTCGGAAATTCGCCACTCGGCTTTAATCCAGCGCTGGCGCTCCAGGCGATGCAGCGCCGGATAAAGCGAGCCGGTGTCCACTTGCAGAATGTCGCCAGAGCCGTTGCGTATCGCCTGGCTGATGCCGTAGCCGTGCTGCGGACCCCACTGGAGAGTCTGCAGAATCAGCAGGTCCAGCGTGCCCTGCAGCAGTTCAATGCGGTTCTGGTAGCGTGGCTTCACCATTGCACCTCGGATGTAGAGTGCCTACATCCTAGCATGTAGACGCTCTACATGCCTAAAGGTGAGCACGTTTTTTGCCAGGGGAACGTCCGGGCTAAGTGCATGGCTTTTGCGGATTTGGCGCACGGGTTGAAGACCGCGGCTTTTCGCGGCGCGCGTTTGCGGGACGAGCCATCCCAAAAACGGACAGGTGCGAATGGCTGATTTCAGCCCCTTACCTTCTGGCCTGCCACATATTTCGCAAGCGCGGAACGTCGCGTAAACTGGCCAGGTGCAACTGCCACCTCACATTAGCGAAGCGAAGATCGTGAGTGACTCCCTTCTGCGCTTACTCGCGTGCCCTCGCGACCATTCGCCGCTTCAAATTCAGGATGCGGCTTTCAGCTGCGGGCAGGGCCACAAATTCTCGATTGAGCAGGGCGTTCCCGTTTTTGCGGAACATCCGCGGAGGGAACGTGTTCCGCTGAACATGCCGCCTCTGGCGCAAACAAAACATTCGGCGGCTGCATCACCGGCACAATCCGCAGCAATCGATCGGTTTGTGAACGACTGGATTGTGAACACGAACGGCAATCTCTATTGGCGCACGCGTGGCCGTCTGCCGCGATATCCGATTCCCGCGTGGCCATTCGGCGAGGGCCTCGGGCGAGTTCTCGTAGACATTGGCTGCGGCTGGGGGCGCTGGTGCATCGCCGCCGCGCGCACAGGTTTTCACCCGATTGGACTTGATCTGCACATTGATGCCCTTGCGGCGGCGGGGCGCGTCTCCCGTCAGCTCGGTGTGCGCGGTGATTTTCTCTGCAGCGGCGTCGCAGAACTTCCGCTTGTCTCGCGCAGCGTGGATTGCGTTTTTTCGTACAGCGTGCTGCAACACATCGAAAAAACTGTTGTTCTGCGCAGCTTTCGAGAAATTGCGCGCGTCCTCAAGCCGGGCGGCACCTGCATCCTTCAATTGCCCAATAAGATTGGACTGGTGAGCATCGCGCAACAATCGCGCCGCGGATTTCGCGAGGCGCGGCCCGGCTCTTTCGAGATGCGCTACTGGTCGCACGCGGAAATCCGGCGCAGCCTGGAGGCTGCAGGCCTGCGCGACGTGCGCATTCGTGCCGATGGATTTTTTTCGCAGAATCCGCAGCTCGCGGATCTCGACCTGCTTTCGATGGCGGGAAAGGCTCTGGTGCTCGCTTCGTATACCGGACGCAAAATCGCAAAGGCCTTACCGGTGTTGACACGCGCAGCCGACAGTTTGCGGATAGAAGCACGCGCGCCTGAATAGGCGCCGGCATTGATGCCCACGCGTGACGTTCTCAGCGCAACGTTCAATTCATATTATGATGTGAGCGTGCGGAAGTGGCGGAACTGGCAGACGCGCCAGCCTTAGGAGCTGGTGGCCGAAAGGCCATAGGGGTTCGAGTCCCTTCTTCCGCACCAGGTTTTTGTTCACGCTGACTTTTTCTGCACCATCCTGATTTGCTGCGCATCCCACAGCCTGGCACTTTCAATCTGACGTATCCGATGGGCGAGGCGACTGGATTTGAGATGGTCAGCCGCGCCGCTCTTGTCTTGACACGAATGGGCAGTAGCTATAGAAACTATGCTTCTTCGGCTTCGTTACAGAGGCAGACTTGGAACGCGAGTACGAAATTTTCGAGCAGCTTCCAGATGGTTCGCCTGTGTGGCGAGGCCATGCCTCGGGCTTGCCGAGTGTGCGGTTAAAGCTTCAGGAGCTTGCGCGCACCACACCCAACGAATGCTTCGCGATGTACCTGCCGACGAAGGAAGTTGTCGCGCGACTGAACGTCAAAGGCGTGCGGGCGGGCAGCGAGAAAAGGTTAATTTTTCAGATCTCCTATGACAGCAAACGCGCGGCCGAGCGCACCCAGATTCTGCGCATGTGCGGATACGACGTGCTTTCGGTGATTGGAAATGAATCGGCAAAAATGATTTTGAGCATGTCGCAGCGTTGCGACCTGTTCATCGTAGGCCACAACGCGCCGGAAGACAGTCGCAAGGAAATGGCCGCGTGGCTGAAAGCAAATTATCCGGGCGTGCGAATTCTGGCGCTCAATTCTCCCGGAATTAAGGAACTTGCCGGAGCCGATTACAACGTAAAGCTGAACGGCCCGGAGACGTGGCTGCCGTTCGTGACGCGCGCGTTTGGAACTTCTTAAAAAAACTCCGCAAATCCCGTCGGCGTTATCCTGGCGACAATCACATCGAATAACGTCCTTCGGAATTCAGCAGGCCGCGCGAAATGCGCTGCGAACGCACGAGCGCGTGGCGTTCTTCGAAGTGGCGCTGCGCGCGGCGGCCCCATCCGCGCACAAAATAATAGTTAATCGCTCCGCCCGCGCCGGCGCTGACGATGGGAATCAGCCGCGCCGTCCACTTTTCGGCCACTTCTTCGCTCAGCTTCACGGCGACGCGGTCCATCAGAAAAGGGACGAGGCGCGCCACTGCTTTCTTTTCTAAAATGTCCCGGCCAAGATCCACTCCCGCGGCGGTGGCGGCGGCCAGCCACAGATCCACGACTTCTTCTTCCGTTTGAAATTCAAATCCGTACAGCAGGCTTAATTTTTGCAGCAGTCGCAGAGTAATCGCGGAGAGAAAGCCGAGATCCGGCACGACGGTCAGCAGGCCTCCGAAACCGAGGCCCATGCCTTCGAGCGCTGCGGCTTTGCACGACGCGCGAATGGTGCTGTCGGCGTGCGGTTTCAAATTGTGCGCGCCGAGGAAAAAGACATCTTCCCATTTCTCGATGGGCAGCCGGTGCGCGCGCTGCACGTGGCGCAGATACGCAACGGGATCAATCCGCACTCGCTGATAGACCTGGTGTGCGCTGGTGCGAATCGAGTCCCGGAACGCCTGTGAGGAAAAAATCGGTAATTTTCGTTTCATCATTTTTTAGATGCAAGGTGAATTCGAAAAGTAAGCGCGTGCTAAAAATTCTTGCACGAAAGGAATGCGCGTTAACGAAGCGCCGTTGGGTCGGCGCCAGTCTGCGCTTCTTCGAGCATGTGCTCGGCGAGCAAATCCCAGCTCACGAAGTGCCCTGCCGCGTCAGGTGTGCCGATTTCAGGATTGTAGTTTTCGTTCATCCCGCCGGTTTTGCGCAAATCGCTCACCAGCAGGTCTACAGTTTTATGCGCCAGCTCGACGGCCTCACTCTTGTAGCCGTAATTTTGCAGACCATGCATCAGTAAATAATTGGAAATCACCCACACTGGCCCGCGCCAGTAGCCCGACCGCGGATTGTAGAGCGGCTCGGTGGCAGCGATGGTGCGAACGCCATTGGGCGACCAGAATTCGCGAGGATTGAGCAGATGCGAATGAACCATCGCGCCGGCCTGCGCCTTAGTCGCGATGCCAACCCATAATGGCACAAAATTGGTCCACGTTTGAATGCGAATGAACTTTCCCGTGCGCGAATCAATGTTGAAGAATGTGTTGTCGGACGCCGACCACATTTTCGCGCGCACAAGCTCGGCGAGGGCCTGAGCTTTTTGCCGGTACATCTGCTGGTCGGCGACATTTCCAAGTTTCTCTGCAAGCAGCGCCATCGCCAGATATTCGCGATACAAATAGCACTGTAGGTCCACGCCTTCGCTGGTGTTCGCGGGATCGTCGGAAACAGCGGGATTATTGTCCACGCCGCTCTCGACGCCGTTGAACCAGCGAAAGAGCCCGTCCGGCGAGCGGCGCGCGAGATCCCAAAATGCCAGCGTATCGGCCAGCTTTTGATAATAGCTGCGGCGCGTGTCGCCGCTCGGTTCGCGAAGCCAGCCGTAATCGTGCAGAGTCTGCGACGCGCGCACGGCCATCTGCGCGAGAAACGGTTTGCACATTTGCGGCAGCGCGTCAAACGCGTCGGTGGCGACTTCGCGCGGCGTGTAGCCCTGGCTTGCGTAATTCTCGCTGGTGAAATCGAGGAAATTCTTGGCGGAGTTTTCGAGCGGCATGCCCACATTGTCATAGCTGAGCGCCACGCCCATGAAGTACGTGTCCCAATCAAAGAGTTGCGTGTAAGGCCCGGCGGGGACGAGGTATTCGTGCTTCAGAATGCCGGCGCGCGGCTTCACGATGTTCTGCTTGAAGCCGTACTTGGCAAAGAGCTGCGAAATTTCGCTCTGCTGCTGCGCGGGAGCGCTCATCGCCGCGAACAAAGTCAAAGCGAGCGCAACACTAGCTGCGCAGATTGCGACGCAGCGCAATATCGTTGAACGTTTCACGCGTGGGCTCACGCGCTCACGCATGCGGACCGTAAATGGCCATCTTCGATTTGGGCAAACGCGCGACGTCATCGGCGCTGAGGCCGAAATTATCTTCGAGAAGCTGCGCCGGATTGCTCGCCAGCCAAGTGGAAAGCGAAATCTCCTGATATTCCTCGGCGGGAAAAGTAATCAGGATGCGCGTCGGCTCCGGCCCCACTTGCTCGATGTAATGCCCAAAGCCCTGTTGGATGAAGGCCACCTGTCCAGGACCGAATTCCTCGACGCTGGAACGTCCATGCGCGCCAAAAATTCCCACACGGGCGCGTCCGCTGATGAAGTATTGCCACTCGTCGGCGTTCGGGTGCCAGTGCAATTCGCGCAGCGCTCCGGGATTCAAATCCATAATCGCGCCGACAATCGTTTTGGAAATCGGAAACACGTGCGAATCCACGACGCGTTCTTGTCCGCCCGGCCATTTCTGCGCTTCGTGCGCGAGCAAACGGAACTTGTGTGCGCTCTGGCTCGGATGCGGATCGTCATCGCGCAAGGGCGGCTGCTCTTGAGGAGGAACGCGGGCAGGCGTGATGTACACCTCGCCTTTCGGCAATTCCGTGATGGTCTTCTCGCTCAAGCCTGTGTTGCGCGCGAGAATCTCCGGGCGCGTGCGGTTGAACCAATCGGTGATGCTGAACGTGCCGAACTCGGAAAAATGGCCGTCGTCGAAAACCAAAATGAAGTGCGCGTCGCCGGAGCCGAGGTTTTGAATGGAATGCGGATGGCCTTTCGGGAAATACCAAATGTCGCCCGGGCCAAAATCGTCGACCGCAGCTTCGCCAGTGGGGGCGAGAACGGTTGTGCGCACGTTGCCGTTGATGACGTAAGCCCATTCCGCCGCAATCGCGTGCCAGTGCAGTTCGCGCATGGCGCCGGGCTTGAGCACCATGGAGACTCCGGCGACGCTCTTCGACACCGGAAATTCTGCAACGGTGACTTCCTTGGCCGTGCCGCCTTCCCCCGCATAACCGGTCGAACCATCGAGATCGTATTTAAAATTCTCGAGCGGCGGTTCTTTGCGTTTTTCTTTGCGGACTTCGGGCATCTCACGACTTTGATGATTTTGCGTACCAGAATGGTGCTGGGCCGCGAGCAGCGATGTCAGCGACAGCCCCGCCGTCGTCAGCGGAATCGCGCTGAGCACGCTGCGGCGCGAAAGTTTGGTCCGATCAAACGCGCTTCCCTTCGTCGGCGCGCTTCCATCCGTCGGCAAATCTTTGGACACGACCCCTCCTTATTTGATTTGGCTGCGCCAAGGATATTCCTGCGCGTCGCGGCGCGCAAACAAAGAATGAGCTGTGGCCCAATTTTATTAGCCCCATCAAATAAGGGGTTTCGGTCTCGAGCGCCGTCGCTATAAAATCATTTCACATGACAACTGAAAATAAAATTCTGCGCATCGCTTTTCAAGGTGAGCGCGGCGCGTTCAGCGAAGAGGCCGCCGTGCATCTCCTCGGCGACAGAATCGAAACTGTGCCGCGGCCGACGTTCGAGGCGCTCTTTTCGGCGGTTGCAGATGGCCTCGCTGACTACATCCTCGCGCCCATTGAAAACACGCTGGCGGGCTCGGTGCACAAATCCTACGACTTGCTGCTGGAGAGCAACCTGCACGTGGTGCGTGAGACAATTTCGCCGATCGTTCACAATTTAATTGCGCTGCCCGGTGCCGCCTTCGAGCAAATCGCTTCAGTGGAATCGCATCCGGTTGCGCTGGCGCAGTGCGAATCTTTCTTCCGCGCGCATCCGCGGATCCGCCGCGTGGCCGCGCTCGATACCGCTGGAAGCGTTCGCGATGTGATGCGCGCCGGGGATCCTTCGCGGGCTGCCATTGCAGGCAGGCGCGCCGCGGAGATCTACGGCGGGAGCATTCTTCGCGAGCACCTCGAAGATCATCGCGAAAATTTCACACGCTTCCTGTTGCTCTCTCCAACTCCGGAGCCCGTCGCGCATGCCGACAAGCTTTCCCTCGTGGTGCATCTCGAACACAAGCCCGGAGCGCTCAAGCGCGCGCTCGATGTCTTCGCGGGGCGCGGCGTCAATTTGCTGAAAATCGAAAGCCGCCCAATTCCCGGCCAGCCCTGGGAGTACCGCTTCTACCTCGATCTGCAAATGTCGCTCAGCGACGCACAGGCGCAGAAAGCGCTTGAGGAATTGCGCACTTCCGCGCGCGATTTGCGCGTTCTTGGCTGCTATCCGGCGCACAACATGCAATCCGCACAAAAAGCCACCTCACAAAAATGAATTTCGCCGCACCCCATAAGCAACTGCGCCGCGCTGGCCTTTCGTACAGGTAACCGCCGCGTCTCTACATCCGACCGAACTATTGTGAATGTCCGCGCGCCCGCCAATACTCTCCTTATTATGAGAATGAAACCTGCGGTGGCGATTCTGGCTGTGTGCGCATTCTCCGGCGCTGCTTTTGCCCAAGGACAGCGGAAGTTCGACTGGCTTCCCGCGAATGACGAGACGGCCACGCTCGATCCCGCCAATTACTACAGCGGCCGCACGTATCATCCGGGCGCGGATGGCGGCAATCTGCACGTCGACATCAAAGCGCAGCAGCCGGTCACGATCTTCATGGTGAGTGCGGAGGAATGGAGCGGCGCGATGCAGCATCCTGAAGTGCTCGCGAATCTCCACGAAGTTTGCCCGCGCACTCATGTGACCACCACCACGTACACGTGCTTCATCCCCGGCGAGCCAATGACTCTGGTGATTCAAGATGAGCGGCCCAGCACGGGCAAAGCGGTTTTCGCGGGTATTGACGCGGCCCTCAACACAACTCCCACCGCAGTGAGCCGAATCGCGGGTGCTGGTCTCTCCTCCATGCTCTCTGGCGGAACGCCCGCCAAGAAGCACTACACCGCGCCGAACGACGTTCACGTGCAATATTACCGCTGGGATTGCGTCGTGAATTGCGTCCAGCCGGAATATCAGTGGGTGCGCATCGTCGGGGAGAAATACAAGCTCACGCCGCTGCCGAAAGTTTATGGCGGCTACACGCCGGATTTTGATGGCGAGCAGGTCAGCATCATCATCAAGGCGCCAGTGCCGATGGTCGTGACGGTTCTGCCCTCAAGCATTGCCGATCAGGTTTACTCGAATCCGCAAATCCTGGATTCCGCTCTGCAAAAAAATCCCTGCCAGCAGCGTGGCGTGCAGAAGCTGCAATTCCAATGCACGTTCAACGCCGCCGACGGGCCGCAGTCGCTGGTGGTCGCGCCCGAGGACAATTCCCGCGTCCCACACAAAAACACGGAAGTGACGTGGTTCGCCAACAAGTGCGTGGAGCATTGCGAAGTTCTGCCGCCGAATCAAACGCCGGCGCAAACGCAGCAGAAGTAAATCCGCCCGATTCGCGCGCCAAGCGTTCCGTACTGGCCCGCGGTTCCATGCCTGATTGACAGTCCGAAACACCGAGCGCCATAATTTTCATTGGCGCGGAGGCGGGGAAACATGGCCTCTTATCGACTTGGACCATGCCTCTCGTCGGACGGGGAAGCCGGTCGATCCTGTTTGGAACTGCTGCGGCACGCGACTGCGGCAGAAAAGCCCCAGGAACCCGCCAGATGGGTCTGTCACCCGGAGCGGGAGCGCGCGCTCCTGCTCATATCCGAATCCCGCCTCCGCGCAAGACCCTGCGCTTCCTCTGAAATAAAATTTGAAAGTGTTTTACACCCGGGAAGGGCCGCAGGGCTCTTCTGGACCTGGATTAGTAAGGGGCAAAATGCGGGACGCGAGCGCGTCGCGAATCGCGGAAATCAGCGCCAGCGAGGAATTGGCTTTGTGCACCATGGCAAAGAATCCCGCCTTTTTCGCTTCCCTCTCGAGGTATTCCGATTCCAACAAGCTGTAAAGCAGCATGGGCGTGTTCGGCAGGAATTCGCGAATTTTGCGGCCCGCGCTTATGCCGTCACGCAGGGGCATAATCAGGTCGAGAATCAGCAGGTCAGGCTTGCACTGCGCGGCTTGCTCAATAGCCGACTGGCCGTCGGACGCTTCGCAGCAGACTTCCCAGTCATAACCGGAATTACGAATGAGCTGTTTTATTTCCTGACGGATGCGCGCGTGATCGTCAGCAATGAGGATACGTACGGCCATCTTTATTCGTGTTGCTTTCCCTGATGCAGCGGTATCAAGACCCACCACCCATCTTCAGAAATCTAATGTCGAGTACCCTACGTTAGGGGGGGGGTAGCTGTCCATACTGGATTTTTTGTAGGCATCGAAATCAGATGCCCAGCTAGAATGCTCTGTAATTTTGGCAGCTTCCGTATCGCGACTGAGGCCGAGTTGACGCGGATATATGTGTGCCCGTATACTTGCTTTGGTGTAAGGCTGGTTTGGCGTTTTCTTCTGCCCTTCTTCCCGAAAATTTCCGAAGAGGCTTTAGGCAGCGTGAATGCCGCGCTTTGCTGGAACAACTCCTCAACATACTTTGCAAACGGACACAAACGACATGGCTGAAGCGACTTGCCGCCGCGAACTCGACCTCGAAATTCCCGCGGAAAACGTAGAGAAGACCACCGAAAAAATCGCCCGCGACCTCGCGCGTGTGGCGCGTGTTCCGGGATTTCGCCCGGGCAAAGCGCCGGTCACGCTTATTCGCCGCCGGTTCGCTGAGGAAATCAAAGGCGAAGTGCTGGAGTCGCTGGCGCCTGAGTACATCCACCAGGCGCTCGTGGAAAAAAAGCTCAATCCCATTACGCGCCCGCAAGTGGATAACGTGAACTTTACCGACGCTGGCCCGCTCACGTTTCGCGCCAGCTTCGAAGTGCTGCCGGATTTTGAGCTGGGCGATTACAAAAATCTGAAAGTGGAAATCGAAGAGATTGCCGTCGGCGACGCGGAAATCGACAAAACGCTCGAAGAAATGCGCCAGCGCGCCGCAACTTTTGCGCCGGTCGAGGAACGCGGCGCCCAGGAAGGCGACTACGTTCAGGTGAAATTGATGGGCACGCCAGCGGGCGGAGGTGAGCCGGTTCGCGCGGACAACGTCACCGTGCACATCGGCTCCGAGGAAACGCTGCCGACATTCAACGACAATCTGCGCGGCGCAAAGCCCGGCGATACGCCGCATTTCGAGATGAAGTATCCCGACGATTATCCCGACGACAAGCTCAAGGGCAAGGACTACAACTTCGCGCTCGAAGTCAAGGCCATTCGCGAGAAGAAATTGCCCGAACTGAACGATGACTTTGTCAAAGAGCTGGGCGAAGGCGCGGCCGGCGCGAAAAATATGGCCGAGTTGCGCGACAAAATTCGCGAAAAACTCAACGCCGCGCGCGAAGAACAGCAGCAGGCGCAGGCCCGCGAGAAGATTTTGGAAGAATTGGTCAAGCGGCACGACTTTCCGGTTCCCCAAGCGCTCATCGAGCATCAAATGGATGTGCGTTTGGAGCGCGTAGTGCGAGGACTCGCCGCGCAGGGCGTGGATCCCCGCGCAGTAAATGTGGACTGGGTTTCGCTGCGCCAACGCCAGCAAGAACGGGCCGAGCGCGACGTGAAGGCGGAGATCCTCCTCGACCGCATCGCCAGCGCCGAAAAGATTGAAGCGACGGACGAAGATGTCGAAAAAGAGATCGCTTCCCTTGCTCAACGGAGTGGCGAATCCGCAGCAGCAATTCGCGCCCGCTTGACAAAGGATGACAC
>DAIRCW010000092.1:0-10486 GCA_036796475.1 Candidatus Acidiferrales bacterium | reverse complement strand
TGGTGCGCGACAGCTATCCGCGGCTGGAGAAGATTTTCAGCGAAGGCAAGCGCATCACCGGGCTGGCCACGAATTACGCGCGGCTGGATAACCAGACTTCAGGTTTGCAGCCTTCCGAGCTGATTATTGTGGCAGCGCGGCCTTCCATGGGCAAGACGGCGTTCGCGCTGAATATCGCGGAAAACGTGGCTGTGCGCCGGCAAGAATCGGTCGCGATTTTCAGTTTGGAAATGTCCAAGGAGTCGCTGCTGATGCGCCTGCTCGCTTCCGAGGCGCGCGTGAATGCCCACAAATTCCGCACCGGGCATTTTTCGAAAGAGGATTGGACGCTGATGACGGAATCGCTGATGCGTTTGGCGGAAGCGCCCTTGTGGATTGACGATTCCGCGGCGAGTTCCGTGCTGGAAATGAGCGCGAAAGCGCGACGGCTCAAAAAAGAGAAAGGGTTATCGCTGGTGATTGTGGATTACCTGCAGCTCATCGCGGCGCACGGCCGCTTCAGCAATCGCAATGAAGAGGTTTCGTTTATTTCGCGTTCGCTGAAGGCGATGGCTAAGGAGCTGAAGGTTCCGGTGGTTGTGCTGAGCCAGCTGACGCGCGCGCCCGAGAGAGAGGACCGCGAGCCGCTGCTCGCCGATTTGCGCGAATCGGGCTCCATCGAACAGGATGCCGATGTCGTGATATTCATCAACCGGCCGGGCTTTTACAAAGCGGATTTACCGGAAGAAGAGCGCGCTAAGACGAACATGATTATCGCCAAGCAGCGCAACGGCCCCACCGGCAAGCTGGATTTCGTTTTTCTGCATCCGTTCACGCGATTCGAAGAAGCTGCCGATTCTTTCGGCGGGGTTTCCGAATAGCAACCGCGGCGGAACGGCAGCTCACCGCGAAGCTTCCCTTTTGCATCCAAGCGAGCATGTTTACTAAAAATGGGGCGGCGCGGCAATTTGCCGTGCAGCGCCGCGCGACGCGAAGTACGCTTGTAATTTGCCTCAGATGACCAGGACCGTGCAATCCGCTATTCGCTTCGAAGGCCGCCCGGTATGGGCGGAGGTCTCTTTGAGCGCGATTGGCCACAATCTGCGGCTGATCCGGAGCGCCATCGGTCCCAAGCGCAAAATTCTTGCCATCGTAAAGGCCAATGCTTACGGGCTGGGCGCTGTCGAGGTCACCAAAGCGCTCGAGCGAATGGGCGTGGAGGCATTTGGCGTGACCTGCTCGCAGGAGGGCATCGAACTGCGCGAGGCGGGCGTTCGTCAGCCCATTTTGCTGCTCACCGGATTCTGGCCCGGCGAGGAGCGCCGCATTCTGAAATACAAATTGACGCCGACGATTGCGCGGCTGGGGCAGGTGCAATTGCTGGAACGCGCCGCCGCGAAAAACGGAGCGGGCAAATCACGCAAGAAAATTCTGTTCCATTTGAAAATTGACAGCGGAATGAACCGGCTGGGCATTTCGCCGCGCGAAATTCCGGCATTCGTCAGTGAGTTCACCTCCTGTCCGCATTTGGAAATCGGCGGGACGTTCACGCACTTTGCCTCCTCGGAAGACCTGCGCACGAAACAGAACGAGCAGCAGGAAAAAGTGTTCACGGATGCGCTGGAGGAATTGCGACGCGCGGGAGTTTCGCCGGGGATTGTTCACATGGCGAACAGCGGAGCGATTTGCGTGCATCCCGGCACTCTGGCCGATATGGTGCGCCCGGGCGCGGTGCTGTACGGATATCACCAGGGATTCGAGCCGGGAGAAGTTGCCGCCGAGGTGCGCCAGCGGATGCCGCTCAAGCCATGCCTTTCGCTGCGCTCGCGGATTATCTCACTGCGCGACGTAGCGGCGGGCCAGAGTGTGGGCTACAGCGCTCGTTTTGTGGCAGAACGTCCATCGCGCATCGCCGTGATTGCCGCGGGCTATGCGGATGGAATTGTGAGGCAGCGGACAAACCGTGGCTGCGTGATTATCGCGGGAAAACTGGCGCCGTTGGTCGGCGCGATTTCCATGGATTTGTCCATGGTGGATGTAACGGACGTGCCGAGCGCCGCGATCGGCGATATTGTGACCATCTATGGACGGGACGGCGAGTCCTCCATGGAAGTGGACCAGGTGGCCAGGCAGATCGGCACGGTTACTTCCGATTTGCTTTGCGCCGTAGGCCGCCGCGTCCCGCGGTTCTATTTGGATTAGGCCAAACCGGTGTATACTGCTCTACGCTCCTTGCATTCATAATAATTTTATGCGGAAGTATTTTTCATTCCGGCGATTCGCGGGCTATTTCATTCATAAGGCCGAGCCCCAGCTCAATTCATAAGGGTCATAAGAGAAGCGCGCAATCGACTTCATACGACGATTCATAAAAGGGGCCCTCATGAACCGCACTTCTACTCAGTACAGCCGCAGCTCCAGTTCCAATCCACCTGAAACCACGCAAACGAAATCCGTGCAACTGTCGCGGCCTGATTCTGGCGGCGTTGGCAGCTTCTGGGACATGCTGGCGATTCGGGCCATCTTTGCCGTCGTCTGCATGGCCGCGGGATATCATTTTCGCCCGTTCAGCCTGTCGCATTTGCTTGGAGCGCTTACCGGATTGGGCTTCGCGGTTGCGGTGATTCTCTTCGAGATTCGCCTGCGGCGCGCCAGCCTGCGGCGGCTGATTGGCGCCGTGATCGGCTCGATTTTGGGCATTCTCGGCGCCTTTCTGACGACTCTGGTTCTGGCACACACCACCATGCCGGAGAGCACGCGCTCATTTGTGAGCCTGGCGATTTTCCTGATCATGGCGTACATCGGCTTGATTCTGGGCGCGAACAAAGGCGACATGCTCAACCTGCAGGCGTTCGGCGGACTCTTCGGCAGCGAGCGAGGCTCGCGGCACAGCTACAAAGTGCTGGACACCAGCGTGATTATTGACGGGCGCGTTGCGGACATTGCGGAAGCCCATTTTATCGACGGTACCATCGTCATTCCGCAATTTGTCCTGCGCGAATTGCAGATGGTGGCCGATTCCGCCGATCCGCTCCGGCGCCAGCGCGGGCGCCGCGGGCTTGAAGTCTTGCAGCGCGTGCAAAAAATGCCGCATCTGGACGTGCAAATTGCCGACGACGATTTTCAGAATATTGCCGAAGTGGATTTGAAGTTGATCGAATTGGCCAAGCGGTACGACGCGAAAATCATCACCAACGATTTCAATTTGAACAAAGTGGCCACGCTGCAAGGCATAGAAATCCTGAACGTGAATCAGCTGGCCAATGCGCTGAAGCCGGTGGTCTTGCCGGGCGAAATCATGCGCGTTTTCATCCTGCGCGAGGGCAAGGAATACAATCAGGGCGTCGCCTATCTGGATGACGGAACCATGGTGGTCGTGGACGGCGCGCGCAAAATGATTAACAAGACCATCGACATTTCCGTGACCTCCGTGCACCAAACCACTGCCGGGAAAATGATATTTGGCCGCTTTGACGAGCGCGGCGAACAAGGCGCCTCGCGGCAAGTGCCGGCCAGCGCTCCGGTGGAAGCTGCTTCAATCCGCCAGCCTGTGCCGGAAATTCGTCCTGCCGAAGCCGCGCCGTCGGCAGTCCCGTCCCCGGCGGCGGAACGCCCTCCTCGATAACTCTCACGGAGAATCGGTGCATCCTCATTCGTAATGGGGTGAGGTTTACGCGCCTCGGCCGATGCGCTAAACTTCTCGCTCTTCTATGACGCGTATCGCCGCCATTTTGCCCGCCGCAGGACTTGGAACGCGCATGGGTTCCGACGTTCCCAAACAGTTCCTGGAAATCGACGGCGCGCCCATCGTTCTGTTGACGCTTCGCCGTTTGGCAGAGAGCCGTTCCATCAGCGAATTCCTGATTTCGACGCGCGCGGAGGAATTGGAATCTTTCCAGCAGCGGCTTGGCCAGGAGAAATTCGGCGCCACTGTGCGCATCGTCAAAGGAGGCGAAACGCGCCAGCAGTCCGTGGCTAACGCTCTCGAACGCATCGCCCCGGAAACGGAATTGGTGCTGGTGCATGATGCGGTGCGCCCATTTGTCACCGTCGAGCAGGTAAAGCGCGTCATTGCCGAAGCAAGCGCCCGAGGCGCGGCGATTCTCGGTGTTCCAGCCATTGATACGGTGAAGGAAGTCCGCCGCTCCACTCTGCCGGAGGACGTCGCGCTGATCTCTGCCACCATTCCCCGCGAAAAAATCGTACTGGCGCAGACGCCGCAGGTATTTCATGCCAAGCTGCTGAAAGATGCGTTCGCGCGTGCCGAGCAGGATGGCGTGACTGCCTCCGACGAAGCGGCGCTCGTCGAACGGCTCGGCCACGACGTTTACGTCGTCCAAGGCTCGGAGCGCAACATCAAGATCACGCGTCCTGCGGATATGGAACTGGCCCGCTTCTACCTCGAACAGGAGCGTCGCGGGAAATCGCATGTTTGAAAATTTCAGCGAAGAAGCGAAGCGCTGCATCTTCATGGCGCAGCTTGCGGCCATCACGGAAAAATCCAAAACCATCGGCTTGCCGCACCTGCTCGCGGGAATTCGCAAGGAAAATCCCGGCGTTTTTCGCGGCGTGAATTGGCAAAAAAGTTCACTGAAGCTGGCGCGCCTTTCGCCGGAAAATCTGAAGAGCGCGAGTCAGATGACTGGTGACGTCCCGCTCGACGCAAAGGCAAAAAGAGTGCTCCTTGCAGCGCACGAAATTGCGAAGAAAGCAGGAGGCGAGCCGGTCGGTGCCGCGCATTTGCTGGCTGCAGTTCTCTCTAGTGATGCCAAGTTGCGCAAACAGATGCAAAAAGCGGGCCTGACCAAACAGCGCGCGGAGTCGAAACATTCAGCACGCGATAAGGGGAATGCCATGGCCGTTTCGCGCTGCGGAATTGGCTACGATCTGCATCGGCTGGTTGAAAATCGCAAGCTGATGCTCGGCGGCATCGAAGTGCCCTTCGAAAAAGGCACGCTCGGCCATTCGGACGGTGACGTCCTGTGTCACGCCATTTGCGACGCCCTTCTCGGCGCGGCTTCGCTCGGCGACATCGGCACTCATTTTCCCGATAGCGATCCGAAATGGCGCGGCGTTTCGAGCCTCGTGTTTCTGCGGCAGGTTCGGCAATATCTCGAACGAAAAAACTGGGCAATCGCGCATATTGATGCGGTGGTCGTCGCCGAACGGCCCAAATTAGGCCCGCATTTTCCGGGAATGCGCGCGGCCATTTCAAAGTCGCTCGGCGTTGCTCCTGAACAGGTCAATCTGAAAGCCAAGACCAATGAGGGCCTCGGCGAGTTGGGCCGCGGCGAAGCCGTCGCCGCGCACGCCATCGCCACCATTCAGAGCGGTTCATAAGTGCCACATTTGCCCTTCTGGAATGTTCCACGTGGAACGTTTTGAGTGCGCCGGTGCTGTACAATTCCCCGTATGGAAGCCGGATCCGCCACCGAGCGTCTAAGCCCTTTTTATGCGAGCGACGTCGAAGCCATTCTGCGCGCGCGCGACTGGCTGTCGGCCGCAAATACGCCCGAACTCGAAACATGGATGCGCGATGCCGCGGATTGGCTGGGAACGCAAGCCGCTTCCCATTCTGAAAGTTTGGATGAGCAACGCGAACGATTTTGCACCCTGTTGTCGCTCGTATTTTCTTACGACGCCGCGAAATTGCTGGAATCGCGCGAAAATCAGGCTGCTATGGCGCGAGAGGGCGCGCGCGAAACGGTTCGTGAGCTGGCCAATCGGGTGCTACAAGGCGGCGAAATTGATTCAGCACGTCTCCGCGAAATCATAGACGGCCTCAAGCAGCAATTCGGTTCGCAGGGACGGCGCATTTTTCATCCTTTGCGGCTGGCGCTTGCGGGCAGCACCGGCGAGGGCGAACTGGATCGTGTGATCCTGCTGCTTGACCGCGCGGCGAAACTGCCCTTTGCCGTGCCGGTGAAAGGAACGCGCCAGCGCATGCTGGAATTCTGCGCGGCCATGCGATGACCGAGCTGCTCCTGGGAATTCACGCCGTGGAAGAGGCGCTCGCCGCCAGCCGTCCGCTGAGTCGCATCGTCGTTGCGCGCGGCCAGCATGCTGGACGCATTCAGAAAATCATCGATCTCGCACGCTCCCGGAGTGTGCCGGTGCGCTTCGAAGATCGCGTGCAGATGGACCGTTCCGCAGGCCCGCAGCGCCATCAGGGAGTTATCGGCTACGCAGCTTCCCGCGCGGCCATTGAACTGGAAGACTTACTCGCTGACTCCAATCAGAATCGGATGCTCGTTCTCCTCGATGGCATCGAGGACCCGCACAACCTCGGCGCGATTGTGCGCACCGCGCTCGGAGCCGGCGCTGCAGGTATTGTGATTCCCGAGCGCCGCGCAGCGGGACTAACCGAGACCGTGTCGCGCGTCTCGGCTGGTGCGCTGGAGCATCTGGCAGTAGCGCGCGTGAAAAACATGGCTCGTGCCATGGAGCAGTTAAAAGGAGCGGGCTATTGGCTCGTGGGACTCGATGCCCGCGCGGAAAAGAACTACACCGACGTGGACTACCGCGGACGCGTGGCCATTGTGATGGGCAGCGAAGGCGCCGGCCTTCACGAACTGGTGCGCAAGCGCTGCGATTTTGTGGTTTCAATTCCGATGAGCGGACCCGTGGGCTCGCTGAACGTTTCGGTGGCCGCTGGAATTGTGCTCTTCGAGGCAGCCCGCCAGCGCCGCGCCTCGAAGCCGAATTCCTAGATCACTTGTCGTATTGAATCAGCGAAAAAACTTCCGTGCCCTCGAGCTTCTTGCGCCCGTGGAGGAAATTCAATTCCACCGCAAACGCCGCACCGGCAATTTCGCCGCCCAAATTTCGGATGAGCGGCGTCGCGGCCGCGGCGGTGCCGCCGGTGGCCAGCAGATCGTCGCAGACGAGCACGCGCTCGCCCGACTTCACTGCGTCGCGATGAATTTCGAGCTTGTCCGTTCCGTATTCGAGTTGATAGCTCACCTGCGCCGTCTTCCACGGCAATTTATTCGGCTTGCGCACCGGCACGAACCCTGCGCCTAAACGATACGCCAGCGCCGGCGCGAAGATGAATCCGCGCGCTTCGATTCCCGCCACGATGTCAATGTGCTTGCCGATGAACTTGTCGCAAAGTTTTTCGATGAGTACGCGAAAGCCCTGCTTGTCCTGCAGCAGCGTGGTCAGGTCGTAGAACAGGATCCCGGGTTTCGGATAATCCGGAACTTCGCGAATCAGTTTCTTCAATTCATCCATGCAGGAAATTCCTTTCACCAGGAATCATGTTCGATCGAAAAGCCCTGCGCGTACCGCTCCTCCACGTCCGCTTCTTCTTCGAGAACTTCGCTCACCGAAGAGCTGCGCGGCCCGCGCTCCAGTTCGCGCCGCAGCGCCGCCAGTTCTGCCGCCGAACCGATGGCATAGACTTCCACGCGCCCATCGGCCAGATTCTTGGCGTAGCCGGTCACGCCCAGCTTCGCCGAAACGCGTTGCGAGAACATCCGGAAACCGACGCCCTGCACGACTCCGGAGACATAAAACAGCTTGGCGAGCCTGCCCTGTGTCATTAGTGCGCGTAAGAACTACCGCGGAATTCTATCAAAGTTTACGCCGGCAAACGGAGAGTGTTATGCGAGATCGCCCTAACGTTGCGATTTTCAGCAGATTGAAGACACCGCCTAAATGTGTGGCTGTGAAGCTCGCGTTGCGTCTGCGATTCGAAGATAATCTCCACGGCGATTTCTCGCATCTAATCTGGTCATGAAACGAAACCCATTCGTATTGCTGGTTTTCCTTGGGGCATTGGCCGCAGGCATTTCGCCCGCCTTCGCGCAGGTCGCCGGGCCCATCGCGCCTCCGCCCAAATTCGAGCTGAAGAAAATTCCCGTGAAGCCCAATCCAGGTGCGCCGCCGATTCCTGCCGAGCAAATCATCCAGCGCTTTACGCAAAACGAGGACCAGAACAAGAAAGCCTACGACGCGGACATGTTCGACCAGAATGTAAAAGTTGAAGAGCTGGTCACCAATGGCGGTGCTTACGAGTTCGACGGCCAGCAATACAAAAAGGCCGACGGCGAACATTACGAAAAAGTCCTCGGCACGCCCACTTCGAATTTGCGCTATACCGAATTCTCGCTCTCTGACGTGAAATATCTTGCCGGCATGCCCATGTTTTTTCTCACCAGCGATGAAGCGCATCTGTACAACCTGAATTACGAAGGCAAAGAGAAGCTCGATCAGATTGACACGTTCATTTTCGGAGTGCATCCGAAGCAGCTTGGAGCGAAGCCGCTATTCGAGGGTGTCATTTGGGTGGACGATCAGGATTTCTCCATCGTGAAGAGCTATGGCCATTTCGTCACCGGCTCAGGCAATGCCGGCGATTTCCCCTTCCAGATGTTTGATATCTACCGTGAAAATCTCGAGGGCCATCTTTGGTTCCCCACGTATATTCGTTCGGATAGCGAAGTGAAAACCCCGGATGGGTCCGTGCCGATACGGCTGATTGTCCGTTCATCGAATTTCAAGCCGAACGCGCCCGCATCGCCCGTGAAGACTTCTAGTCCGAGCGCAGAGCAGTAGCACACACAAAAAATCATTCCGATACGTCCATCGGCGCCAATAGTTTCGGCAATTCGCGAATGGAATGAATCAGCGCGTCCGGATGAGCCGCAGCAAGCCGCGCTGAACTGGGAAACGGGCCTATGATGCCGATTGAGCGCACGTGCGTACGCCTCGCCATCTCGATATCCTCTGGCGTATCGCCCACGTAAGCGCAATCGTCCGGCTTTACGCCCAGGCACTGCATCGCCTTCCGCAACGGCGCGGGATGAGGTTTGCGGCGAGCAGCGTCCTCTGAGCAGATACACACGGGAAACAGCTTGAGAAAATCGAAATTCTTAAGCTGGCGGTGAACTCTTTCGCGGTCGCCGCTCGTCACCAGCGCGAGTAGATGTGCCACATTGAGTTTTTTCAGCAGCGCTTTCGCGCCCGGAAGCAACCGGGGATTTTCACGCTGATATCCTTCCGACCAGAGTTTATCCGCGAGTTGCCACTGCGAACGCGGTATTTTCGCGGCGCGATAAACGCGATACCAATCCGGTGAGTAGTGCCGCGCTAGATCGCGGCTGCTGAATTTGATGCGCAGCGCGCGAAACATAAATTGGTAAGCGCGCGCGTCGGCGCGATAGGAATCGAGCAGCGTGCCGTCCCAATCCAAAATGACGGCGCGGACACGAATGGGCAGTTTCACTCTGGGGACACTTTCGGGTTTGCGCGGGTCACATAAGCAAGAAGCGAATTGTTAGCCGGCCTTTGATTCGACGGCCTCAGTCAGCGCAGGCACAATTTCAAACAGATCGCCCACGACGCCATAGTCCGCGATCTCGAAAATCGGCGCGTTCTGGTCTTTGTTGATGGCCACGATGCAGCGCGAACCTTTCATTCCCACTACGTGCTGAATCGCTCCGCTGATGCCCAGCGCCAAATACAATTTGGGCGACACCGTCTGCCCCGAGCTTCCAATCTGCCTCTCCATTGGCAGCCAGCCTTCATCGCAGATAGGACGCGACGCAGAAAGCTCCGCACCAAGCGCCTTGGCCAGTTTTTCAGCGAGCGGAATATTCTCCGGCGCTTTGATGCCGCGGCCAATCGAGACGAGAATCGGCGCCTGCGTCAAATCCACTGCCTGCTTTGCTTCGCGGAAAAGCTCCAGCGGCTTAGTACGAATTTGTTCGGCTTTAAGTTCAACGCTTACGGGCTTCACCGGCGCTTTGCCGCTGGTGTTCTTCGCAGCGGAGTCTCCGCGAAACGCGCCTGCTTGAAACGACGCAATCCACGGCCCATCGCCCTGAAACGTCACGTCCGCCGCGGTGCGTCCCTGAAACATTTGCCGCACGAAAACCAGTTTCCCGTTTTCGTAGCGGTAGCCCACGCAATCGCCGATCATTCCTTTGTTCATGGACGCGGCGAGTTTCGGCGCAAAATCGCGCACCTGATAGGTGTGTGGCAGGATCACGAGATCGGGCTTGCTCTGCTCGATGGCGTGCTTGAGCGCGATGGAATATCCATCCGGCGTGTATTTTTCGAGCAGCGCGTTTTCGACGAGCATCACTTCTTCGAGTTGATAGCCCGCGAGTTCATCGCCAAGAGCGGCGACGCCTTGACCAATTACGAGGCCGCTGAGGGAGGCCTTCGCTTGCGTGGCAATCTGCTGCGCGGCGGCGAGCGCCTCGAAGCTCACTTTGTTCCATTTGCCTTCGCGCTGCTCGGAGATGAACAGGATTTTCATTTTGTCTCGTTGCGCCCGTTACTACAAAACTCTCGCTTCGTGCTGTAGCTTCTCAACGAGCTTCGCCGCGATCTCTTTGGGCGAGCCGGTGATGAATTCGGTTTTCTTCGTTTTCTGCGGGACGTAAATGCGCTCCACCTTTTGCGTCAGCGCGGACTGCACGCCGAGCGATTCGCGCGGCATGCTGGTAATTTCTTTTTTCTTCGCGGCCATGATGCCCTTCAGCGTGGCGTAACGCGG
>DAIRCW010000091.1:4133-10510 GCA_036796475.1 Candidatus Acidiferrales bacterium | reverse complement strand
TACTGGCCGAGGGTATAGGGAGTGGTGAAGTAGGCTTTGCCGCGGCAAAGCTCGGTGATTTTTTGGACGAAGTGGACGAGGCTGTAGTCGCTTGCCAGCATAAAGGTGTTGATGAGGATGCCGGCGCGGCGGCACTTGGAAACTTCTTCGAGCGTTTGCGTGACAACGAGAGGATCGAGGCCGAAGGCGTTTTTGTAAATGCGGCCGTCTTCGAGCGTGAGCGCGGAAGGCTTTCCGTCAGTAATCATGACAATCTGGCGCATGTCTTTTTTCTGGCGGTTCAGGATGCGCTGGGCCATGCGCAGGCCTTCGCGCGTGTTGGTGTAATACGGGCCGACCTGCACGCGGGCTAATTGCGCGAGAGGGATTTCTTCGGCGCTATCGTGGAAGAGAACGCAGTGCAGCGAATCGCCGGGGTACTGCGTGCGAATGAGATGCGAAAGCGCGAGAGCGACGCGTTTGGCGGGCGTGAAACGGTCTTCGCCGTAAAGAATCATGCTGTGGCTGCAATCGAGCATCAGCACGGTGGCGCACGAGCTTTGGTATTCGCACTGGTGAACCATCAAATCCTGATAATCAATGTCGAATGGAAATGAAGGCGAGGTTCGCGCGGGATTTTCCGCATTTTGGCGGCGAAGCGCGTGAAAAAGCGTTTCGGGAATGTCGAGATTGAGCGTGTCGCCGAATTCGTAGGGCTTCGATGAACCGCTGGCTTCGATGCCGGTGGCGAGGTCGAGCGTGTCGTGGCGTCCAAAGCTGCTTTTGCCCAGCGAAGCGAGCAGGTCGCGAAGAGTTTTGAATCCGAGAAAATCGAGAGCCTTGTCGGTGATTTCGAAGCGCGCGCGAATTTCTTCCTTGCCGGGCGCGCCGATTTGTCCGCCGGGCGTTTGCTGGGGAGGAGGAGTGACCTGCGGCGGCTGCGGGGAAATGTAGCCCTCCTGAGTCATGCGTTCGATGAGCTGATCAATCAAGTCGCGGAGCTTTTGATTTTTTGCGAGGTCGGGATTTTCGAGGAGTTGCTCCATCATTTCCGGAGGAAGCAGATCGCCTTCTTCCAGAGCGCGCAGAATGGCCTGGCGCAGCTGGTCCATGGAGCGCTCCGGGTCCATTTCCTGGAAGCCGTAGTATTGCGATTCGAATCCGCTCTGCAGCAGGAAATCGGAGAGGCGGTTCATCAGCTCTTGCAGATCAATGTCCTCTGCTTCCTGGCCGGAGTATTTTTTGTAGCGGACGTATTTCATGGAATTCGCACCGCCTGATTCGCGCGCGGGCAGCCGTCAGTTGAATTGCCGGCGCGGGATGCGGCTCTGGACGTCGCGCGGCTCAGGAGCTTTGCGCGCTTCGGCGAAAAAGCCGCGCTCTTCGCTGCGGCTGATGCGCTTGTGGGCCCACAAACCCTCGAGCAAAAATTCCGCGGCGGCCACTTGCAATCCGGCGTCGTCTTTGGCGTTCACGCCCAGAGCCGCGACGTGATCAAAAAGGCCGGTGACTTTCCGCAGTTCGGCCAGATGCTCGCTGGTTTTTCCGGTGGCCGCGAATTTCAATTCATTGCCGCCTTCGAACCACTGCACAACCGATTGCAGATTGGTGTCGCTGAAATACTTTGTAAAGGCTTTGCCAACGGCCGAGCGAATCAGTTCGCGCGCGATGGACTCGGCGCCGCGCAGCTCGCCTTCATACTCCAGCTCGAATTTTCCAGTCATCGAGGGAATCGCGCTGTAAATGTCGGCGATACGCGCAACCGCTGTTTTTTCGGCGTTGCGCACGGCGCGCTGTTCGGCGCTGCTTACCGCATTTTCGAGGCAGGAAATCGGCAAGCGCTGGCTGACGCCGGAGCGGCGGTCGACACGCTTGTCCTCGCGCGCTTGAAAGGCGACTTCTTCGATTACTTCGCGAATGTACTGCGGAATTTCAATGTTGCGGCCGTCGCGATGCGTCCAGGATTCCTGTGTGGTGATGGCAATTCCTTCGCTGACGCTCGCCGGATAGTGCGTGCGAATTTCCGAGCCGATGCGGTCCTTGAGCGGCGTGATGATTTTGCCGCGCGCGGTGTAATCCTCGGGGTTCGCGGTGAAGACGAGCAGCACGTCGAGCGGCAGGCGGACAGGGTAACCTTTTACCTGAACGTCGCCCTCCTGCATGATGTTGAACAGGCCGACCTGAATTTTTCCGGCGAGATCGGGCAGTTCGTTGATGGCGAAAATGCCGCGATTGGCGCGCGGGAGCAGGCCATAGTGAATGGTCAGCTCGTCGGAGAGATCGTGTCCGCCCTTTGCGGCGCGAATGGGATCCACGTCGCCGATCATGTCGGCGAT
The DNA here is from genome assembly GCA_036796475.1 of Candidatus Acidiferrales bacterium. Taxonomy (GTDB): domain Bacteria; phylum Acidobacteriota; class Terriglobia; order Acidiferrales; family UBA7541; genus DAHUXN01. The sequence continues at coordinate 8,195 of DAIRCW010000091.1, read as the reverse complement.
GGTCACGTCGGGAGTGGCGAGTTTTTCGACATAACGGCGGCTGCGCGGGAGCCAGCCAATGGGCAGCGCTTCGCCTTCGGTCTTGGAGCGTTCGCGGCAGGCGTGGCAAATGGGGCGATAAGGATTGTCGTTGATCTCGCAGCCGGCGACGACGGGGATTTCCGCGTCGAGGAAATTCACCAGATCGCGCAAGATGCGCGTCTTGGCCTGCCCTCGAAGCCCAAGCAAAATAAAATTGTGGCGCGAGAGAATGGCGTTGATGATTTGCGGAATCACCGTGTCGTCATAGCCGCGAATTCCCGGGAAAAGTTCCTCGCCGGCGCTCAATTTGTGCAGCAAGTTATCGCGAAGCTCGTCTTTCACGCTGCGCCCAGCGATGCGCGCCTCGCTCCAGCCGCTTTTTCGCAATTCGCCAAGAAGGTTTGGTTTGGATGCCATCTTTTCGGAGCCTTTTGCTGAAATTTTGTCCAGACTCTTATCTGAAACTTTTTGCGGGCTGGGACGGGCAGCTTCCATGCTCAAGTGAGGATCTCCAATCTCTTTCTCTGACGCCATTATAGACCGCTCGCGTTGTCCGCGCTAATGGCGGAAGATCTGCCGCGAAAACTAATTCAGCGAATGGCCGTTGCCGCGGGAGCGCTGGCGGCGTTCGCGGCGGTAAACGAGCTCCGGCAGGCAGTCCTTGAGTTGCGTGAGCAATTGCTCCTGGCGTTCCCGTTCATCGCGCAGCTCAAGAAGCGTTTGCTTGGCTTCGAGCGGCAAAGGCAGCGAGTCTGCCATGCTGTAAGCCGGCGATGCAGGCTGCGACGCGCTGGACGCCACTGGGCCGCGATTGAAAATCATCCAGTAGCACTGCTCGTAGACATCGGTCAATTCGTCGGATGCTTTTGGATAGGCAGTCGCAAGCTCTTCGAGATACTCGATGGACGCTTCGTAGTAAGGCTTTTCGTCGAAAACATGCTTCACGTGAAAAGGAACGTCGCCGCGCGTGAGAATGTCCATCTTTCCATCCGGATACTGTTTCACCACCGCGGTGATGGTGGCCATGCAGCCGGTGGCGGCGATTCCTTTTTCGCGCGCCAGAATTACGCCAAATTGCAGCTTCGCTTCGATGCAATGGCGAATCATCAGCTTGTAGCGCGGCTCGAAGATGTGCAGCGGCAAGAGCGCGTCGGGAAAGAGCACGACATCGAGGGGAAAAAGCGGGATGCGGTTGGGTTTCATAATGCGGGGCAGTTATCAGGATAGCAGAATTCATGCCGGGCGGCGGGACGCAGAAGAAATTCTCTCGCATCAGCCCAGTTCGTCGAGAGCAGCTTGCATTTCCTGCTGCGCGTGAGCATCGCCGGATTGCGCGGCGCGCGCGACGCCTTCGCCAAGAATTTTGCGCGCTTCATCGGTGCGATTCTGCGCGGCAAGGAGGCGTCCGAATTGATAGTACGCGGCTACATATCCGGGATGAGCGGCGATGAGCTGCGCGAACTGTGCTTCAGCGGCGGAAAAGTCTTTTTCATTCACGCATTCCATGGCCAGGCCGTAGCGCGCAAACGCGTCGGCCGGATTTTTTTGCACGAACTGTTCGAGCATCTGGCGGCGCTTGCCGGGTGTTGGGGGCGCATTCATATCGGCGTATTATAAGAGGCCGATTCGCCTGTGCCAATTCAAGTTGAGGAATACCATTGAAGAAAAAACCGGATCTGAAAGTCGTTGCGCGTCCTAAGAGCGCTCTCGCGGAAGAATTGGAGCCGGCGGGGAAGCCGGTGAGCGGTTCGCGCTCGGAGATGACCGAAGTGGTGCTGCCGAACGACGCGAATCCGCTGGGCTACATGCTCGGCGGGCGCGTGATGCATTTCATTGACCTTGCGGGCGCGATTGCCGGCCACCGGCATTCCGGCAGCTATCTGGTGACTGCGTCGGTGGATTATCTCGATTTTCGAAATCCGATTCGCATTGGCGATTTGATTGTGCTGAAGTCCAGCGTGAACCGCGTGTTTGACACTTCGATGGAAGTGGGCGTGAAAGTGTTTTCGGAAAACATCTTGACGCGCGAGCGGATGCACACGTCGAGCGCGTATCTCACCTACGTTGCCGTGGACGAAAACATGGACCGCTGCAAAATCACGCCGCTGATTCTGGAAACTGAGGAGGACCGTCGCCGATGGGAAGAGGCCGGCGAACGGCGCAAAATTCGCCTCGCGCACCGGTTCAAGCGTTCGCCGAATAAGTTGTGAGGGTACTTGGCCTCGTGAGTCGCGGCCATTTGATAAGCAGGAGGGCTGGGCGCGAGGCTGGGCCGGCGGAATGCAAAGCACAGCCTCGCGAAAACCCTGAGCGAAGGTTACTGCGGCTCTCGCTCTTTCTTTGTTTAACGAAGGTTAGCGAAATGCGGCTCTGCCGCGCGCTAGCTCGCCGCAGACGTGGTTGCGACGCTCTTTGCCACGCTTTTCGACGAGTAGGACTTATCGAAGCTGCCGGACGCATCGCCGCTCTTGTCGATTTCGATGGAGCCTTTGAAATAGGCGCCGTCTTCGATCATGATGCGGGCAGTGGTCAAATCGCCGATCACTGAGCCGTCCTTTTTGATCTCAATGCGGTCGCGCGCGCGAAGATTGCCCTTCACATTTCCGTACACCACGACTTCGCGGGCGATGATGTCGGCAGTGACTTTGGCGCTCGGGCCCACGGTGAGTTTGCGCTCTTCGAGGTGAACGAGCCCTTCGACGCTTCCATCAATGCTCAGATCTTCGTTGCCGGTGATTTCGCCCTTGACGTGCAGGCTTGCGCCCAGCCGCGCCGCGGCGCCGCTGGAAGAATAGACCGGCTCATTAGGATTCATTGCCATAGCTTTTGCCTCCGATTTTAACGGTGTTTGAGTTTGTGTCTGCGGCTTCGCCGGAATGTTCGCCGATTTCTCGGGCGCCGCGGGAGCTGCGGGCTGCTCCGGCGCTTTGTTGCCCCACATAGGACTCATGAACGACCCCTCCTCCAAACAGACGGATATGTGAGAACTTGGACTAGCTGGGGGACTCTGAATTTATGCGGTGTTGAGGGTGGAGGCAAGCAGAAGTTTTGCGAACGTGTTCCTAACAGCACTGGCCTGGCCTGGTGCATGGCCGAGGCTGCGGCGCAGACGTGCGGTGCGCCTGAGTTCGGCAGGGCCATGCGAATTCGCGTCTGCTGGTGGCGTATAATCCCGCGCGTCTGGCCGATTTTATTGTGAATGGCGGCGGATTGTAACGAGCATCCGGAGTACGAATGAGCGGCTATGGCGAGCGACTAGACTTCCTGAAGCGTGAGAGCCCGCGGAGACTTGCCGTCCATATCGGTGAAATTGTATTCACGCGCTAGCGTAGCGGTGACGAGAACAGAGCCTGTCCTCTGAATCAGATTTGAATCGCAGGCGAGCGCCGCGACAGCGCGTCCGACGAATTCGGGCGATTCCGAATTGCTGAGGTCCAGCCACGCGGCGGCCGCGAGCACTGCTTCCGTTCGCACCAGGCCCGGATACAGCGACACAACCGTCACGTTATGCTGCTTCAGTTCGTGCGCTGTGTCGGTGGTGAGCTTGTCGGTGGCCGCTTTCGAAACGCCATACGCGACATTGCCGATGTGCTTCTGCGCGGCCCAAAAGGAGATATTCACGATGAGCCCGCTGCGGCGAGCAATCATCATCGGCGCGGCCAGACAACTGGCCAAGTAATGCGCGCGCACGCCGGCCTCGAACATCGCGTCCCAGCGCCACAGCGGCTGCTGCCAGAAAGGGCGCGTCCAGGTGAACTCGCCATTCTCCATCATGTTTTCGTAGCCGCCCCAAACGTTATTCACAAGGATGTCGAGCCGGCCCCGCTCGCCGCGAATCCGATCAAATAGCGCGCGAACTTCCGAGTCGTCGCGGTGATCGCAGCGAACCGCAATAATTTTGCCGCTGCTGGTTTCTGTCGCTTGAATCGTGCGTCCGGTGGCGTAAACCGTCGCGCCGCAGTCCGCGAGCGCGCGAGCCACACCTTTTCCGACGCCGCGGCTCGCGCCCGGCACGAGGGGGGCGGGGCCCGTCAAAATTAA
>DAIRCW010000091.1:0-4123 GCA_036796475.1 Candidatus Acidiferrales bacterium | reverse complement strand
AGGGATATGCATGGCAGCAGACGACGAGAGGAGCGCGGCCGGTCACGAGGGCGACGGCGCCGTTCAAATTGAAAAGACGCTCAGCTTCGTTTGTCATAGGGGCGTCATAAGGGCGCAAATCCCCACACTTGCATTTGTCGCATAATTAGCCGAGATTTCACGCGGCCTTTCTTTGCCAGACCAGCGTGTAGCGTCCAGACGAGGATTGCGTTTCGAGGATCAGGCGATTCGCTCCATCGAAACGAAAATGCCGGACCTGCTCAGTTCCAATCCAATTGGAAAACGAACTGCCCTCGACGCGATGCACGACCACGCCCTTCTCCGCGCGGATCTCGAAGGAGCCCCAGTAACCGAAGTACGCCCGCCAAGCTGCACATGCTTCTTCGTCACGCGCATCTTCTGTATCGTCGCTGGCGAATCTCGCCGGACTGGCTACAGAGATTTGCGCGGACATGTGACCGTCGCTCTGATAAATGAGCAAGCCCAATGGGGAATCGCCGAACGGTTTCAGAACTTCGCCTGAAGGCAGAACTTCTTCGAAAGACACTAAACTCCACGAGCCGGGGAACAAAGATTCAGCCGGGAGCGATGCGCTCATGGTGATTGCCGATGTGACCGCCGCAAAAATTCAATACTTGCGCAGGACGCCGATGACGCGGCCCTGAATTTTTACGTCGTTCGCAGGCAGGACGATGGGCGCCATCTTGGAATTCGCGGGCTGCAGCCGGACTTTCCCCGCTCCTTCGCGGTAAAAACGTTTCAGCGTAGCGTCTTCATCGCGCACGAGCGCCACGACGATTTCTCCCGTGTTAGCGACTTGCGTCTGCTCGACGACCACGAAATCGCCATCGAGAATGTGGTCTTCGTGCATCGAATCGCCTTTCACTTGCAACACGAAAGTCTTTTTGCCACGCGCGAAATCGGCGAGCGAGATGGTTTCGCGGTCTTCGATGGCTTCCAGAGGGCTGCCGGCGGCGATGCGCCCAACGAGCGGAAGGCCGAGCGAGTGGTGCTCGATCACCTGTTTCCGCACCGGCTTGGGAAGCTGCAGGATTTCGAGCGAGCGGCTCTGATTGTAGCCGCGGCGAATGAAGCCTTTGCGTTCGAGCGTGGATAGATGCTTGTGCACCGTGGCCAGCGAAGTGAGCCGCAGCCCGCGGCCGATCTCTTCGAAGCTCGGAGAGTAACCGTGCTTGTCGTTAAAGTTCACCAGATAATCGAGCACTTGTTTCTGACGCTTAGTCAGGGTGGTCATGGCATCGCCTCCGCGTATGCGCCGCATTATGGGCGAAGCAAAGGCGAAAGTCAACAATCAACTTTTATTTTTAGGGGAAGAAACGCACGGGTACTCTCGCCAGCTGTGCGCGACGCGTCACAATCCGGAATCAGACAGGCACCGGCCGTAGCCATTCGCATCGAGCCAGTTGTGCAGATGAACTTGATACAGAAACGACGCGGTCATTTCCGCGCCGAGCGCATGCGTTTCCGCGCACAGAAACGGAATGCGCAGTCCCACCAGCACGGCGAGCAGCGACTGCGTGATTTGATTGGGATCCACGCCGCTGTACGGATAGCGTGATTTGACTTCGCTGAGCGACGATGTGATCACCAGCAGCGGATGAGCCGCCTCGCTCATTCGCCGCAGACGTGCGACAAAAACGGCGCGGTCCACGGTGAAGGAATGGATCAGGTCTGCGAGGCTCTTGCGTTCCACGATGCACGAATCTTCCATGCCCGCGATGGAGTAATCGCCGAGCGGCAGCGCGCGTTCCTCGACGCGTTCGAACCAGCGCGCAAAACGCGTGAACGAAAACGGATTCTGCTCGCGCGTGTCAATCACGGCGACGGCGCGAGGCGCGCGCAGCTGCGTCCCTCCGCGTTCGGCGATGACCGGCACAACCGGATGCCGCACCGGCGCAGAGCCAGTCATTTCCATCAAATGCCATTTCAGAGGGGATTCGATCAACACGCGGCGCCGACGCATAGTTGCAAAAGCATACCACGCGCCGCAATACTCGCTTGGAACCGTTCGACCAAGCCGCGTGACCGCTCGCGGTATATTCGGTCAGCTTGCATCCATCCGGCGAATAGTCACCGTTCGTAAATGACGTGACGATGAAAGAGCGGATGAACCCGCCCCACCAGGCCTCCGATGAGCGCGCCGGGGATGCTTCCGATGATGGCTGCGGCCCCTTTGGCGCTGCTGGCCGCCCCCGCGCCGATACCTGCGCCAGCGGCTGCGCCGATACCTGCGCCGATCAGCTGATTCGAGTCCTCGCTGTGTTCCTGACGGACTTGCTGGATCATCGTCCGTTGAAACGCGTATTCCATAGGAAAGCGTGGCGAGGGGCGAGGATAGGGAAAGGGGTAAGGCCAATAAGGCCCGGACGTCAGAGCAGGGCTCAACGGCTGGCAGAAAAGTTCATCATCTGTTGCGCGCTCGAAGTAGCAAAGCAAATGATGCGAATTCGGCGACAGCACCGATATAGGCGTGCCGATGGCCAGGTGCTTGACGGCATTCCAGTTTCCTTTTGGATTTTGCTTTCGGGTATGCGCCGCAGCGGAAAGGCTCATCACCACTAGAAGAGGAACAATTATTTGTATTTTTCGCATGCGCGGATATTGGCATGTCGATTCTGACGATTGGGGCGCGCTTATGACGGTTTTTCGAGTGTCACACGGAACTGCGGAGCGGGTTGCGAACGAACTCCTGCATTTCGCGAAGTTCACGCAGGGATGAATCCGAGAGCAACGGGAAGACAATCGGCCGGCAATTTTTGGGCAGCTGCGAAACAGTCGCTGAATCGCAAATGACCGCGGACGTCTGTTGCAAGCCACGGGACCAGTGAGCGCGCCGTGTATCGCGGAAAAGAAGCGCATCCCTCTCGAATCCCGCTGCCAGCAGCACCGTGCGCGCGAGCTTCAAAAACTCGGACCAGCCTGAGGCTACGCCAAGCAGCACTCCAGCCGGAGAAGGAAGCCACTGCGCAAGTGAACTTGGCACAGAACGAATCGTCAGAATGGTGAGGTCCGTCGTCGCCGGCAGCGTTTTGCGGACGATGGCGGCGTTGCGCGCCAGCGCGACGGGCATTGCCCCATCGAGCAGCGGCAGAAATTCGGACGGCTGCACTCCGCAGCTCTCCACCGGCAAAGCAAGAGCGCGGCGCATTTCCTCCGTTACAATTTGCCGGAGCTGTGCGCGCGGCTCAATCAACAGAAAATGATCCGGAGGTTGCAACTCGAGCCAATGGCGAAGGCGCTCGCGAATCGTGGCTATGGGCGCGCCAAGCTTTCGCGCCTCCCGAAACAGATTGACGATATGCTGATCCAGCGCGGTGGACGATGAAACCTCTTTAGCTGGTGCGCTGCGATAGACATATACTCCGCTGCCTCGCCGCAGCTCCACCCAGCCTTCTCTTTCAAGCTGGCGGTAACCTGCGCTTATCGTGTTGGGATGCACGCGAAATCGCCGTGCCAGATCGCGAATGCTCGGAAGCCGTTCACCCGGCGCGAGGTCGGCGCAAAGAATCCCCAGCACGATTTGCGTGACCAGCTGTTCGCGAAGGCTGATGCCGTTCGCGCGCGAAAACCATAGTTGCATGCCGCAGATTCTATGCCGCGCCGCGAACAACCTCAACGCGCTCGCGCATCTGAGTGCTCCGGCGAAAAATCTCTGCTAGAATGCGGCAAGTTCAAAAGGAAGTGAACGAGTGGGAACAGCGAGCACAGGAGCGGTTACGCGCGTGAGCGGAAAAGAACCGGTCTACCGAAGAATCGTGCTGAAACTGAGCGGCGAATCGCTGCAAGGGCCGCTCACGGCGGGCATTCACGCGGAGACGGTCGCGACCATCGCGCAGGAATTGAAAGAAGTGAACCGCCTCGGTGTGCAGGCAGCGATTATGGTCGGCGGCGGAAACATTTTTCGCGGCGGGCGCCAGAAGAATTTCTCGATTGACCGTGCCACCGGCGATTACATGGGCATGCTGGCCACGGTAATCAACGGCCTCGCGTTGCAGGACGCGCTCGAAAAAGCCGGATGCCACACGCGACTGATGAGCGCCATTGAAATGCATCAGGTAGCCGAGCCGTTCATCCGCCGGCGCGCCACGCGCCACCTAGAAAA
>DAIRCW010000090.1:0-10676 GCA_036796475.1 Candidatus Acidiferrales bacterium | reverse complement strand
TACTGGCTGACACTGTTCGCATGCGAACAGATTCCGTCTTGATTATACTGCCTCCGGCTGGTTACGCGTGAAAGCTTTGACCTCGGCAGCGCGTCCAAACGAGGTCCAACGGGGAGCACATGCTTGCGCCTAGAGAATGAGATCATCGCGGTGGATGCACATGCGTGCGGAGAGCCGGGTCGTGTGATTACCGGCGGAGTTTCGGACGTGCCTGGCAAAAGCATGTTCGAGAAAATGCTGCATTTGAAAACGCATGGCGACCATCTGCGCAAACTGATGCTGCGCGAACCCCGCGGATATCCGGCGGCGAATTGCAATTTGCTCCTGCCGCCGACGCGCGAGGATGCCGATGCCGGATTCGTGATTATGGAACAAGTGGAGTATCCGCCGATGTCGGGGACAAACACCATTTGCGTAGTGACGGTGTTGTTGGAAACGGGAATCATTTCCGCGAAGGAAGGCGCGACAAAGCTCAAGCTGGACACGCCCGCGGGGCTGGTAGAAGTAGAAGCGCAAGTACAAAAAGGCAAAGTGACGCGCGTGACCTTCCAAAACGTGCCGGCATTTGCGACGCATCTGGATGCGTCGGTGGAAGTACCCAACCTTGGCACGGTGATTGTGGACGTGGCTTACGGCGGAATGTTCTACGTAATTGCGGATGCGGAGGCTCTGGGGTTCCGTCTGGCGCCGGACGAAGCGCGCGATCTGGTGCGCACAGGAGAAATGATCAAGGCTGCGGCGCAAGAACAGCTTCCCGTAGCGCATCCGGAAAATCCGGAAATCGCGGGCATCACTATTGCGCAGATCTCGGGGCCCAGCGCAAGCAAAGGCGCAGATCGAAGGAACACGGTGATTGTCTCGACCGGCAAACTGGATTGGAAGCGGCCCGCGACGTGGATCGGCGCGCTGGACCGCTCTCCCTGCGGGACGGGAACGTGCGCCAAGATGGCGGCACTGCATGCGAAAGGACAGCTGCCGCTCGGGCGCGACTTCGTGCATGAAGGAATCCTTGGGACGAGATTCACGGGACGGCTGATTGAAGAAACGCGCGTGGGAAATTGCGCAGCGGTTGTGCCAACCATCAGCGGGCGCGCATGGATTACAGGGTATTCGCGGTACGTGGTGGATGAAAGTGACCCATTCCAGGAGGGATTTACCGTCGGAGATATCTGGGGCGGCACGTAAAGCCTCGCGGAAAAAGCAGTTGGGATTGAGAGGCTCAGTCTGTGCTATGTTATGGCCCGCTGGAACACCCGAATCACTTTTATGGATCTGAGTTTGCCCGCATGCCCATGACAGCGAACCGAAACAGCGAAATGGACGCCGAGGTCGGGAATGAGATTCCACGACAATCGCTCGCGTCGGCGGTCGCTGAAAAGTTGCGGTTGATGATTATCCGAGGCGACGTTCAAGAGGGCGAACAGTTGCGCCAGGATGCGATTGCACACGATTTTCGCGTTAGCCGCATTCCAGTTCGCGAGGCGCTGCGCCAGCTCGAAGCCGAAGGGCTGATCAAAATTGTGGCACACCGCGGAGCGGTGGTATCGGCGCTGTCCCCGGCGGAAATCGAAGAGCTCTTCGACATCCGCGCGCTGCTGGAGTGCGAAGTATTGAAGCTATCCATTCCGCGTTTGACCGATGCGGACTTTCAAAAAGCGGACGCCGTGCTGCAAACGTACGAGAAGGCGCTCTCGAAAGAAGATGTGGCGAAATGGGGCCAACTGAACTGGCAATTCCATTCGATTTTGTATTCGCGGGCGAACCGGCCGCATTTCATGTCCATCATCCAGATGGTGAATAACAACGGCGACCGCTATACGCGCTTGCAGCTGTACCTAACGCAGGCGCTGGAACGCGCGAAGCAGGAGCATCGGGAATTGCTGGAACTGTGCCGCAAGCGCGACATCCCCGGCGCGACGGAATTGCTGCAGAGGCATATTCACAATGCCGGGCGCATGCTCAGAGAGTTTGTGGAGAAAAAACGGAAGTAAGCACCGCGGCTAAGGCCGCCAGCGCGCTGAACGCTTGCTTGATGGCAGCCTCGTAAATCGCAGGTCCTTTCCGCGTTTTAACTTCGTGAGATAGATAATCTGGCCGGTATGATAAGCGAAATGCTCGTAGACGTGAGCGATGGCCACGAGTCCTGACACGCGAAAGCCCTGAATTTCGAATTCTTGCGACAATGTTTTCGAAGGAAGGCTATCTATTGTCCAGCAGGCTTGCTTCACGGTGCTTCTCAGCTGGCTGATCAGAACTTGCCGCGGAACTGGCCCTCGCTCACTGAACTCCTTGTCCCGCTCGCGGAAATCAGGCGCTCCGCCCAATGCGGAAGTGATCCACTGACGAACGTTGCCGCACAGGTGCAACACGATATTGCCGGCGGCATTCGATGCGTCGTTTGGCCGCCACCAGATTTCTTTTTCACTTAGCAACTGCAAGCAGCGGACAATACGCGGAGTATATTTCTCGAACTGGGAGCGCGCGTCATTGCAGAATATTTTCGCAAGAGCATGCTCGTCAGGTTCCATTCAAGAGACCCTCTTCCAAGCCGTCCGCCCGTGATCCGTTTTGGCGCGTCACTTTTGACCTAGAGCTTGGTCCTGCGCGGAAGCAGGTGCAGGCTGCAAAGCAGCAACAATGCCGCTTCCGGCGAGAGTACGATTGAACGTGGGAAACTCCTTGTCCATCAGCTCAGTGTATTTCGCAGACGCCGCTGCCAAGTCTTTCTCGTACATCTGCAGAAGCGACATAGCGGTGTCGGTGGGCGCGAAATCGGCGCCGCCGGCAACGTCGCCGCCACCGGTGCCAATCTCCGCATTGAGCCAGATAAGGTTCAGATAGACTTTGTATGCAGCGACGTAATACTTGTCGTCGCTGTTGGCCTCGACGCGCGAAATCAGCGTGTACTCAACGTCTTGCATTTTCTTGTCCATGTCCTGTACGGACTTGAGCAGGGCCTCGGCTTTGTCGTCATTTTTGGAATCCGCTTTAGCGGTGGCGATCTGAGACTGGAGCATGGACGCAGTGTCTTCGAGCTGTTTGCGGCTCCATTCGATGCGATTGACCATGTCGGAAGTGCGGCTGATATCGTCGCGGATACGCAGCAGCGCTTTCACGGAGGCCTCTATATCCGCATCGGAGCCGGGCGACTTGGGATCGCGGAGAATCGTCAGCGGCTCGGTGAAGGTTTGCTTATTCACGGTCAAACGAACGGAGTATTTGCCGGGAGCGGCGAGCGGGCCATCCTGAGCGCCTTCGATGCCCCAGTGGGTGATGGGCCGGGAATCCTTGCCGCGGAAGCGCGGCTCCTCCCAAATATGAGGATTATCCGGCGCCGCAGTGCGCAGAGCGACGAGGTGCGGCGGCTCGTAATGCAGGTCCCAATCCACGCGATTCATGCCCGCTTTTGCTGGAGACTTGAGCCGGCGAATTACCATGCCTCGGGAATCAACGATTTCGATCTGCACTGGCTCCTTGGAAGCGGACTTCAGCGAAAAGTCTAGAAATGCGCGTCCGCCACGGACGAGACGATACGAAGAACGAGGCGTGAAGAAGCGGACTTCGCTTTCTGAGGCGCTTTTCGCTTCCTGTTCGAGCGGCGTAATGTCGTCGAGAATGTAGATGCCGCGCCCGTACGTGGAAACGACGAGATCGTGAAACTGCTTCTGGACAACGGCCCATGAAACTTCTGAATGCGGCAATCCGGCGTTGAATTCCTTCCAGTCGGCGCCATCGTTTAGTGAATAGTAGAGCGCGTTGCCAGTGCCTGCGAAGAGCAGACCTTTGCAATTAGGATCCTCGGCGATGACGCGAACGTAGGACATTTCGCCCTTGGGGATTCCGGCACTGATTTTCGTCCAGCTCTGGCCGAAATTGGTGGTTTTGTAGATGTAAGGATCGCGGTCGTCCATCAAATGAAAATCAACGGACACATATGCTGTGCCGGCGTCGAATTGCGAAGGAGCGATGCTGGTGATGGTGCCCCACGCGGGCAGGCCGGACAAATTCTTCGAAACGTTGGTCCAATTCCCTCCTCCGTTACGCGTGTACCAGATCTGGCCGTCGTTTGTGCCAGCCCAGATAAGGCCCTTTTGAATTGGCGAAGGAGCAATAGCGAAAACGAGCTCGCCATAGAACTGGCCGAGGTTGTCGCCGACGATGCCGCCGGAAGAAACGATGCGGCTGGGGTCGTGGGTAGAAAGATCCGGGCTGATAACGCTCCAGCTCTGGCCGCCATTGGAAGTTTTGAAGATGACCTGGCAGCCGTAATAAACGGTTTTTGGATCAAACGGGTCAATGGCCAGAGGCGGCGTCCAGTGGCAGCGGTATTTCGTGTCTGTCGGCGGCGAATCGAGCGTGTGGGCCCAGGGGCTGACGGAGCGGGCCATTTTGGTTTTCGCATTCCACACGGTCACTTCATCGCCGTAGCAGGTGGCCCAAACGATATTGGGATCGCTCGGATCAGGAATGGTCCAGCCGGACTCACAACCACCCATGCCGTGGTCCCAGTCAGGCTGCTCGCCGCCACCGAAGGCGAATCCCGCGGAAGTGCCGGGGCCGCGCATGTTTCCATCGTCTTGCATGTTGCTGTAGACGTCGTAAGGCACCTGATTATCCACGGCTACGTGGTACATCTGCCCAATGGGCAGCTGGACGCGATGGAAGCCGCGTCCGTGATTGGTGGTGATGAGCATTCCGCCGTCATTGGTAAGCGCAAAATGGTCAGCATTCTTCGGATCGAACCAGATGTCGTGATTGTCGCCGCCCCAGGGGACTTCGTTGAACGTGAGTCCGCCATCAAGGGACTGGAAAAAGCTGGAATTGGCCAGCAGGATTTCGTTCTCGTTCTTGGGCGAGACGCCGATGCGGATGTAATAACCTGCGCGTCCGATGAGCGCGCGCTGCCAGTTGACCACGCGCCAATTTTCGCCGCCGTCGTCCGAGCGCCAAAACGAGCCTTGGTCAGCAGTCTGAATGAGCGCATAGACGCGATTTGAATCCGTGGGCGCAATGGCAACGTCAATCTTGCCAACCGGCGGTTTGGGCAGGCCGTGCCCTTCGATGCGCTTCCATGTCGTGCCGCCATCGTGAGAAATGAAAATTCCGCTGCCCGGCCCGCCGCTTAGCTCCGCATACGTGTGCATGGCGACCTGCCAGGTGCCGGCGACAAGTGTTTGCGAATTCTCGGCGTCCATGGAAAGGCCGGAGCAGCCGGTGTTTTCGTCGACGAAGAGCACGCGCTGCCAGCTCTTGCCGCCATCGGTGGTGCGATAAACTCCGCGCTCTTGCTGCGGGCCGGTGGTGCGGCCGAGGGCGCAGACGAAGACGTTATCTGGATCCGTGGGATTCACGACGATGCGGCCGATGCGGCCCGTGGCGTCGAGGCCCATGTGGGTCCACGTCTTGCCAGCGTCGATCGATTTGTAAACTCCGTCGCCCATCAAATCGCTGTCGCGAATGGTCCAAGCCTCGCCAGTGCCGGCCCAGACGATGTTGGGACTGGAGTCGGAAATGGCCAGCGCGCCGATGGCCGCGACCGGCTCCTTGTCGAAAATCGGTTCCCAGCGATTGCCGCCGTCGCTGGTCTTCCAGACGCCGCCGGAAGCCGCGCCCGCGTAATAGGTATTCTCATCACCGGGGACGCCCACGACGGAAGCGATGCGATTGCCGACCACCGGGCCGACAAAGCGGAAACGGAAGCTATCCTCGCTTGGTGGACGGCGGCGGAACTGTGCTCGCGCGGAGACTGCCGAGAACGAGAGGGCCGCGGGAATAATTGCAAGCAAATATGTATAGCGGAAATTCAGAAATCGCATCGAATGCCTCCGGCTGGAAAGTCAGTTGCATCCACAGCAGCTCAAGCGCGCAAGATTACGCTTGCGCGCAGTAGAAGCGCAAGGCGCAAGAGAGCAGCGTCGAACCAGAGAGAGTGTAAGCATAATTTATACAATGTCAACATCGCGTGAGCGGCAAACGTTCACAGCGTTAAGCAACCGCTGCACTTCGCTATGCCAATCTCATAAGCGTTCCGGCCTGGAACAATTCAGACGCAAGGTGCCTGTAATTACCGTAGAAAAAATTAATGATGTGATTAGCTGATTATTCGTTGTTCCGATTTCTGAACACACACGGCTCTGCTATAATCCCGCCCACTCATGAATACCCGCACGGTGGAGACGTGCAGTTTGGTTCCCGGCGTCCGTCTGCGCCAAGTGCGCGAGCGACTCGGTTTCACTTACCGCGATGTGGAGCAAGCAAGCTTCGAAGTAGCGCAACGGCATGGCCGCCCTGAATTCATCATAAGGATCAGCCGGCTCGCGGATTTTGAGAACTCCGGCGTAGTTCCCAGCCTTTACAAACTCTTCAGCCTGTGCAGCATTTACCACCTCAGTCCTGATGAGGTGTGCCGCTGGTACGACATTCCGTTGAGCGAAATTTTCCTTGATGGTGGAGCGAAAACAGCGCCGAACACCCACTTGGCGGCGCCGCCAAAGGACCTGTACCTGCCGATTCGGTTTGATCCGGCGTTTGATCCGCAGCGCACGACATACCTGACAAGAATGGTGCAGCAGTGGGGATGCTTTGAAGCAGCGAGTTTCCGGAATGGATCTTCCTACCATTATGGCTACATTGGGCTCACGGATCGCTGGATGGAGCCTTTGCTCCGGCCCGGCGCTTTGGTTCTGGTGGACCCCCACCGGCAAAGAGTAGACGCTGGCAACTGGCGGAGCGAAGCGGAAAGGCCGATTTACCTGATTGATATTCGCAAGGGATATCGCTGCTGCTGGTGCGCGGTCGACCGAAACCGGTTGGTCCTGCAACCGCATCCTTTGTCGCCGTGCGTCTCAGAGAGCTATCATTTCCCTGACGAAGCGGAAATTGTGGGCCGTGTAATCGGAGTGTCTATGCGGCTGGTTGATGCGTGAGGGTTTCTTCAGCAAGAAGCCCGAGAACAGTTGCGAAATTCGAACAAAAGAGCTGTCGAAGATACTCTGGAACTTCAGATGGTATAAGACACTTGTAAAATTCGTGCTCCTTCCATCGCGCGGCGATCTCATTCACACTCGTATCGAAGCATAGCAAGCACTGCCGCAGAGCCGATTCCTGGGACTCAAGGGGAGTCTCCAGAATACGCTCAAAGAGCTGCTCGTGGCATAACCGCAGCGCCTGATCCACTGCCTCCGCCGAATAAAGAGCAGCCAAACCATCGTGGCGATAACACCCGCTACCAAGGTCGCGAAGCGTGGCGACATGCAACAGGCGTGAGACTTCACTTTTGATTTGGCTCAGCGTGTTGCCAGTGAAGTCTTCGATGACCGCGTGCGTTTGATGAAATTCGTCCAAGCCTTCCATTTTTCGATCCTGTTCCAGCTTCAGAACATTTTAACGAATTCCGCTGAACGAACGCCGTTTCCTGGGAGAAGTGCGCCCAAGGAGGTGTTCCGACATGAAACATGCAGCGAAATTCACCTTGATCGCCGGCAGCGCGCTACTGCTCGCGATGTTAGCCGTCGCAAATTGGGGAGTCAACGTAAATGTTAAGGTACTGAAAGCTAATCAGGCGCCGATTCTGATTTGGGCAGACGGTGGCGTCCCAATTCCTCCGCCCCCTACGGGAAGCGGATTTTCGGCAGCGACAGCAAACGCTCTTCTTCTGGCGGACGGTGGCGTGCCGATTCCTCCCCCACCAACCGGCACGGGCTTCTCGCCAACGGCCGCAACTCTCACCTTGGTAGCTGACGGCGGCGTGCCGATTCCTCCGCCTCCTACCAGTTCTCAGATAGTTTGAGCAGCGAAAAGCTGTGAATGTACTTGAGAAACTCCCTTAGACCGGGATCCCGAGTGAAGCACTCCTAGGGTTTATGAATAGCTTACGTAATCCCTAGGAGAATGCTATACTCTGCCACGTGAGCTTGTCAGTCTTCTCTCTCGCGCACTGGGCTCTTAGCGCCCTGCTTGAAGCGGCGATCCTCGTCTTAGCATTTCGGCGAAGGCTCGGCGAACGGCTTCCCATTTTTGTGGTATACCTCACCGTGCTTGTCTGCAATGAAGTGGCCGCTTTCGGGCTATACCAGACTGTCGGCTTCGGGTCGAAGACCTTCTTTTACGTCTATTGGAGCACACAAGGCTTGTTCCTATTGCTTCGAGCGCTGGTGGTATACGAAATCTGCCGAAGCATTCTTTCGCCACTGGAAGGAGTCTGGCGGCTGGCCAAACCCTTCCTCGCAATGATGGGCTGTATCCTGCTCACTGCAATGCTAGTTTCCGCCCGGGGCACTCCGCTGAATCTGGCGAGCCTGATCCCCCCTGGGCAACGCGGACTTGAACTCATCATTGTGGGACTCCTGATCGCCGGGCTGGCCTTTTGCCGATATTACCGCGTCCGGGCTGAAAATTATGTGGCTTGGATCGCGCTTGGTTTGGGCTTTCATTCCATTGTTCAAGCGACTGATAATACGTTTTTGCCGTGGCTTGCTCATTTCACGCTATGGGCAGCTCTGTCGCACGTCTCATTCGATATTGCCATGATTATGTGGGTGGTTGCCCTGTGGAGCCCGCTCCCTGCTATTCAGCACTCGCGACGTCTGCTTGGTCAGGATGAATACGACAGGTTATGCCCGCAGGTAACGGCTCAACTCCGTGAACTTAACACTCGCCTGCTGGAGATGTGGAAATGACCATCGCGATCGTGGCCGTGCTCATGGTGGCGGTGCTGGCCGTCTTGGTGTGGGTGCTATTCGGCCCGCACAGAATCCAGTGTCCGGAAGTTAGGCCGTTGGAAATCAAGAAGCTGCTGCCCGTGCACTGCAGGCATTTTCCGCAAATCAAGAGAATATTGGGCCAGGAGGACGAAATTTTTCTAGGGCGGCGGGCTTCAAAGCACACTCTTAAGCTCTGGCGGAAAGAGCGGAGCCAGGTTCTACGACTGTATATGCAGGGATTGGCGGAGGATTTCCAGAATCTGACGGAATTGGCTCGGATGCTCTCCAAGCTCTCTCCGGAACTGCGCCCGTCGCAAGAATTGGAGCTGCTCAAAGCCACATTGCAATTCCACATCCTCTACCGCATGACAATGCTGCGACTCGCGCTTCGCTCGCTGCCGCTGCCGGAACTCTCGCGGCTCACTGAGATGGTCGCGACCTTGGGCTTCGAGCTTGAACTTCTCCTGAACAAAATGACCGCGCGTATACCACAGGCCGGAATGCATACGGTTTAGCTTTCGAAGAACGCTAGAAATTCAAAAGGGCAGTAAAGCGAAAAGCTCGCACCCCAGAAACATCCGGCGATCTTAGAATAGTTTTTCTACGATAGACTGCCGCTCAAGGCACAACCCCTTTGCTTGCACCTCAGTATGGTCCAACGGCGAAAATCAGCAAGTCCGCCTGAATGACGACGTTTACAGTAACTTCTACGCTGCAACAATCCACGCAAGCCTAACGCTCAGCCAGAAAGGCCGCTATAATCCGGCGATCGGGGAGAACTGCGTTGGCCGGCGAAAAGATACTGGTTTGCGACGACGAAGAAGCGATCCGCGAGGTGGTCTCCACCCTTTTGGAAGCCCAGGGCTATAAATGCACTGTAGTCTCCGACGGAAATAAAGCCATTCAGGAAATCCGCAAAGATGGACATGACCTCGTCCTTAGCGACATCGTCATGCCGGAAATGGACGGGATGCGCCTGTTGCGTCAGCTCAAGCTGCAAAACGAAGACATCCCGGTCATCATGGTCACCGCGATGCATGACATTTCCATCGCGCTCGAAGCCATCCGCGCTGGCGCGTACGATTACATTCTCAAGCCCTTCGAGAAAGACCAGCTCTACCACAGTGTCGGGCGCGCGCTGGAACACCGCCACCTGATTCTGGAGAACCGTTCGTATCAGCGGAATCTAGAACACCTGGTCGCGGAACGCACGCAGCAGCTTTCCGTTACGTTGCGCGATTTGGAGGAATCCTACGACTACACGCTTGAGGCGCTGGGCAGCGCGTTGGACGCCAAGGATGCGGAGACGGAAGGACATTGCCAGCGGGTCACCGGCATCACCATTCTGATTGCGCGCATCATGAAGGTGAATCAGGATATGCTGCGGCACATCGCGCGCGGGGCCTTTCTGCACGATATCGGGAAAATGGGGATTCCCGATCAGGTTCTGCGCAAGCCGGGACCGCTAACAGCTGATGAAAAGCAGTTGATGCGCAGGCACTGCGATATCGGCTATACCGTACTGAACCGGATTCCCTTCCTCAAAGACGCGGCGGAAATTGTTCTATCACATCAGGAATTTTTCGACGGTACCGGCTATCCTCGCGGCCTAAAAGGGGAAGAAATTCCCTTGGGGGCTCGCATATTCGCTGTCGCGGACACCTTTGACGCGATGACATCGGACCGGCCTTACCGCAAAGCGCTTCCAGTCAGTGCCGCGCGCGAAGAGATTCAGCGGTTCGCGGGGACGCAGTTCGATCCGCGTGTGGTCGAGGCTTTTCTCTCCAAGCCCAACGATTTCTGGGCGGATGTCCGGAAGAACATCGGCGACCCATTCCGCTATTTGACGGAAGAACCTTAGCTGCACGCATTTTTTCCGTCTAAACAAAAACAGAAACAAAAATCGTCTCGCATCATCTAACCCCGCGCGCAGGTTATCGATTCGCGAATTGGCAACTGGTTTTCGCCCAATTC
>DAIRCW010000089.1:0-10738 GCA_036796475.1 Candidatus Acidiferrales bacterium | reverse complement strand
GCAGTTTGAAATGCAGGGCGGCGCGATTGAATTTCGAAATGGATTGAAGGTGCGGTTGACCGGGCGAATGGGCAAACGCGAGTTCACGCACACGGCGGTGGTGACGAAGTTCGAGCGCGGGAGGATTTTGGAGTGGCAATTTCAAGACGCCTACGGGGTGCGTGGAACGCAGCGGTGGCAAATCAGCGAAATCGGCAGCGGAGCGCGCGTGGAGATGAGCGATTCGTACGAGATGCCGGGACGGCTGGGGCGTTTTTTTGACTGGCTGCTGACGAGGCATGCGGTGGCGCGACGGGACCGCCGCGAATTGGAGCGATTAAAGGGACTGGTGGAACATGCAGGATAAAAGAAACGGCTTAAGCTCAGTAAGCGGTGGTCGGAGGGAAAATTGCACTCCGGCCTTGCGATAGCATCGGTCGCGAGCATAAGCGTTCAGTTCGTGCGTGGAGGGCAGAATGAATGACGAGGCGAGAAAAACGATTGCGGCGGTGCGAATCCTGACGGGGATCATTTTTCTTTTTTTCGGCGAATACAAAATTGTGGGGCCGGCGTTTGCGCACGGCGGAATGCAGGGGTGGATAAACGGATGGCTGAGCGGGAACGAGCCGGTGGGATTTTACGGCGCGTTCTTGCAGCATTTCGCGCTGGCGCATCCGGTGCTGTGCGCAAATATTGTCGGCTGGGGCGAGACGGCGATTGGAATCGCGCTGGTGCTGGGATTGTTTGTGCGCGCCGCGTCAGTTGGAGGGGCGATTCACATGATTAGCCTGGCGCTGGCCACGTGGTACGCGCCCGGGCACGGAGCGGCGACGTGGAAATACTTCGGTGCGAACCTCGACCATATTCCGCTGCTCTTTCTTTTCACGGTTTTCTTTGCGGCGCGAGCGGGAGAGGTTTGGGGGTTGGACGGCGTCCTGCGCAGGCGTAGCGAAGGCGGAGCAGCGGTCACGACGTCCGCTTCGGCAAGAGCCCGAAACGAGGGGTAGTCTGCGCGCTGGGTAGCGAATTCGGAAGATAGGTCCGATGGTGTCCGGTTTTGGTTAAGGCTGTCCGGTAGCGGACGATTGGGCTGCGAGAACCTTCTTCTTACCTTCTTATTTTCATAGACATACCGTTGGCTTGTGCCTTGCTGCGTGTAATCGTTTGCACTTTTCAAAAACCGGGTGGCGCTGCGGGGAAACGCGGCGCGGCGGTCAATTTAATTAATCGGAGAGGACTCGAACAATGATTCAGCGCTGGTCTCGATTGATTCTTGCACTTTATCTCGCGGCTTCGCTGGCGACCGGCGTGCCGGCATACGCGCAGGCGCCTGCAGCGCAACAGCAGCAAGCAACGGCGCAGACGAACGCGGGGCAGGTTGCTCCGGCGTCGAACTACACAACGCTGCTGACCACGCGCAACTACACGAAAGGCAAGCGCTCCTTCCCAAATTTCTTCGCGCCGTACACCAGTCGAAGGATTCCTCATCCAGACTTGACGAACGCGCCGACGATCTACAGTTTGATTCAAGACGGAAAGCTAAATCTCAGTTTGCAGGACGCCATTGCGCTGGCGCTGCAAAATGATTTGGACATTGGCGTTGCGGAGTACATTCCGTGGATTGACCAAACACAAGTTTTGCAAGCGGAGGGCGGCGGGACGCCGCTGGGGCAGTTCGTAATCGGCGGTGGCGGAGGCGGCAGCTTTGATCCGGTGATAAGCCTATTTTCAAGCCTGAGCGATGCGTCGCAGACGGTGAACAATCCGCTGACCAGCGGCGTGGGAACGAGCGCGCAGAACATCACACAGACAAGCCACACGAATGCGGTTGACCTTAGCTACACGCAGGAATTTCATACCGGGACTCTGTTCAACGTACAATTGAACAACACGCGGAGTTCGTCTTCACCTTCGGCAAATTTATTCAATCCGTCGGTGAGTTCCAGTCTCGTGGTTCAGCTTTCACAGCCATTGCTGCGAGGCTTCGGTTTGCTGCCGAATACGCGATTCATTTTGGAGGCCAGAAATACGGACAGAATCGGGCAACTGCAGTTCGAAGAGCAGGTGATCACTTCGGTGACGCAGGTGCAGACGCAATACTGGAATCTGGTGTTTGATCGTCAAGCGGTGGATACAGCAAAGCAGACTCTGGCTGCATATCAAAAGCTCTATGATGATGACAAACGGTTGCTGAACATTGGATCGGGAACGCCGAGCGATGTGGTGTTCGCGGAATCGTTCATTGCGCAGGGGAATCAGTCGCTGCTTGCAGCGCAATCCGCAGAGCAAATTCAACAGTCAGTTCTGCTCAATTTCCTGGCGAAGGATCCCTCGGATCCCAAGCTGAAAGGCTTGGAAATCGTTCCGACGACGCCGCTGGAAAACGCTCCGCAGGTCCCGAACTTGACGGCGGATGATGCCGTGAAGGAGGCCTGGGCAAACCGTCCGGAGCTTAAAGTGGACGAACTGGTATTGCGAAATGAAAGCGTGGAAGTCCGCGCGACGCATAATTCACTGTTGCCCTCGCTCACCGTAGCTGCGGAGTACGCCAGCGTGGGATTGAGCGGAAACGCAAGGGGCGCGTTCATTCCCAACGGCAGTTTTGCTCCTTCGACGACGGTGATCGTGGACCAGAACGGAACCCCGGTGCTGACCGGAACAGGAGGGCAGGAATTTATTGGAGTCCCGCTAGGCACGGTCGGGCCGGGGACAGCGGCCGGCCTTCGGCAGGCCTATTCCCAGATTTTCCAGAACACCTCACCGACGTATGCGGGCAGCTTGAATTTTAATTTGCCGCTGCGGAACCGCTCGGCGCAGGCGGCCAATGCGCAGGCGCAACTGAATGAGCGACAGGAGCAAACGATACATCAGCGGAACAGGAGCAGCATTTATTCGGCGGTTCACGAATCCTACACGCAAATCAATCTGGCTGCCGCGCAGGTGGATGCCGCGGTCAAGGCCACTGGACTGGCGCAGGAGTCGTACGATTATGAGGTCAAGAAATTCAACCTGGGCCAGTCAAGCACGTTTCTTGTGGTTCAGTATGCGTCAATTCTGAACGGCGCGAAGCTGACCGAGCTGGGCGCCAAGGCGAATTACGAGGTTGCGCTGGCGAACTTCAATCAGGCGCTGGGGCGCACGCTGAGCGCCAACAGCATCACCATTGCGAATAATCGTTTCCGCGATATCAACTTGATGTCGCCGGCGCCGCTGATTCCGGGAACGCTGGACGGCCACCTGTTGAGCGATGATGCCTTAAGCACCGACATGCAATAGCGACTGCAAGTATCGCGATAGCAGTCAAATAGCGACTAATCGACGAGGAATTTCACAAACCGCTTTTTTCCGACCCTTAAGATCCACTGTGCCGGTGGGCTCAGCTGCCTGACCTGCACGACAAAGCTAACATCTTTTATTATGGTTTTATTCCATTCAACTGCACCTTGCTTTATAAGTCTCTCGGCCTCGCTTCTCGATTTCGCGAGGCCGTGTTCGGTCAGAATTCGCAGTAACGGATAATCTCCAGCTTGCAAATGGATTTCGTGTATCTCTTCCGGTGCTTCGCGGTTGCGGAAGACGCGCTGAAATTCATCGCGGGCGGCGCGAGCGGCGGCTTCGCCGTGAAAATTGGCGATGATGGTGTGGGCGAGCTGCATTTTGGCGTCCATGGGATGCAGCACGCCGGTGCGAACTTCTTCTTTCAGGCGCACGATGACGCGCTCCTCGAAATCCGTCAGCAATTCGTAATACGACCACATCAATTCATCGGAAATGGACATCAGCTTGCCGAAGATCTGCTGCGGCGATTCGGTGATGCCAACGTAATTGCCGAGGCTCTTGGACATTTTCTTCACGCCATCGAGGCCGACGAGGATCGGCATAGTGAGGATGGCTTGCGGAGACAGGCCATATTCCTGCTGAATGTCGCGATGGACGAGGAGGTTAAATTTTTGTTCCGTGGCGCCGAGTTCGACGTCGGACTTCAGAGAAACAGCGTCGTAGGCAGTAAGCAGCGAATAGAGAAGCTCGTGGACGGAAATGGGCTGATTGTTTTTGAGGCGCGAGCGAAAATCCTCGTGTTCAAGCATTCGCGCGAGACGGTAATGGCCGCAGAGGCGCACCACGTCATAGCTGGACATTTTGCCGAGCCATTCGCTGTTGTAGCGGACTTCCGTTTTGTCACGGTCGAGAATTTTGAAAACCTGATCGAGATAGGTTTTCGCGTTGGTGTCCACCTGCTCGCGAGTGAGCGGCGGGCGAGTTTCGGATTGTCCCGTGGGATCGCCAATCATCGCCGAGAAATCGCCGATGAGAAAAATGGCAGTGTGGCCGAGGTCCTGGAAATGTTTGAGCTTGCGAATGACCACGGTGTGGCCGAGGTGAATGTCGGGCGCGGTGGGATCTACGCCGAGATAGACGCGGAGCGGCTTGCCGCTCTTCGCGGATTGCTGCAACTTGGATTTCAGTTCTTCTTCGCGAATGATTTCGGCGGCGCCTTTGCGAATGTAGGCGATCTGTTCGTCAATCGACTTGGCAGCGGCGGATTTCACGTGAGCCGAACTGGCGCGGGATTCAGACATGGGATTTGGCGGCCTCAGTATTTTGCAGAATGACGCGGCGGCCTTCAACGCGATACCGGCCTTCGAGAACGATGCGCACGGCCTCGGAGTAGATGCGATGTTCCTCGGCGAGGATGCGAGCAGAAAGCGAGTCCACCGTGTCGTCATCGCGAACTGGAACGGCGGATTGCAAGATGATCGGGCCCGCGTCGAGATTTTCGTCCACGAAATGCACGGTGCAGCCGGCGAATTTTACGCCGTGTTCGAGCGCCTGGCGTTGAGCCTCGAGTCCCGGAAAAGCTGGCAAGAGCGAAGGGTGAATGTTGAGAATGCGGCCGCGAAATTCGTGGACAAAATACGAAGAGAGCAGCCGCATGTAGCCGGCCAGACAAACGAGATCCACTTTTTTGTCGCGCAAAACAGCGGCCACCTGGCGGTCGTAGGCTTCGCGCTCCAGCCCCTTGGAAGGAATCACGCGGGCATCAATACCGCGCGCGCGGGCGCGTTCGATGCCCGGCGCATTTTCACGATGGCTGATGACCACGGAAATTTCCGCGTTGGGGATGCGGCTTGCGGCGACGCTTTGCGCGAGCGCTTCAAAGTTCGAGCCGCGTCCGGAGAGCAGGATGCCAATGCGTTTTTTCATGGACGCAAAAAGTTAGCACAGTTCCGACGGCGCGCAAACTACCCTCGCCCATTGACACGGCCGCTGCGGTGAGCGCATTCTTGGCGGCAAATTTCGACACAAGGAGGCTCCCTATGAAAGTCACCCGGGCTCCCTTCGCAGTGATTCTAATTTTCTTGGCGGCTCTGCTTGTCGGTTCATGCAGCCAGCAAGCTGAGAATTCTCCGTCGGAGGCAAATTCGAAGGCCGTATCCCACGAGCAGGATGAGGCTGCGATTCGTTCGCTCGATGCGGAATGGGTCAAAGCTGTGGCTGCGAAAGACGCGCAAAAATCTGCTTCGTTTTACGATGCGCAGGCGACGCTTATGGCGCCGGGCGCGCCCATCGCAACCGGCACGACCGCGATTCAGAAAACATGGGAGGGAATGATGGCCACGCCGGGTTTTGCATTGACGTTTTCGCCGAACACAATTCACGTCTCGCAGTCAGGCGATATGGCGTATGAGCTGGGCACCTTCCAACTTACGACCAACGACAAAAAAGGCAAACCGCAAACGATGAAGGCGAATTATGTGGTCGTGTGGGGCAAGCAGGCGGACGGAAGCTGGAAGGCGCTGGTGGACGCGCCGACTACAACGCAGTAAGCAGAGATCACGCTTTATCGAAGAGAGAGCGCGCCGGAATAGACGATGCGCGGCTTGCCGGCGGCTGCGGATTCGATGCGGCCGATGCGGAAGAAGCGTTCGCGGCGGCGCTTGAGTTCGGTTTCCACTTTGGAAGAATTCTTTGAGGGTACAATCAAGATCATTCCGATGCCGAGATTGAATGTGCGCAGCAGTTCGTCCTGCTCGATTTTTCCAATTTGCGCGAGATAGCGAAAAATCGGCAGAACGGGCCAGGAGCCGAGGTCGACAACCGCCTGCGTGTTGCGCGGCAGCGCGCGCGGCAGATTTCCGGGAATTCCACCGCCGGTAATGTGCGCCATGCCGGAGAGCCATTCGCGACGGACGATATTTTTGAGCATGGGCCAGTAGCAGCGATGCGGCTTGAGCAGTTCGGCGGCAATTTTGTTGCTGATTTCCGCGACGTAGGTGTCCGGCTTCAATTGTGCGACTTCGAAGACGAGTTTGCGCGCGAGCGAATAGCCGTTGGTGTGCAGGCCGTTTGAAGGAAGGCCAATCAGAACATCGCCGGCGTGAACGCGGCGCGAATCAGCCTGCTGCCCACGTTCGACTGCTCCGACAATAAATCCAGCAAGATCGTATTCGCCGGGCGCGTACATTCCGGGCATTTCGGCAGTCTCGCCGCCAATCAGCGCGCAACCCGCCTGGCGCGCGGCGCGGCTCATGCCGTCGAGAATCTGTTCGACGACGCTGGGCTCGATGCGCGCCATCGCCAGATAATCCAGAAAAAAGAGCGGCTCGGCGCATTGCGTGAGGATGTCGTTGACGCAGTGGTTGACGATGTCCGCGCCGACGGTGGAATGCACTCCGGCGGCGGAGGCGACTTTCAGCTTCGTGCCGACGCCGTCGGCGCTGGAGACGAGCACCGGATCACGCCAGCGTTTGGGGTCGAGATGAAAGAGCGCGCCGAATCCGCCGATGGGCGCGAGGACGGATTTGTTGAAGGTGCGTCCGGCGAGATGGCGGATTTTTTGCTTGGCCGCATCGGCCCGGGAGATGTCAACGCCGGCGTCAGAATATCGCATAAGCCCGCAAACATTGTAGAACGGAATTCGGTTTTTAGAAGGTGTGGAAGAGACGATTCCAGCGCATTTCGCTGGGATGAACCAAAATGCTCAAATAGGTGCCGAGCCGCGCGCCAATGTGGCCGGGCTCCCAGACGTCATTATCGGGAGCGCGCACGGACAGATAGATAAAAAGAGGCGTGCCGATGAGGTTGGCGCGCGGCACGAAGCCCCAGTAGCGGCTGTCGTCTGAATTGTCGCGATTATCACCCATTACAAAATATGAGTTCGCGGGCACGTGAAAAGGCCCGGTGTTTTCTTGCGGAGCATTCGGATCGGGCAACGGGTTAAGGTAAGGCTCGTTAAGCTGCTTGCCATTGACAAACACGACGCCGCGTTTCACTTCAACGGTGTCTCCAGGCAGGCCGATCACGCGCTTGATGAAATCTTCGTTGGGAGCGGCTTGCGGCGGCGCTTCGAAGACGATGATTTGTTGGCGCTTGGGATTTCGCCACAGCGCGATGTGATGCTCGGTGAAGGGAATGCCAATATCGTATCCGAGCAGAGTGACGATCAGATGATCGCCGATCAGGATGGTGT
This sequence comes from Candidatus Acidiferrales bacterium, assembly GCA_036796475.1. Classification (GTDB taxonomy): domain Bacteria; phylum Acidobacteriota; class Terriglobia; order Acidiferrales; family UBA7541; genus DAHUXN01. The sequence continues at coordinate 3,288 of DAIRCW010000089.1, read as the reverse complement.
GTTCCATGGATGCGCTGGGAATAACGCGAGCCTGGATGATCATGGATTCGAGAATGAAGAATGCGAGGATCACCCAGAACCACGAGAGAAGCTCGCGGCGAATCATTTCCTTGGCGGTCAGCTCAGGTTTCTGCGGCTTCTGCTGTTTCTGCTGCGCTTTCGCGCGAGATTTGGTTTTCGTTGGGGCCATTCGTCTGCGGACCTAAAAACCGTGGAAAATGCGGTTCCAGCGGATTTCGCCGGGATGGATGAAAACGCTGAGATAGGTTTCCATGCGCTCGCCGATGTGGCCCGGTTGCCAAACACCCTCCGGCGCGCGGATGGACATGAAAATGAAAAGCGGGGCGGCGATGATGTTCCTGCGCGGGACGAAGCCCCAGTAGCGGCTGTCGTAGGAGTCCCCGCGATTGTCGCCCATCACAAAATATTCGTTGGGCGGCACAACCAGAGAGCCGTCATGAACGTATTGCGGAAGCTCGGCAGCCCAGTTGGGAGTGAGGCCATCGTAAACGCCATCGTTTGACGATGGAAAATTCTCGAGCGAGCTGGCCATGTCGGCGGGATCGCGCAGGACGTACGGCTCGTTCAACTGCTTGCCGTTCACGAAAACGGCTCCCTGGTGAATCTGAATTTTGTCTCCGGGAATGCCAATGACGCGCTTGATCAGGTCCTCGGAGCCATTCAGCGGCGAAACAAGAATGATAATTTGCTGGCGCTTGGGATTGCGCCACAGCGGTACGTGCAATTCCGTATAGGGGACGCACAGCGAGTAGCCGAATGGGCTGACCACCATGTGGTCGCCGATGAGAATGGTTTTTTCCATCGAGCCGCTGGGAATCAGCCGACTTTGGGCCATCGCGCTTTCTACGAAAAACAGCGCCAGGATCAGCCAGACCCAAGAAAGAATTTCGCGCAGCACCTTCTGGCGCGTAGTCTTCTGCGGCTCGGCGGTGTTTGATTTCGCTGGCTGAGAATCAGCAGGCACGATGGGCCTCCACTTCCAATTGCACAAGCTCGGTGGGATATGTGCCGGTGTAGCACGAGGTGCAGAAATGGCCTTCGTTGTCTTCGACGGCGGCGCGCAAGCTTTCGAGCGAGAGATAACCGAGCGAATCGGCGCCAATGAATTCGCGAATCTCTTCCACGGAATTTCGCGAGGCAATCAGCTCCGATTTGGTTGGAGTGTCCACGCCGTAATGGCATGGTGAAATCGTCGGCGGGCAGCTGATGCGCATGTGAACTTCGGCAGCTCCCGCTTCGCGCACCATGCGAACGATTTTTCGGCTGGTAGTGCCGCGAACGATGGAGTCATCCACAAGAACAACGCGGCGGTCTTCGAGGAGATTGCGTACAGGGTTCAATTTCAAGCGCACGCCGAAATCGCGAATGGCCTGCTCCGGCTCGATGAAAGTCCGGCCAATGTAGTGATTGCGAATCAACCCCATGCGAAATGGGATTCCGGATTCGGCGGCGTAACCGATGGCCGCGGGCACGCCGGAATCAGGAACGGGCACCACAATATCTGCGATAGCGGGATGCTCGCGCGCGAGCAGGCGTCCGAGTTTTTCGCGTGTCGGATTCACAGGTTTGCCAAACACCAGGCTATCAGGACGCGCAAAGTAAACGTGCTCGAAAATGCAGTGCTGGCGCGGCTTTTCGGGAGCAAAGCGTATGGATTCGATGCCGCTGCGCGAAATGCGCACCATTTCGCCGGGCTCGACATCGCGAACATATTCCGCGCCAATCAAATCGAAGGCGCAGGTTTCTGAGGCGACCGTCCACGCGTCCTGGCGGCGTCCAAGGGCGAGCGGACGGAATCCGCGCGGGTCGCGAATGGCAAAAATTTCATCGCGCGTGAGAATGAGCAGAGAGTACGCACCTTCCACCTGGCCGAGCGCGTCGGCGATGGCTCCCGCGAGATTTCCAATTTTGCTGCGCGCGATCAGATGAAGGATGACTTCCGTGTCGCTGGTGGTCTGGAAAATTGAGCCTTTGTGCTCGAGGTTGCGGCGCAGTTCCAGCGCGTTGGTCAGGTTGCCATTGTGCGCGAGCGCCAGTTTGCCTTTGTTGCAATCGCTGACCAGCGGCTGCGCGTTCATAAGCGTGGTGTCGCCGGCGGTGGAATAGCGCGTGTGGCCAATGGCCGCAAAACCGGGAAGCCGGCTGATGACCTCGGGCGTGAACACTTCCTGCACGAGTCCCATACTCCGTTCGACGCGGAACTGCACCCCGTCGGTAGCAGCAATTCCTGCGGATTCCTGGCCGCGATGCTGCAGCGCGTAGAGTCCCAGGTAGGCCAGTTTCGACGCTTCTTCCGCGCCGAAAATGCCGAACACACCACATTCATCGTGAAAGTGATCGTCCGGAAGATAGAAGTTCGCGCTCATTCTTTTTTTAGCGATGTTTCGAGGCTGCCGTCCCAGATTTGGAAAAGCTTGCCGGCGGCGGAGCGAATCACTGGATGGCCATTTACTTGGATGCAGAATTCGCCGCTGGTGACTGTGCCGATTCGCCGCGCTTCGACTTTATATTGTGCCGCAATCTGCTCGACGCGGGCAAGGGCGTCAGGATGCACGGAGACAACGGCTCGCGCGCCGGATTCTTCGAATAGCGCATATTCGACCGGATCGTCGCTCTGCAGATTTGCTTCCGCGGACAAGCCACCGCTCGCGAAGCAGCACTCCGCAAGCGTCACCGCCAGGCCGCCATCACTGACGTCGTGCGCGGATTGCACAACGCGCTCCGTCGCCAGCGAGACGAGACAGTCAACGAGCACCTTTTCCGCGTGCAAATCAATCGCCGGAGGCTCGCCGGCTACCACGCTGTGGATGGTCTTCGCATACTGCGATGACGAAAAACTCTTGCGCTGTTCCTCGGAGGAACTGCGGGCTTCCATCGAGCCACTCAGTAGCACGATGGCGTCACCTTCGCGCCCAAACGCCATGCCCAGCGCGCAATCGGCGTTTTCCAGAATGCCGAGAACGCCGATGATTGGCGTGGGATAAATGGCGCGACCGAGCGTTTCATTATAGAAGCTGACGTTTCCGCCGGTAATTGGCGTGCCCATCGCGCGGCAACCATCGGCGATTCCGTCCACGGCTTCGTTGAATTGCGCCATCACTTCCGGTTTTTCTGGATTGCCGAAGTTGAGGCAATTCGTAGCGGCAACAGGACGCGCGCCGGAGCAGGCCACATTGCGCGCTGCTTCGGCAACTGCATGCATCGCCCCCGCGCGTGGCGAAAGCTGGCACCAGCGGCCGTTTCCATCGGTCGAGAGGGCTAGCGCGC